>NZ_JBQEPF010000004.1:0-336847 GCF_052045575.1 Bacillus sp. 22190 | reverse complement strand
GAGGGTTTAATATAATCAAGCATAAGCTGATGACGAAAGCACATCAATTGATAGTAAATCAGTAAATCCTGGTCTTCTTCCATTCGTTCAATTTCTTGTTCTACCTCAGCTTTCAAAATCTCTGCATCTGAAACACTAAATTAACGAATCATTTTATACCATTCATTTATTTTCACACCAACATGTGAAGAAAGGACCTTCTCCATCCCCTTACTCCCCTTCCACAAGATTGCCTTATATTACATTTATTATGACATACAGAAATTTACAAGACACCGAAAAGAAACCGCAAAAAGAACCATTGTACATCAATAAACCTTTGGCACATGTCTTTATCATCACAAAACTAAAAGGCAGACTCATTTCAGTCTGCCTTCACCTTCTAGATTTCCATGAGAATACCTTTTGTCTTCAGGTAATTTGCATTGAATCTAGCCTTTTTTCTTTTAATATTGCATACAATTTCGTGATGTCTAGATCGATCACCAGACTATATGAGCATCGGGTTACCGTCATATAATGATGAAAGTGCTCTTTTCTCAGATAATTTTCATCTATTTGTTTAAACATTTTTTATCTCCTCCTGAATGTAATTTCATGTATTCAGGAGGAGACTTTATCTGTTTTTACCACCACAATCATCCTTTCAAGAGTTATGTCATGTTTCAGTCTATCACTAGTTTGAATTATAACGTTTTCATTCAGTGACTGCCATAAGCTTGGCATGAGATAAAGTTCCAGCAACGCTTGATACATAAATTTGTCCAACATGAACGTCTCTATTAATATATGTTTTCTTTGCTGAAGTATTCATTCTATTAGTATGTCTATAGAAGTTAAACTAGACGAACTCGAATAGAAAAGCACATTCATCTTTTAAATTAATCTTTAACGTCTTTTCCCGCTCATCTTTAAGCTTAAATCCCCTGATGATTATAAGGAATTTAAGGATTTGTAAACCTTTAGCTCCTTGATCAGAGCATTTCGGACTTGTTTCTGATCGATCCTTTGCAGTAAACGCAATTGTATAGATTTCATCCTATCACTCCTTGAAATTTTCTTATAATCTATCTAACTCTGAAAACCATTCGTTTTTTTACAAAAATACCCTTGAATTTTTTATAAAATATAGGATAATTAAGGATGTCAAATTAAACTAGGGAGTGTTTTAAATGAGATTAAAAAAAGTTATAACTTGTTCCGCATTATCCATTGCTTTACTTCTTTCTACATCTTCTGCATCCGCTTCAAATTCTAGTGCAGACAGCAACAAGAGTCAAAAGATAAAAACTCCTCAAGCTGAGCTGAACACTATTCATCTAAAAGCCAATACACAAAAAGAAGCAATCATTTGTCTCTTTCCTCCTAAAAGATGCAAAAGAGGTTGATGGTGCTTGGACAGGCAAATATCAAGGTTGGTTTTAAAAATGAGATAGGAGGGTAACTCCCCTATCTCATTTTTAATTTTTAAGACATACAATGATCGAACTCCTTATTGGGGGCTGATGAGAGCATTAAAGCCGGACATGCTAGCGCTAAAACAATCTTACATATTAATATGGTCATTCTACAAATAAATTAAAAATTAACACTGCTGAACAATTTAATCGTTTTGTTACTAAAGAATACTGACAAACAATCTGGTGGATTAAGTTCGGCTCAATCAAAAGAAACTAAACAAATATTCGTTACTGAAATAACAAAGAAACCCTTGCTAAGCAAGGGTTTAAACGATGATTCCGACTGTGCTCGAACCTATCAAGGTAGATATGTAGAATCCTGTGATTATCACCGATATCCTATATTCACTTATAAACCTTGATACATAAGCTTTCCTTACCCTTCTGTATCCTCTGGTGTTCCTTCGTATTTTTTAAAAACCGAAAAAAATGTTACCTTCTTATACACCTGTTTTAAGCTTTATCACCATTAATATATTTCACTAACATAGCTGCTGCGTACATAAAGAATGCAGCGATTAAACCATTCACCATACTTCCAAAAACTACAATCAAAACCTGTCCTGCGTAATCTGTCCATTTCTTATCTGGAAATACAGCAATGTTCCATATACTTCTGAGCATATAGAATCCAGTCACAATGATAAAAGTCCAAACAATTAATTTTGATTTGAGCATTTACTGACAATCCTCCAACATCCATTTTCTTCTATGAAAACATGGGTTAATAATAAATCCTCATTCAATTCATCATGATCCATAGTCTTAGCTTCGTCTAACTCACGTTCTTAGTTTCTTGTCTTGTTATCCTTTCAAAACGTATATGAGCAATACACAGAATTGGTTTCTTCGTATGTTGAAAAATATTCTTGGTTCAAATAGCCCTCAAAGCCCAGACCAGCTTTAACTATATTTTTACTCTTATTTAGCATATCTCTTTGAATATCATCATCTCTCATGGTTGAAATATCGTCCATAAACATCGCATATAATTTAAATCTATTTTTCTCATATTCAAATCTAAGAACCTTCACTTTTAATCCTCCTAATTAATTTTCCTTAATTATACAGGGGATTTAGATTGAATGGAAAGAATATCGTAGTTTTAAACGACTGAACGCAAAAATGCGTTTTCATATAAGCTGATGTCATTTTAAATGACGGTAGGTATTTATGAGATCTCCACTGTAGGTTAAAACTATGTGATCTAGCTCCCCTCCTAAGTTAAACTTAGGCAGCTTAATACTCTCATTTAAAATGATAGTGGTGACCGTCATAGTGTTCCTATCATACTGATAGGGTGTCGGTTAAAACTACTCCCTTTGTAATACTGCAATTTACGATGAAGTAAACCCAGTATAAAAAAAAAGCAGGGGAGAGCCTAAACAATTTCAATATCATTCTTTTTCTCATCTTTGGCTTGGATAAGCAAATCTTTAAAATAATAAACTGTTGCTTTGTTGATACTGTCCATTATCACTGCCCAAGAAAACATTAGATAGATGAAAATTGGAATAATGCATATCATTACAATAGTTGCAGCATTGTCTAAACTGGATGCATTGGGATCGAATTCTATATTCCCAAGAATGTTACCAAGAGCAACAGCGATAATTGTTGACATTGCTCCAATAAAGAAGAAGAATCTTTTTTGATCATTAACATGATTAATCCTATCCATTCGAGCGATAGCGGCTGATATATCTTCCGTATCTAATGATTTTAGAATCATCATCTTCTTTTTATGTTCGAGATAATCTTGACCATCTCTAGGGAAGTTCTCTGTTATGTAAACAATAAGCCCACGTGAACTCAACTCCACCAAATTATGCTTTAAATTTTGCTTAGTAAACTTCTGTTTTCTAAATTCCTTAATTTCTTTATTTTCCTTCAGTGTGCTTCTCACTTATAGTCACCTCATGGATAATATCGGAAAAAAGACAGTGATTTTGAGTGCGAGCCTACTTAAAGCCTTCGATTAGAAACAGGGGGGAGGAAGAGAGTTAGTCACTTTCCTTTTCCGTCTTTGCTTCTAAAGCTTGTTCTAACATTTCTCGAAATGACAACACTGATGATGCGATATAGTTATCTTTGCTTATCGCTTTTTTGAAAATCATTAAAGTCGATACTGAAAATAAAGTGGCACAAAGAGTTATCATCACACGGACTTTCCATTCTGATGTAGAGAATGAAGTTATTGCTGGAACAGTAGCAGTTAACAATCCACTTATAAAGAATAAAATATGTTTGTTTTCGTATATTTTTTCAAATCCTTTTACTCTAGCTAAAGCAGTCTCCAAAACTACCTTATCGATCGATCTAAGTATCTCAATATTTTCCTGGAGATTCCCAGAATGGCTATCAAAAGAGAAGTGAGTTTTTATATAATTTATTAAATCTTTCCCATTCCAATTTAAAAGCCTATCTTCCAATGTTTCCTTATCAATTTGTCTCATACAATTTTCACAATTCATTCAAAATCACCTCAACAAAATTATCGGCAGAAGGGGAGGATTATTAAATGATGGCATAGAAAAACCCCACGAGACTAACCTAGTCAAATGGGACATAAAAAACACCCTTCTTCGGTTCTAACATCCTCAAATCGGTTAAGACTTCCCAGCTTCAATAGATGCGTAACGACCTCAGCAAGCGTTTCTAAGTCTGCATATGGGACGTTTCTTCCTATATACCAGATCGTTCCCTCATCGTAGTTACCATCAGTTCGTTGAGTGATTTCAGCTAAAACGATTTGTCCATCACATTCCCCTATCTTTAACAATGATTGCTGAATAAAGATTGTTAATTTCCTGTGTATTGAATTTGGTTTGAACGATTGTGATATGGTTCAATTTGATCACCTCACTCTCGATTTGTTTCATATCAAATTTTCGTATGTAATCATTTTATTCAATATTATATTAAGAAACATTGCCGATGTTTTTTTGATATAGGAGTTTTTTGTTTCTGATATAACGTAATTGTTTGTTACAATTCGAATCGTTATAATGAATTTGAAATGAGGTGTGTGTATGTTTGAAGTTCGCTTGATACAACTTAGAAAAACTAAAAAATTAACCCAGGAGCAAATGGCAGAAAAAAAGGTATTCATAGAGCAACTTATGCGAATTATGAAAGAGGATATAGACAACCAGATTATGATACATTGATTAAAATTGCCGACTTCTTTGAAGTTACAACTGACTATCTCCTCAGAGGCGAAGACGTTCACTAAAAAGAGATTGATGATCAAGCTATTGAAGATGATGAAAAAGACGATATTCTAGTGTATGCCCTCAAACAAATTAATGGACTTGAAAAAGTAATCAAAGACCACCTAAATAAGAAAGATAAGGGTTAGTTTCGCCTTTTATTAAACAAAACTGCAATGGCCAGAGATGTTTTAAATTGAAAGATATTGCCCCTAAGTTAATTGTAAAAATCTTAGAAATAACAGATGAAATCAAACTAGATATAAAAGAAATTAAATCTGCAATGAAAACAACTGAAGAAATCACATCAACGCTGAAGTTAATCAAAGAGGAACATGACAGGCAACTTAAGACCCTAGACAAGATTGAGGGATCTTTGGAGCGAATTGAAAAGGAAAACCAATACAAAGTTTAGAGGTGAGGCTATATGGCTGAAGCCGAACAAATTCTAAAAGCTATTCATGAACTTTCAGTACAATTAAAAGAAATTGAATGCAATATTGTTGAATTCAGTAATGAAGTAAAAGATGAATTCAATCAGATAAATGAAAAATTAGATAGACAAATGATCACTTATATTAATGTGAGATAAAAGGATGGTGACTATATATGTCACAAAATCAATTCATTCAGTTCCAAAAAACCAATGGTTTAGACGATGAAGACGTTCAATTCCTCATCACTCTCTCAGGAGCATTTTGCACCTGTGAAGAAGAAAACAAAAAGGCATATGATATAACAAGGACAGCGTTCATTAGACACTTCGGTGAAGAATTAAACCTTTCAGATATTGAAGGAAACACTAGAGAAGAATATGAAAAGATCATTGATCAATTTCTAAGCAAGAAGAACAAAAAGATCAATGTAGATGAACTTTTACAATCTTTTTATGCTGCGGATATGATGGATGGATTAAAAAAGAAATTCAATTAATGGCCTTCATTTGAAGGTCTTTGTATTACCATCATTTATATGTAGGCGCCTCTCTCCCCCATCTTCCCTAAAATTAAACTGAGAAATTCTAAAAAGGAGTTACATAATGCTAAAAGCAACTAGAGAAAACTGGAGATAAGTATTTGAAGACTCAAAAAAGAATACAACAGATATATTAACCTTTGAAAATCGATAAAGCTCTAAAAAAAGAACATAGAACTAAACAAGAAGAAGAAAAAGAAAAGTACGCTGATATATACAAAGATCAGGATTTGATATTCTGTACACTTTATGGAACACCAATGAACCCATCTAACATACGAAACAGAATAATGAACCCTGCAATAGAGGAATCAGACGTTACCAAGATACGATTTCATGATCTGAGACACACTTGTGCAACGATCTTATTATTGAATGGCGCACCTGTTAAAGCAGTGAGTGAAAGACTGGGACATAAAAGTATAAAAGTAACACTTCAAACATATGCTCATGTACTACCTTCAACAAGCCAACAGATTGCTGATCAAATGGATGGAATTTTAAATTTGACCACACTAAATTCCAGTTTGGTTTTTATTATGGTAATGTTACCTTTTTGTTCTAAGAAATACAAAAGCCACTCTCGATTATCTCGAGAATGGCTCTGTATCAACGTCTTTTCATATGATTCCGACTGGGCTCGAACCAGCGACCTCTACCCTGTCAAGGAGAATGTCCTTATCTGAAGCAAACAGACGTTCTCTGAAAAAGACTGATTTAATAAGGTTCTATGATGACCCTTTCTGATTAAAAATTTTCATTTCTGAACAAAACTGAAAGGGTTGGTCCCCAATCCGTCCCCATAAAAGCCTCCTTTTTAGGAGGCTTTTATGTTTGTTTTCTTGAAGCAATTTCAATGCTACCGTTATCACTTTTTGATTGTGATGGAATACCAGCTGCAGAAGCTAGAACAATGACTGCCAAAGCACAAAAAACAACTTTTTTAATACTCATACAGACAGTCTCCTTTCAGAATTTTTGTTTGTGTGTCCAACATCTTCATTAAGAATTCATTTGCTGCTTCATGATCATCTTTAGATTTGAACATAACCGCCACATCATAAGACAGCTCTTCTAAGTAAGCATAAATTTTGTTCTCATCTAAGAAATGAAAGACCTGTTTAATTTGGTCAACATTAACTTTATCAACATATAGAGCTTTGATAAAGTGGAACAATTGTTTGTATAACTCATCCTGATATTGAATAGAAATAGAAAGACCATAATCAAGAATATCCTTTCCTTGTTTATAGTCGCCTTTCTTCATTAATAAGGACGACAGAAAATAAAGTGAATGTGGTAAGTTGTCGTACCGCTCATTTTCGTTGATTTGAACAGCCTTTTCACAAAAATAAATTGCCTGATCTGTATTCCCCAAGCATTCATAGCAATCAGCAAGATTATAATATGCGGATGAGATCAGCCTATTGTTTTTTGTTTCCTCTGCCATCTTCAACGATTTCTCTAAATGAGGAAGGGCCTTCTCACTATATTTCATATCATCATAGTTACCTGCAATGACAAATGAACATTGGATTTTCCTCACTTTATACAAATCATATTGTTCGTATATCTTCATTGCTTTCAATATGTGGTGCATAGAGACATGTGTTTGTTTCATAATGTAATAGGCTTCGGCTACTTTATAGTGGAATTCAGCTTTTTCAATTTCGTCAGTGACGACATCAAGTTTATTTTCAGCTTTTCTATAATACTTTATTGCTTCTACATATTCTTTATTACTAAACTCGTACATACCTGTAAAAAATAAATTGTAATACTCTAACATTCCGGTGAGCTTTTCTTGAGAAGATTCTATCTGATTTAGGAGGGTTGAAATTGAAGGTCTGTTTTTATTAAAGTCTACTGGCTGAATGTAATCTAGCATAATTTGATGGCGAAAACACATCAATTGATAATAAATGAGCAGATCTTGATCCTCTTCCATTTGTTCAATTTCTTCTTCTACCTCAGCTTTCATAATCTCAGCATCTGGAACACTGAATTGCCGAATCATTTTATACCATTCATTTATTTTCACACCAACATGTGAAGAAAGAACTTTCTCCATCCTGTACTCTCCTTCCACAAATTTCCCTTATATTACATTTATTATTACATACAAAGATTTACAGCACACCGCAAAAAAACCGCAAAAAAGAACAAAAAAAGAGCTCCTGCAAAGGAGCCGTGTGAGTAATACATGAGTAATAGTGGTTTGATAAAGAAGTAAGTAAATCATTGAAATATACGGATTTTTTATATCCCGGTTCCGTAAGAATCCCACGATCTATGAGCTAAAAAGGAAAACGGGTAGGGATGAGCCGACGATTCGTAAGGCTGTTAAAAACTTAGTTTCTCGCAAGGAGTTAACGTGGGATAAGGAGAAAAGAGAATGGCGGTTTAAATAAGAACATTTCACAATCTCGTCACAAACGGCGGGATTTTCATTTAGTATTTTTTTACCATTTTTATAAAAAGCATGGAAAATAAAACCTGTTAATTGTTACCATACAGGTGTGGGACAATACTTTTAGGGGGAGGATGTTTAGTATGAACGGTTTATTGCGTAAGCTAAATGTAAAACTTACACTTGTATTAACACTTATTGTGACTCTTGGAATCACTTCTTCTTTTGGTCAAGCATCAGCCAAAGAACAATGGGACCCTCAAAAACAACAAAGAATTGCACAGGCTATTTTCGAAGCTGCTGCATACAATGAACTAGATAAAACTTTTTCTTTTGATGAATCCAAAGTTATCAAGGTTGGATTGCCAAAAGACATCGCACTAGAAATCAAAAATCATTTAGAGTCATTGGTTGGGGATGATGCAGAAAAGGTTTATGAAGACCAATCAGCCGCAAAACAAAAAGGTGAAATCACAACTATGGTTGCACCTCTATTGATTTGGGCAGCCAAAGTGTTAGCTGGTGCGGGTCTTGCGTGGCTAGGAAAAAAACTCTTGGATATGGGTGGTCACGAATTTTGCAAACGTTACAAGAACGAAAATAAAACAACCAAGTATGTTTGCAAATTCCTTTAATTTTTGAAAGGAAGTGGTTTAATTGAAAAAAACAAATTGGTTTCTGTCTGTGTTTATAACTGCTTTAATCTCCTTTGTAATTCAATCGGGATTAAGTAAATTTGGTGTTATTAACATGTCCAATATTTGGGCAGACTTAGTTAGTTGGATTATAATTTTCTTTGTCGTTTTCATTGGCGTTGAAGCATCTTTTAGGACGATCAATAAAATGAAGCATCGAACTGAATAAAGACAAACAAAAAAGCCCCTCCAATAAGGAAGGGCTTCTCTGTTTACTTCAAGAGTGCTTCGAGTTTTGCTTGAGTCTTCGGACCATAAATGCCATCGGCAGCAAGACTTTTGTGAGAATGCACACATCCTCTAACTATTCTAAACTCGTTATTCCAACTTCTAGTCTTTATCACCTATGTAAATCGTTTCATTTTGACGGAATTTCAGTATTTATCCCCCAATCAATCTCCGTATAATGGTAAAATCGCTAATGATTGTAACCAAGCATTAAAGGAGAATGCCATGAAAACGTTAGATGTTCAGGCTTTGCATCATGGAATTGATCAAACCCTGACACAGTTAAAACAACAATCACAACATATGAAATCCCTTGAAAGTCAAATCAATCAAATCATTTCATTAGATGGCGCACTAAAGGGTGAAGCTGGAGAAGCGATCCGAGCCTTTTATGCAGAGTGTCATATCCCTTTTTTGCAATTCTTTCAAATCACGATTGAAGAATACAGTTCCGCACTCCAAAAGATAAAGAATGCACTTCACGCATTTAAATCAAATGAAAATGGCTTTATCTCACAATCATTTCTCGAACATGAGCTTGATCAAGGTTTAAAAAATGCCGAACGGGTCGTTTCTGATATCGTGTCAGATGCTAACAGCGCCATCGGCAAAGTCAGCCATATCATTGATTTACCAAGTGTGGACGAGTCCGCTTTTCAAGCCAGCTACCAAAAAGCATGGATGAACATCTCAAAAACCATCGGAACGCTCCACGCCTTTGACAGAATGAAACCAAGAGCTCCATCCAAACAATGAAGGAATACATAGACACTCTAGGCAAGATGTTTACTGGCCCGAAAATCGGAATCACCAGCTATCAAAAAGACTCCATTCTCAAAGATGAGGAAGACAAAAAAATCAGCAGCACCATCAGTGGATTGAATAAAAAAATAGACAATCCCGATGAAAACCCGATGATGGTCATGCTAAAAAAGCTGAATGAAAAAGAACACTCAAATGTGGATACGGTTGTAAATAGGAAACCATCTAATAAAATCAATCAAAACGCCGTGTTCGTAAATGGAAAAGTATATAATACAAATGAAAAGATTGACTTCGCAAATGCCAAAACAGTTGAAGTTATTCGAGATGGAATGCTATATCGGTTACGAATATCGGATCAAAACAAAGTGAATATTGAAAGCATCACAAAGATTTCTGACTTGAAAACGGGTGAACAAACCTCAAACATCTTAAATACGGCGGTTGAATTTACAGGAATAAATGATGCAATTCGAGTCATCACAGGGAGAGACCCTGTAACAGGTGACAAAGTCGCTGAAATGGACCGTCTAGTATCAAGCTTGTACATGATACCAGGGGCTAAAATCGCTAAAGTTGGAAAGTATCTTTTTAAAATGCTGAAAGGTGAAAAAACAGCTAAAAAGATTAAGAATACGGCTAAGTCTACTGTTAAACCAGTCTCAAATATGAATGAGTTTTTTGATATGTCATTTGGAAAATCAATAAGTAATTCCTTAACAAAAACAAAAGTAAAGTACGACGGACAATCAATTTATAAGGTAGATAAGAGAACTGATAATCAATATCTGAAAAAGGGTTATGGACTTTATCTCGACGCATTACATAAGGACCATTTAGAGATAATTGATAAGACAGGGAATGTGAAGTACGTTCTGAATTTAGATGGTACTTTAAACACTGACAAGACTAAAAAAGCACTTGGACGATTTGTTAAGGGCTATAAATAATAGGGGGGTATTTATATGTATAAGAAATTAGAAGGAATATTAGACATACTAGGTAATCTTAATGCACGTACTAACATTGTCAAAGAAGAAGATTTAGATGAACAATACGAAAACCTTGAGGATTTCACGATGTTAACTAAAGAATTAGATAATATATTAAATAGTTTTGATTCATTAGATAAGAACAATGTTGATGAAATAGAGAAAATGTTATTTGAACTTCATAGAATTATTACAACGTTTGAATGGCATTTTTCCGAAATAAGTGATTTAAATACAAAAGTTTTAAAAAAATACCATGACAAAGTCAATAAGACTAATAATGAGAACCCTAGTATATAGCAGATGGTATTGAATAAAATATCAGAGAAAATCCCCTCCAATAAGGAAGGGCTTTTCAGCTTTGCGCGCTCCATACATATTGACGATGTTACCAATTCGTACAACCTTATCCTCTCCGATTTTGTGATTTGCTTTTGTTGGATTTGCAGATACGCCAAATCCTGATGCCATGCTCATCAATTTTTGCGCTCCTATCCCTCACCAAAGCACCTGCAGCCATACACCCAAAAGACGACTGTTCCCATTAGGTTATCTTTTTCTCCGGATACGGCCGCCTTGTCTTTGATACGTTTCGCGTCTCGTTCCCATGATTTCTTCCCAATCCCTATTCGTAATGGGATCAGCATCGTTCTCCTTCTTTCTATTAGAACCAGGAGCAATGCTTTTAAATTGCTTTAATGTCTCTTTAGAAACAGAATCCCTGATCTTCATGTTCATACTCTCCTTGCCGAATAAGCACCGCCTTACGCTATTCGCTTAAATAGATTTTGAAATGATGACTACACTCCGAGAGGATGCCAAGTACAGTCAATCATCAATTAAAATGAAAAACTGTCCCCGATACGGCCGCCGCAGACCAGCTGCTATCCAGGCTCAGAATGTCCCTCTCGTTTGGCCACATTCCTCATCACCTTTGTTCCGTATCCAGATACGCCATTGATAAGGGAAAGACGCGTCTCCCAATAAAAAAAGCGGACACCAATCAAGGCACTTATAGTGCTCAATGATCAGCGTCCGCAGGTTCTTCCTTCTGGACAAAATATTCACGTTGATTTGCTTGTCTCTATCATACGATGACCGACGTATGAAAAAAGGTCCCCATTTTATCCCTATTTTTGTCGGCTTTTTCTCAACTTAAAGACAAATAAAATAAACAAAAAAAACCTTGAAAGGCTTAAAGCCACTCAAGTTTTTTTATAATATCATTATGAACTAATTTGAATTCATTTTTGAAAGGAAATCTTGAAGAACTAATTTTACTGGTGAATTCTCAGTAGTAGCCAACACATGATTTGCACGTTCTAAAATTTGAGGATGCTCCAATATCAATTTTTTTCTTTCTTCAATTGGAAAACTTCTCAATGTATCAATACAGATCTCAAATAGTTCTTTATCATTGATATTCAACAAATCTATTAAAATATTTAACTCATATTCATTGCACTCATTATCCAGACAGTACGCAATTTTCCGCTGCCACTCTATTGGCTTATTGCGTACCTGATTTGATAATTCTTCCCAATCGTTTAGGCTAAAATACGAGAGTATCTCACTTACTAGTATATACCCTTCATCGTACCAAGAATCTACCGTTGTATCAGCGGATAAAAGTTTATCCAGTTCTATATACATTTTTAATGCTCCAATTATGGTTCCACATATTTTTCTTTTTAAGCATTGTTTGGTTTTTATTCATTATAAGACCACCACCATCAAGCATGTACTGCTCTTAGAAACGGCAAAACAGAGAAGTACTAGCTTTATTAACCTCGTAGAAATACATACAGTTTTATTTCCACCAGTTAGATGTAATTTCTTTCAAATGAAATTCTATAAAATCTATCACTTTGCTATAGTCATCAGAGCTAAACTCCTGAATAGGATTGTCCCAATCTGTATTTTTAACTATTAGAACAAGATAGTTGCCATCTGAAGATAAATCGGGATACCAACCTAAGTCCAATGTTATTGATGATTTCTCATGATAAAGCTGTAACAAACTTTCAGTGAACATAAACCATCTTTCATCTTCTGTTTCTAACTTTCTAGGGTCAATTTCCCAAAAATGATTATAACGGACATTCCAACCTTCAGTTATCCTCAAGGGATGGATGTTTACTTCCGGAATATCAAGTTTCACATGCTTTCTCATCTTTATCCAACCTCTTTGTTAATTTTATAGTTATTTTATTCCTAATTTGTTTAAATACTTATTTAATCTATCACCAGCTATTGGATGACCGTGATACACATTACCACTCGTTAGTTCTCCTCGAATCCAACTAGTAGATTTTCCATTATCATAACCAACAACTTTACCAGTATCATAAATGAAGTAAAAATTATTATTGCCATTATCAATGATATGCCCTCTTTGAAGAGCTTCTTTTTCTATCGCTTTATTATTTATTTCAGGTAGGTATTGAGCATTTCGTCTTCCGGTTTCACTAAAACGTTTCGCTTCTTCAGCAGTTCTAGCCTTTAAATGCTTATTATCATGATGAGAATATACTGCGCTATTTATCTTTATTCTAAAATCTTTTCTACCATAATAACTTTTATGAGCAATTTCATCATGCCTTTTTGAAATATTAGGTATACCTGAACTCTTTACACCCATCTTCCCATGAAACCCTTTTGCCCCAAACGGCAAAAGCATCCCAAGCGCTGCATTCATACTCGCTTCCTGCTGTTCTTTCGAGATCTTATTTCCAAACATATCTCGACCCGTAATCGCTTCGCTGAAGCCGTTTGTTGCGGTGAGGCCATATAAGCCTTTTTGTGATGTTTTTAAGGCGTCAAAGGATTTTTGTGATGTCTTGTAAATATCGACCGCTCTTACTGCAGCTGATGTGGCTTTAGAAGTTTTATATATCGCTTTTCCGCCTTTAAAAATGCGCCCTGCCCAGCCGACAATTGGGATGTAGCCGGCTGCCGCCATGCCGCCTGCGGCGACACGCTGGCCTGACGTTAGTTCTTCACCTGTGATCGGGTCAACACCTGTAGCGGCACGTTTTGCATCGTTCACGCCAGTCAGTTCATTTACGATGTTTCCACCATAATCGAGCGCTTTTTCATACCAAGAACGGTTGGCGAGGGTCTCTTCTTCCTTTGCGATCTCACGGGCTTCTTCTTGTTCTTTTTTGATTTTGAGATATTCAGCAGTTTGCTTCTCAATATCGCTTTTTGCCTTATAGATTTCACTATCTTGAAATGCTTTTTTATCAAAATTCATAGGTGAAATGGATTTCCCGTCATTCGTAGCATTGATCATTTCTGCATACAATGCCATTGTAGCCTTCTCCTCAGTCTCTGACAAAGCATATTCATCTTTTAGATTTTGATCAAGCTCTATTAAATCTTTAACCGTCTTTTTTCGTTCGTCTTCCGCATCTGCAATCTTTTCATCAAAGGTTTTACTATCAAATACCTCTAGAGATATGAGGTCATCAATATCTTGAAAAATCGTTTTGAGTGCCTTTTTTTGATCCTTCACAATGCTTTTGGCATTCTTGATTCCCATATGTACAGCGTTGTCTAAAAAGTGTTCTTCTACAAAGGTGTCGCCGCCAAAGTTTGTATCATCAAGTGTCCCAGAAACACCTTCATGAAAGGCTTTTTGCTTATCAATAAAGCTGATAAACATGTCCACATTTCCTGCGAGCTCTTTGTAGAAACTTTTTATGTTATCCGCACCTTTCCCAGTGAAATCATCACCCAGGTTTGCCACGCCTTGAAGTTCCCTTTTTAAATCAACCATTTGTTCGCGGAGTTCCTGATAATGTTTCGCCCTTGCGTCCATGGCACTGGTTAGTGCTTTAGCATCAAGTATCTTCCCCAGCAGAGTTCACTCCTTCCTATTCATTGACAAGGTCAATTTTACCAACACAAAACTTGTCATTAAATAGGAATAAAGATACAAAAACACAATATAAAAGCGGGCACCCATTGAGGCACTTAAAGGCCCAATGATCAGCATCCGCAGGTTCTTCTTTCTGGACAAACTAAAATATTCATGTTGCTTTTTCTCGGCATTGTAAATAAAAAAAGTGCCCATAAACATGGACACTTTGATTCTATTATTCCCAAAATGCATCGCCTTCCGAATCAATATACTTCTGAAGGAAAGTTTCAAAATCTACATCAAGCAGCCTATACTCTAAACCGTCTTCAAAGAGATAAAGGTTGGGATTTTCCTTATTTAGTATCAAGTAGCACCCTTCAAAAAGAGCGGCAATAGCTGTTCCATCAACCTGATCAAAAAAATCATTAGACAACTCGGATTCGATTTCTTCTAAACTGAAAACGTGTAATCCTCCACCCACCTTGTTCCCAAAAACTATGTCTTCAAATATTCTTGCTCCATTATGTAGACATAAAAACTCTTTGAGATCGTCAGGCAATGCGTGATGTTTCTTTTCAAATTGTTTTATATTATCTTGATCGGCTGGGGCATTGAAGGTACAGCACTTTTCATAGACTTCACCGTCTACCGAGAATTTGATGATGTTCTTCTCATCTAATTGATTTTTAAGCTTTTCTAATATCTGCACGATCCTACTCAATCTTTCACCTTCTATCTATATCCTCTCCACCAAGGAGAAACCTCTTGTTGATGCAGCGTTCTTGTGAGTGCATATAAGTTACCCATTTTATTATCTCCACCATATTCTAAAGGTATAACATGGTGTATGTCTAAACCAGACCAATCCCATTTAGGATCTCCGTATTTACCAATATACCATCTGATATATTTATTACGGATGTCCTTATCTCTCTTAACCCTATCTTCAGGCTTATACCATTTCATATTTGCTTTTGTTGGAGCCGGCAATGATTTACCACTATAACTATTATGAATTTGCGGATATTGATAAGCATTTTTATTAACTAAATATGTTTCAGTTGTACTCTGTTTAGTTCCTGGGGCACTTCCGACCCAACCGGCAGTTAGTATATCGGATTTGTACACAAATTTCGTTTTAACCATCTTATACGTTTTTGATTTTGTAGCACCAACTTTTATCTGAGAACCTGTAAATTCTTTAGTATACGTTGAAATTTCGTTATATTTCCCCGCATAGTCATCTCCTACAAAAAGAGTGCTACCTACAATTACAATAACCGGCTTTGCTTTGCCTATAATGCTACGAATTGTGGAGCTATGAGTAATTGCCTTTTTCGATTGATCTAACTTAAACAATGTATCAATGACAATTGTATTCGCGACTTTAGTATTAGCGTCTGGAGTCTTATTAGTATTTTTATTCTTAGTGGATGGTTGCAGCACTACGGTGTCACCCTGTGGCATATTTCTTTGAGGTGGATCATGAGGTTGGTTTTTAAATTGTTATCTTGCTTGATCAATAATATCAGATTTACTCTGTATTTCTTTTGCATGTCCATTTTCGTCAACTTCTAGTACATGTGTCTCTTTGTATGTTGTGATACCGTCCTTTGATTGACTAGCTTCCGCATCACTTGTCCATAACCATGCCGTCAACAGAAAAACCATAAAGAAAATCGAATAAGCAAATTTCTTCATTCTGATACTCCTTTTCCAAATTATTTACAACAAATCAAATATACAATATATGTATCTATTATTAAATGATCCTAAAATACCTTATATATGAAAACAGCACTCATATGATTCCGAGTGCTGTTGAAAGATTAAACGTTGCTTGCTTCTTCAATTTGTAATACCGGTCTTTCTTCAGACCCAGTTCTTCACACACCTCCAAATCCTTCACCACACGCGGTGTCAGGTATTTCATTCGGATGATGTCTTGCTCTATTTCGTCTAGGCTGTTTTCTAGCGCTCTTTCTATCTGCCGGACCTTCAGTTCATTTAAAACTTCCTGATTTCTAAGAGAAGGAAAAAGACCTGTTGCACCGTTTGCCTCCTGTTCTTTTCTGTTTTCTTCCTTAACCTTCAGGGCCCTGTAGACCTTCAACTCTTTGATCAGAGCATTTCTGACTTGTTTCTCATCGATCCCTGGCAGTAAACACATTTGTTCAGCTCCCATTTCCTCAACCTCCTATAAACAATGAGAGACATAGACCAGGGCAATTTTGCACTGATCTATGTCGTATGATTTATTCTTCTATTGGAAAGACTCTGATCTCAAACGCATTCTCCAACGGCAGATATATAGCTGACTCGTATTTATATTTATCTCCATCTAAATCAGCAATCCCATACTTAGCAACTAAACGAATCAAGTTATCAACCTTTTTAATATCAATCGGTTGAATAGATATTTCTTTATAATTGTCATCAACAATTCGTACATTCATCATTTCTTGACCTCCTCGGCATATTCTTGCAGCTGCCTTTCAATAGTTTCCACAGGTACAAGAGGAAAAGCAGTTTTTTCCCACAAGATAAATTCACATCGCTTATCATCAGCGTCAGGGAAATACTTTTTTATTAAGTCATTCCATGTTCTGATTGTCATTTCCGCACCTCGAAAGCGGGCGTGTAGATATGGTCTTTAACGCCTGTCCAGTTTTTGTTTTTGTAAATCGTCATTTTGATCCGATGCGTGCCAGCAGTGTGATTGACTGTGTAAAATTCCTTTGTAGGTGTGGCGGTCTTGAACGACCCCACTAGACTAAACCGCTGATCTTTCCATTTGCCACCTACTCGTTTTTGCAAAGTGAAACGATAATAGACCGTTTCAGAACCAGTTTTACGCGCTGTGACATCAATGCTTTTAGCACGTGGGGTGTACGAATTAGCATCCGTTGATACGCTGATTGTGTGTCCGGCCACAGTTTTATATCCGCTCGTTACAGCTGCAGCTGACGGCGCACAAAGCACCGCAGCCACAATGATAGATAGTGTGATTAGTTGTTTTTTCATCTTATTCACCCTCCGTTTTTAACAGTTCCGGATTTTTATAGATGTTTCCGATGCGTTGATAGTAATTAAGCTCAATCATTGAGTTTTGAACGAGATAGTCAGGTACAACTTCAAAGCCATCTTCATCAGTGACTTTTGGGTTTACCGCTTCCGCATAAAAACCTACACATTTTGAAGGCTCGTACTCATCGCCACTCCCATCCTGTTCATATTTTCCTAATTTCACATTTGTTTCTTATCAAAATAGCTTACTGTATCCATTCGTTTTCTCAAGTCCACAAATTTCACAGACACATTCCTGCTCATAGCTGTTCCTTCCAACCTATTTTTCTTTTTCCTTGTGCCATTCGTGCTTACATTGTTTTTGCAGTTCACTTTTTTGTTTAACTAATGGTTCGATTTTTTTCTTTCTAAACTCTCTAGTTTCATTTTCAAACTGCTCGATTTTCTTGTTAAATTCATCTAATTCTTCAATTAATGTTTCTTCGTCTTTAAACGGATTTTTAGATAGCAGTTCCCAGTCTTGCTCTAACTTTACTAACGTTTCAAAGTCATACCCCTTAAATACATCGTCATATATCTTGAGCTTATAATACATTTC
Organism: Bacillus sp. 22190; assembly: GCF_052045575.1. NCBI lineage: Bacteria > Bacillati > Bacillota > Bacilli > Caryophanales > Bacillaceae > Bacillus > Bacillus sp. 22190. The sequence goes on along the minus strand of NZ_JBQEPF010000004.1, from coordinate 318,623 downwards.
TCCAAGCATATGAGTGTAATTCACAAGCTCAGCAATGCTTCCAGTTCTTTTATTTTTAAAATATAGCTCTAATGGCAAGACGGGTACAACAGGACGTCTGTCTGTGTAAATAATCTCTACCCCATCTTGCGTTTGTTTTTCTAAAACATGTTTACCATCGCTCTAAAAGTAACGTTACGTTACAATTATAATAGTATCATTATGTTACAAAATCAACCCCTTTGAGAAAAAAGTTTCTTTTTGTTACATACACTTATATGTAACTAAACGTTACGTTAGAATGTATTTATTAAAGGGTAGGTGATAAAATGTTTCCAGATAATTTGAAAAAAATTAGAAAAGAAAAAAAACTAACGCAACAATATATGGCAAATAAACTTGGTATCTCCAGACCAGCATATACAGCGTATGAATTAGGGAAAAGAGAGCCAGATCATAATACGTTAATAGCAATATCGAACATTTTAGATGTCTCGATTGATTTTCTTCTCAAAGGTAGAAACAGTGTTGATGAACAAGCAAGTCGAATATTAAATGATCCGGAAACATTAATCGCTTCTCGAGATGGAGAAATTACCGAAGAAGAAGCTCGCGAATTATTAGAATTAATCCTTAAAAAAGGTTTTGGTAATAAAGATTAAATTCGGAGTTATAAATACAGGGGGATCAAATTAAATGAAAAAAGGAAGATTGTTATTTCTACTGATTTTTTGTTTAGTATTCCTTGGTGCATGCGGTAATAACGATACTGCTGGTACTGACGAAAAAGACACAGAGGAAAAACAAAAGACACCAAAGCAAGGAGAATACGTTGATGGTCCTTTGACAAAAGTTGGTCAAAAGAATAAAGGTGAGGACAACGAAATATATGAATTAAAAAATATTAAAGTTGTTGATGAAACGACTGACCTTGATCCATTGTCAATAAATATCAAGGACGTAAAAATTTTGAGTATATCTAATATTTCAGATGATCTTCTCGAATCGTATCAACAGGGGCTTAAATTGAAACTTAAAAACCCCGTTAATTACATACAAATTTCTTTTTCAGCAGAGAACAAAGGGAAAATTGATTTACTATGGCCACAAATATCACATGTTATCTTGAACACAAAAGAACAAGTTAACGCTAAAGAAAACCAACTACTTGACTCTGGAGAATGGGAACTATATTCAGGAGCAAAAAAGGATATAACTCAAGGTATACCTTTTGAAAGTGATCCTAAAGACATAAAAGAAATCACTTTTGTTTTTGACAGCTCCGTTGGTAATGGAACTACTGTTACTGATGAAAAAAAGGTTAAAGTCAAATTTTAAATAGATACTCAATTCGAGTATTTATTTTTTTAAAATAAAACACGAACATACATTCTTACTTTGGGGGGATTTTTCTTGAAATACATGTATTCCGCATTAGAAATAGAAGTGAAAGATATTTATAGCCAATTACTTTTAGATGAAATGAACCCATTAAATATTGAAGTAGTGGCCAGACACTTTGATATTTCTCTTATTTATAAATCAGCAGAATCAAAGGCAATTAGTATCCTAAATAAGAAAGTTATTTTCATTGACGAAAGGAAAAACTCATTTCAACAAAAAGAAGATTTTTGTCATGAACTTTGCCACATTTTAAAACACACTGGGGCACAGAATAATACACATTATCTCTTTAAACAAATGCAAGAAAATCAAGCAAATGCATTCATGTATCATTTTGCAGTTCCAAGTTTCATTTTAAATAAAATAGATATGCCCAACTCCATATATGAAGCTGTGCCCTTTATATCAAGACGTTTTGGAGTTTCATTTGACTTTGCACATCATAGACTGGAAATGTTCTATCGTAACCTGATTAATTTTCCAAACTATTACAATCAGATTCAGAACAAAACAATGCTTGAATATGCTTTTTATTAATGTGTAAGCTGCAATGTTTTAGTTATTCAAAAAGAAAAAAGACTCTAAATTATTTGTTGTAGATTTCTCATAGTAGGAGTGATTTATATGGCTAGCATTGAAAAAAGAGGAAGTAATTCTTTTAGATTAGTTGTTGAAACTGGTTACGATGTAAACGGAAAAAGAAAGAAAAAAACTAAAACCATTCGCATAGAAGATACTAAACTATTAAAGACGAAAAGAAGATTGCAAGAGTATCTATCAGATCAGCTCTATCAATTTAAAATCGAAGTTTCTTCTGAAGAATACATAGAACCTGAAAAATTAACATTTGAATCTTTTATCGCTAAGTGGAAAGAGAAGAAGCTTTATCAAAAGAGCGGAAAACCATACTCTCTCACTACTTCCGATGTATATTGGGGACATTTAAAAAATCATGTTCTCCCTGTCTTTGGCAATAAAAAAATGGAACAAATAAAAAGCCTTCATATTGTAGATTTTTTAGACAGTTTAAAAAAAGATGGCGCACGAAAGGATGGAAAATCAGAAGGTTTAAGCGGAGCCACTATCCAAAGCATTTTTAAAATTTTACAAGTTGTTTTTAAAACGGCTACTGAAGAATGGAAGATCATTAAAGTTGATCCTATGAAAGGACTTCCTCAACCAGAACATGAAAAGCAAGAAATGAACTATTTTGAAGCTGACGAAGCTGCTGAATGTATAAAAATCTTGTATCAAGAAGTTGATATTAAATGGAGACTTTATTTTTTAGCTGCTATGATCGGCGGTCTAAGACGCGGTGAAGGTCTTGCACTTGAATGGCATTTGGATGTTGATTGGGATCTCGGAGGCTTTCATATTAATCGTTCAATTTCAAAGACAGTTGATGGCAAACCCTATGTTAAAGAACCTAAAACAAGAAGTTCTAAACGTTTTGTAAAGATGCCTAACTGGTATATGGATGAATTAAAGCAGTACCATATCATGTGGAAAAAAGAAAAACTATTAGTTGGTGACTTATGGGAAGGAGATGACCACCAATATTTATTTCATAATGGCTTTGGTGAACCTTATTATTACACAACCCCTACTTCCAAATGGTCAAAAATCAAAAACAAACACAAATTAAAAAACATTCGACTACATGATTTAAGACATACAATGGTCGCTCTCCTTTTAGAGGCAGGTGAGAGCATTAATGCTATTCAGAAAAGAGCCGGACATGCTAGTGCTAAAACAACCTCAGATATTTATGGTCATGTAACAAACAAATTAGAATTTAACACTGCAGAACACTTTAATCGTTTTGATCCTAAAAATACTGAGAAACAAACTGGTGGATAAAGTTCGTCCCCAATTCGTCCCCAATCAAAAGAAACAGAACAAATATTCGTTATCAAAAAAACAAAAAACCCTTGCTGCGCAAGGGTTTCAACGATGATTCCGACTGGGCTCGAACCAGCGACCTCTACCCTGTCAAGGTATACGATAAGTCTCCGGTAAGTCAGTCGGTAAGTCAAACGCTTAATAATACGGTATAGATCGTTCGCTCTCGTTCTGTTAACTCGTATTATACAGCGTAGCGCCTCTATACTGCAAGAAATATTTTCCTCACGTATCTATTTTACGGCATAAAAAATGGGCCCCGCCCAATTAAGGACGAGGCTGCGTATTGAATTACGCGTTTGTCTTACGATCTAACATCAACTGAAGTATATACGAAATCGCGATAAGTACCGCTGAATTAAATATAGGCGAAGTTATGTCTCTAACGATTTCCATTAATCGGATCGGCTTGGCTATTTCGCCTTCTGATACGTACTGAGTCGCGTTATAATACATCGTACTTTCTATGTTCGTTAATATACCTACCGCCAGCAATACCCACGCAAGAACGAATAGGACTTTCGGAAACACCTTAATCATGGAATTATCCCCCTTCTATGTATGAATTTATTATACGCTGTTCTTTATATCGGCATCAACGTAAATATGTAAACGGCCACGCATTATTAGTCGCAATGGCCGTCGTTTTCTTTAGTAACTACTTCGATCGATTTCGTCCATTTGTCGTCTGCTTACATGTGGTTCGACTAAACGACCGACAATTTCCGAATCCATAATCACGGTGCCGCCTTTGCTCGCTTTGAGCGTGTTATCCATCGATTGTAAAAGGCGTGTTACTTCGGAAGAAGCAAACGGCGCACCATTACCGACATTGGCCGTATGTCCAGCGTCTAGCATTCGGAATAGATTCGCCTGCTGCGCTTCCGTCAAGACCATCTCGTTTCTTAGCGCGCGAATATCAACCTCGTGACTCATCGGACGGTCAATAAACTTCGATGCCATTCCGCCTGAATGTAGCTTGCCGGCCGGTTTACCGACGATGCCTCCGACGTGGTAAGTACCTTCGTTGCCTCGCCCACGGCTGACGGCTCGTTCAGTCTTACGGGTGACATCGTTAGTAAATATCGTGATGTATTTACTCAAGTCTTTGCCGAGTGCGTTATTCATTTTCTCCGCTTGGCTAGTGATATCGATAACTTTATTCTTCGTCTGATCTAACTGCGATAGTTCTTTTTCGATGGCTGCGAGTGATTCTCGATATTCAGCCGTCTTTTTATCCGCTTCAGTGGTGTTATTTACGAGATTAGCGCGCGCATCTTTCAATTTCATAATCTCTTTATCAAGAACGGCGACGCCTTGACCTTTCTTGGCGTTGAGACCGACTTGCTGAAGCGCTAATGCGACCTGCTTTTGCTTTACCTGGTCCAATTTTCCGAGTTCCTTTTGCGTTTCTCCGAGACTTTTGTTCTTCCCCTGAATTTGCTTCAATATCTCAGCGTATTGATCTTGCTTCTTCTTCAGATTGAACTTTTCAAGATCCAACTCATGCTGTGCCATCGAGATTTTTCCGGCATTACCTTCTTTCTCTGCACTCTGAAGTTCCATTTCTTTTTGAAGAATGAGGCTTTTTTGTTTAGATAGGTCGTCTTCTAAGTCGTTTCTTTCGCGTTTAAGTTTATTTATATCGGTTTGTAACTGCTCCACCTTCGCTAAGTTTTGGTCCTCGTTTCGTTCCGCAATTGTTGCTTGTTTCTCTAGTTCTATGCTTAGTTCTTCCGCTTTCTCCGCACTCAATCGTTTCATCGCCTCGGTATTCTTCGCGATCGCATTACCCTGCGCCGAGAAAGCCGCTTCAGTTTCCGGAGACTTCTTGATGATCTGATCGTTCAACTGTAGGAACCGGTCGAATTCTTCATTCGTAAGGCCCGAACTTTTACGCAAGCCGTCTTGTTCTGCGTTTAGCTTTTTAATCGCAGCCGAATCCTTCTCGTTAGCCAACGCGTCTTTGTTGTCTAAGTAGCGAAGAAGTTCATCGTTCGTTAGCTTCATCTTCGCCTGCAAGCCGTCGTACTCTTTAATCGTCTTGTTGATCCCGTCGACTTCCTTTTGCTTCGCGTTTGCTGCGTCAAGGCTGACGGTATTCATCGCTTTATAACCCGCACTAACCCCGACTAATAAGCCGCCAAGCACCGAAAGGCCCGTTATGATCCATCCTGCCGGCCCCATCGCCGCGAACAATCCACGTAATGCAAAGCCGAGCTTAATCGCCGAAGAAGCCGTCAAAGCGATCGCCGCCGACGTTCCCGCCATTGCAAACCCCGTAGCGATAACGCCCGGATTAATTTGGCTAATGACGCCAACCAGCTTCGTTCCTTGATCGACAACTGACCGTATGTGCGGCAAGAATTCGTTTCCAAGCTTAACGCCTACACCTTCGAGCGCCGACGTAAACTTATCGAATGAACCGTACAGGTTATCCATCTGCTGATCGGCAACTTTTTGCGCCGTGCCGCCGGATTCTTCGAGTGCTTTCGTGTATCTGCGTATTTCATCCGAACCTACCGCAAGCAACGATACGAAGCCCGACGCCGCTTCCGTTCCGACCAACGACGCGATAGCTGCCGTCTTTTCCGCCTGACCTAGATCGCCAAACTTCGAATTTAAGTGATCGATAATATCCGGCAACGACTTCATTTTTCCGTCAGCCGTTTCGACTTCGATGCCGTATCTCTGCATTACTTTGGCTGCGCGTCCTACCGGATTGGCAAGTCGCAACATACCCGCTCGTAATGCCGTACCGGCCATCGATCCTTGAATACCTGCGTCGGACATTTTCGCAACGGCTGCCGCTGTTTCCTCGAAGCTAAAGCCTAACGCAGTAGATACCGGTGCAACGTATTTCATTGCATCGCCTAGTTGCAGGAGATCCGTATTGGCCGTCGTCATCGTTTTCACTAGGACGTCAACTGCATACGTAGAATTTTCAGATGCGATTCCGAAGCCCGTCATGATATTCGATACGATGTCGGCGGATACGCCCATGTCGACGTTTGCCGCTGCCGCCATGTTTAAAACGGCCGGTAGCGAGCCTACTTGGTCTTTTACGCTAAAGCCCGCCATCGCTAAGTATTGAAGGCCTTGCGCCGCTTCTGTCGCCGTGAATTTCGTCGTTTCGCCGAGCTTTAGCGCGACGTTCTGAAGGTCTTGAAAGTCCTGTCCGGTAGCGCCCGAAATCGACTGAACCTTCGACATTGCTTGCTCGAAGTCGGCCGCGGTCTTGACCGATACGCCGATGCCTGCGACTACTGCGCCGCCTACCGCTAGGGCAGCCGTTTGGATAAGCCCCATTTGTTTACTAAGCGACTGCGCCGAATTGCCCATCTGCTGCATTTGGTTCTCCGCCTGTGAGACGCCGGCGCTGAATTGCGCTGAATCGAGTTCTAAACGAGCGACGATTTCGCCTACTGAAACCGCACTCATGATTCATCGCCTCTAGCTTTTGTTGCCCCTTCGAATAGTATTTCGAGACCCTTTTGATCGAACTTCGACAACTCGTCCAGAGCGTCATTTACTGCGATAGCCTGCTCCTCACTGAGATCGAAGTTTCCTTTGATTGCTTCATTATAAACCCATAAAAAAACACCGACCGCTCTGCCGGTTGCTTCGGCTTCTTGGTCGGTGACGATTAGTTTTGATTCACTCATTTAATTCGCACCCTCTCTTTATAGAAATAAAAAAGGACGCCCGAAGGCGTCCACGATGTCTATTCAGCATGTTTATCCAAGTATTCATCTGGACTATTTACAAAATCAGCAGTATGATGACCGATTATGTTCGAAAGGGTACTATGATGCATTCCGCCTTTTAATAAAAGATCACTCTGTCGTGCGGACTCTACACTTTCCTTAATCTCCAAGGCGCTCTTTTGTTCTTCTGTCATTGCTTTAGAATTAATATTTTTGAGAATGGAGTGTAGTTGTTCCTTGCCTACCCCTAAACCCACTAAAGAATTAGACAGTGACGAAAATTCGTTCCTGATTTCCCTCGCAAAGCTGGGATGATCAATCGCTTCAACAAAGTCTTTAAAATTCCTTAAAGCTACTGTTTGGTTTGGTGATAAACCTATTTCCGCTTTGAGCTGTTCAAATTTATGCTTAAACATTAGACTATCATGTTCGCTAGGTTGTTCAATCGCCCCGACGATGATAGATTCGGCATCTCTCACGATTTTATCTTGCGCCGCCTTTATGCTGGCTTTTACTTGGCTGAACTCTTTCATAAGTTCTCGTGCGAGAAGGTTTTGTGTTTCTTCTATTTTCGCTCCTCGGCCTGCTTCGCTTAGAAAGGGATCTGAATAAATGCGACGTCTTTCTTCCTGAAACATGCCTGCTGCTTGGGTACTAAGTGTTTTCGGTTTGTTCATCAATTCGCGCATTTCCCTAAGGTCCTGTGTCATTTTCTCTAATTTTGTCATATGTTGTTCCTCCTATTGTTACCGCTATTCTGCGGTTGTTAATTTTTCGATCATATCTTCAGCGTTCTTCATTTCCGGCAAGACGTACACCTCATTAGCTCCTAAAAGGTGGGCGCTAGACACCGCGTTTTTAAGCAACGCAAGAAGATCGCGTTCACAATTAGTAGAACTAACGTAAATTTCGCCGTTGTTATTTGTAACTGCGAAGGCCCCGCGGTCAGTGTCTAGGCCAATATGCGCAGCACCGTCTTTAAAAAGATCGGCCATGCTGCCGTTTGCAGTTTCGCGAACATAATAAGACTCTGCGGCGCCATAATCGCCGTAAAATTCGTTTACTTTTGAAACGCAGTACATCCGATCACTCCTTCGCATATATCAATTCTCCGCCTACATCTGCGTAACGACAAGTCATGACGGCGCGGGAAATCTGCATATCTTTCGACCCTTCTGTTTCTCGATACATAATTTCGCCGGTCTCGGAATCTACGAGTAACACCTCGTCACTTTTAACGAAAACTATTACGATGATCGCCTCCTATAAAAATCAAACGAAATTAGCGATTTGAGTGCGCTTGACCCCTATTGATTGCCGCTATTGTTTAGACGGCTAATTTTGCGTAGTTTTTATGTCTAAATCGTCGGTTCTGATTGCAGCAACGTCTTCTTTTCTTTCGGTTCTGTCATAAAACTCCAGTAAAGACTTTATTGTCGTTTCTGTCAGTTTTAAATCGTTTAAAATACATTCCGAAAAACCTTCGCTTAACTCTTGTTCACCCGACTCGATTCTCGAAACTGTGGCCAGTGATGTGCGGGTAATTTTTGCGACGTCCTCCTGTGTTAAACGATAGAGCTTGCGGATTTTGAAGAGCGATTTTCTATCAAGCATGTTTATCTCCTCCGTAATTGAAAATTTTTTTACATTAATAATAAGCACGACAAATAGACATCTTTGCACTTTGACGATGCTTGGATGCCTGTCATATATTTAATTGAATAAGGCTTTAATCGCGGCCAGTGAATCCCCTTTCCCTGCATATATAACACGCGGATTAACAACGGTTTTTCGTTTCCTTCTGTCTCCGCTGATTTCAAAGAACCCAAAGACTGGCTTACCTTCATATTTAATTTTGTTCAAAGTAGCTTTAAATTGACCTTGATCTTTGTATCCAAGAAGCGCAGCTAACTTATCTAATGGTATAGGTTTTACTAAGTCCTCATTTGATTCGCTTGGATTGAATGAAACGATATTGAATTTGAAGTTTACAAATGGCAAAACGGCATATATGATCGCGAGTTGTTTTACTGAGCGCCCACTGTACGCCCTGCAAAGATTCCTTACTGTAGTACGGAACATTCTTGTATGCTGCATTTCTTTCGTGAGTTGTCTGACGTCAGAATGCGCCCCGCGATAGAAAACACAAGGGTTCATATAAATAACGTCATTTTCTTCACGAATAATGTTCTCGTCCTCTAGCTTTTTATAGAAGTCTCTGAATTTACCGGCGCTCATTCCTACTAGACTGTTTAATCCGCTTTTATTAATTGGTTTACCGTTATCATATTTTAGCTGACCGTCGCCCCATCCGGTGTATGTACCGATTAGCATTAAGCGTGCTAGGTCGGATTGGTTGAGCTTCGGGAAACTTTCTTCCATAGTAACTGCGTCATTGTAAAAAGCGGTAACAAAACCACCGTTTTCAGATTCATGCGCAGTCAGATCGTCCTTAATTTTTAGATTACGAACCTGATTACCGGACGTTTTCGTAACTACTTCTACTAGGTGAGAGACGTCCCTGCCGTGTTTATTGAAGATTTGGCCGTCTTTTATCGTGGCTTCTTCTTTAATTCCGAAAATATCCTTTTTGACGCCTGCAGGTAGGCTCATCCATTGGCGCTGCTCTACAACTCTATTCGTCAAATACGATCGCCTCCCTTAATTTTCGTAGTTCTTGAAGTTTCTTTTCGTCTAAATTAAACGCAATCATGAATCGATTCGCCATTCGTTCGGTGAACCTTCTTTCTTGGCGCTCAATTAAGGCGATCATCTGAGTAGAACACCCTAGTTTGTTGGCTAGTTCAGCCTGAGTCATCTTTCTTGTGACTCTGAATGTACGTAACAATTCCGGTGACATTGCATCGCCCTCCCCTATTTCTTTTTGTTATTATTTATAAACTTCTATGCAAATAAAAAAAGAACCCATTTTCGGGTTATCCTTCCTATAACGTAGTACAGCATATTCAATCGTTATACAAGCATCTTCATTATGTAAGACAGCATATTCATATATTTTATGGGTATAGACAATTACCGAATTTACTCCCTCACTTAATAGGATGCATATATGTGTGTTTGACAAGTGAATTTTGCTTCCCTATAAAGTAAGGCGACATATTTGCGGTAAATGTAGGGTATATCTAACATATTTACGTCCTTCTATAACGTAAGACAGCATATGCGTATGTTACGCAAGTATTATACCCATACGAAATACTTGGTTTTTCGGGTCGTTTTTCCGGCTAATACTTGGTTTTTCGGGTCGTCGTCAAAAGTGGTCACGTGCTTAGAGCCGCACAGGTTTGGGACATTTTATAAATTGCTGGTATATCTTAGTCAGTAATCTATATTTTAATTACCAACGCAACAAATCTCCTCAATATTAAACCATAGCAAATCGTCCGCTTACGCTCACTCTTTGCAAATATACTTTATCGCGATAGATATATCTTTTAAATTAGGTATTTGCGCGAAGGGTTTTAACTGAGCGCTAGTCTTTTATCTCGTAAGTAACAGCGTTCATAAGTACAGTCGCATGTGACCGACTGAAATCGGGACATTACCTTTTAAAAAACATGCAATTAAGCCGTTTTGTTCTGTTTTCGCCACACTGAAACCATGTATCATGAACGTCACACGGTCTCGACATGAAACAAAATCACACGAAATTAAGCCGTTCAGGCCTTCCAAGTATACTAAGTCTCATCCGCTCCCGAAACGTCTAATTTCGTGCAATTTCACAGCTTTAAAGATACGGAACAAAGGTGCGTTCCACCTCGATCAGCTCACGATGTAACTTACTTCTTTCTTTATGGCGCTTGCTATTCTCGAAACAAAGGTCCGACAACTTCTTAGCATTTTGAATCAAGATCACGTCGTCCGTTTCTCCGATCTGTGCCCGTTTTGTGAAGGCGATTTCAAGACTCGTTTGCGCGAAAGTTACTTCGACGTCCATCCACTGGCTGTAAAGGCGATAGTATTCCTCTTTCAGTCCGCGAAGAGCGGTCGATCTAACTAATTCGCACGCGCTGCGGCTGCTCCCAGGTAGTTTTCCGATCTCATAAACGCCGATGATTGCGCCGTTTGTTGCGATGATAAGACGCGTGTTCGTCGGGTAGTGGTCGTAAACTGCTTCAGATCCGTTCGTTGAATCAAACGTATATACTTTGACGGCTTGGTGCGCGCGTCCGATTAGTTCGTTAGCTGCGTTCTCTTTGGATAGGCCAAAAACTCGCACGGCCTCTGAGATTGTTTTATTAGTTACATGGAAAAATTTTTTCATAGTTAGTACCTCCGGTTCGCTTAGTTATGCAAGCAATAGCTCGCGGTTTTTAGTTGTATCTAGTCGCTTAAGAATACGTGTTACACTCCATCTATTTACACCTGTTATTCTGCTTATTTCCGCGTATGACGGCTTGTCGCTCTGCAAAAACGTTTCAACTATCTTCAAAGTGATTTCGTCTTCTATCATTTCTTTAAAAATCCGCATTGTTTCATTTTGAATATAGGCTTCTTCTGTCGTTGCGCCTGTGGTTTTATCCGCTCCTACGTCCTGCGGATCGACGATAGTTTCTTTATCTCGGCGCACCGATTGATTCCTGTATACGTTCGCGCGCGCTCTTTTCACGCTGAATTTGTACAAGTGTTCGAACGGTCGAATGCCATCCCACTTTTCAACGCACTTCATCAATATGTCTTCGTATAGCGCAATCACGTCGGCTTCATTTGAGTTGATCGATCGCGCGATTGTGGAAAATTTTTTTCTATGTTTGTCGATAAGTTCCCGATATAGCTCATTAAATACAAGTTCGTTTTTGGTTTCGCGATATTCGATAACAAGTGCGTCAATCATTTGAATCGCCTCGCTCTTCCTTTACGATTGACCAATACATACCCCCGATTATTACCGCGGCTATGCTCCCGACAAAACTTCCGTACATTGCGAAGTCTGATATGATTTCGTTCATTTGTTGCCCTCCCGTAGTTGCATACGAGGACGTTCGTACTTTGTTCGCTTGTTAATCGTATTGAAAACGGTTATCATAAACATGACGAAGCCCTCGCGGTTTAGTTGATTAGGACGCCAGTTCCCGCTGGCATTTTAATCGGAAACGTTGGATGTATTTTCGATTACCTTCGATATTGCCGCCAAAATGCTGCGCTAACAGCATGGCGATTTCGGTGTTATTCGTGCATCCCCGTGACCAGTTCTTTAATATCATTTCTTTACGAAGATCGCCTTGCGCTAACAGGGCGGTCTTTTCTTTTAGTAAAACCTCGCCTTCGACGTCCGCTAAAACGTCTCTTGGCTCCCACGAAACTTGACCTTCGTCTCGCATTCCTTCTATTGATAATGCCGCTGCACGTTTCGTTTGTTTCAGATACGTAATACTTTCGCGTTTGATAATTCGCTGTATCAGCGCCCTTTTGTCGCGCCCGTTCTCCCTATACCGGTCTAGCCAGTAACCAACCGATAATAATGTGCGTTGTTCGAACGATGTTTGATCGGGCACGCTTCCCGCGATTCTTTCAGATTCATGATGTATATACGGCATTGCGCCGGATTCCATCGCTAACGTTAGTAGATACGCCTTTCTTTCGTCCACTCCCTCGCCTCCGAATTAGTAATGTTTTCTTCTGTAAGTAAATAGTAGCACGCATTTGGAAAATATTAATTTTTTTACAGCATCTATCTAAAAGAATATATAGTGTAAAGAATTTTCAAATAAAACAAAAAAAGGACGAACAATTAAGTTCGCCCCGTTCCTGCTTAGATGATCAACCGCCCGGCTTCGGTACTGCTTGCGGCACTATATTTCCGGATGTCTCCGTGTTAGCTCCCGGCGCAGAAGTCGCCGCAATAATCGCTCCAAAAAGTAAAACTCCTAATAAAATCTTTTTCAAAATAACTCTCCCCTTCGTAGTTTAGTCGGATATCTTTCATTGAGTTTGCGAAAGTAGCATCAAGACCGATTCTTACGAGATCGTCAACTAAGGAACTCTGAAACAGGTAATTAAACTCCTGCGTGTACACCTTATAAGCCTGCGAAAGTTCCGCCATCGTACCGGCACCAATCAATCTAAAATACCGAATAATCGGATCGTCTTCTCCCCACAACATCTCATCTGCACTAGGCAAGTCCGTAGGAAATTCGCCAGTAGTCTTGTAACGGAAGTATCCCTCGTATAACTTCAAGGTGTTTCTAGTCTCTCTTATTATTGACTCGTCGCGACTATCGACCGATTCACGTAACGCCTCACGTAAGTAATGAAGGCATTTACCCTCGTCTTCGCCCATGAAAGACACTCCTAAGTAATAGTATGAGTCAGAATTAGTTTTTGCACAAATATTTGAAAAAAGTAGAATTTCTGCGTATTTTCTTGCTTTAGGCAGGTCTTTTAGATGCAGATACGCAGGCGCTAAAACTTCTGCTAGTCTAAATAAGTAGCATTCCATAAAAAAACCGCGGCGCGTCTCTCCTAACTCGCTTATTCCTTTTTCGATAGACGACGCAACTTCTAGGATGCTTAAAAAGCGTTGATCGTGATATAGACAATAACAATTAAATATCATCTTTAATATTTTCAGTTCCTTATCTTTACCGCACTTCATCTCATCTAAGTGAGCTTTCAGATCCTTTATAGAAATAGTATTGACCATGTAGTTATAGATCATTTGGTAAAACTGTGTATAATTCGATAAACTCACGTCTTTTCTGTGGGCGCTTAGAAGTTCCTCTATCAGTGAAATATCTCTTTTTATTGCTGCATACTCAAATGCGTGCTTAATTGACTCGGTTGTTGTAACTTTCAGACACCAGTCGCGCATGTGGCGATGATAGTCAGCTCCCGAAATTAGTTGCGCAACTTTTAGAAGGGTCTTAAATCCAATTTTTCCGGTTTTCTTCAAGTTATACAACTGATTAACATGAATATTTAATTTTGCTGCTACTGAATCAAAATCTAAAAACAAGTCGTCAAAGCAATTTAACACATCATTTTGCAACGCGCCCAAACTGAATCCCCCTCTTTTTGGTATCTCTCTTTTATATTTGGTCTTTTATAAGGTATAATTTGAACCGTATAGCCCGATATAAGCTATGCGGAGGTGTTTGTCACGGTTAAGTATCGTCGAGGTAGATGTTTACTTAGCGACCGACTCCGTGAGCGTGGCTATACTCAAACGCAACTAGCCGATAGAACTGGTTACGATAAGTCCATTATTTCGAAGTACGTCAATGGCACGCGTGGCATGAATTTCGATACCGCGAAAACCATAGCCGCTGCGATTAATTGCACCATTGACGATCTTTACGAATGGATTGAGTATGATTAGATGTCGGTCGCTGGCGGGTCAAACACGCCCGTCACCCGAAAGTTGTACGTTTGTACAACAATTCCGTCGATATTCCCGTCACAAAGGGAACCTCCGTTCTATTTTGTTCTCTATAATACACTAATCACATCGCCATTATCGTCGTTATTTGTCGAATAAATCTAAATATTTATGTGTAATTTATGGTAAGGCTTCCGTATTCAGTGAGAAACCATGCGGCGCGATGCCATGATCATAAAATCGACAACCGACATTCGCGCGATTTCCTCTATAGAACGACCTGCGATCGCTTCGTTTTCGTCGTCGATTCGGAACAATACTTCGTCTCGGTCGCCGATCTCCCAGGCGCCAGGAACGCCCGCCATCTTATAAAGCGCAAGACCGTTACCTTCTTCGTACCCTATCGCGTAACCATCTCCTAAATGCACTAAATCTTTTTCTTTACGAAAGTGGACGCCCTTTCCGTAAAAGTCGTAAAAGACAAGTTCAGCCTTGATCGATTCTTTTTTCATTTTCATTTCCTCCTTTTAATCACCTTCATAATAAGTAGTGAAGCGTATAGTGATGTAGTTGCAATAATTATTTGATCAAGCGTAGATAATTTTCTGAAGGTCATCGATGCGATTAAAAAGCCGAGCGTTAGAAGTATCAAGTAATCAATAGTATAGAGTCTCTCCATATGTGGTATAATTGATTGAACCGGGGCTTGGCGCCCCGTCCGTTTACTTGCGACGTTTCTTCTTGGAGGGAGACCGTCGCTTTTTCTTTTTTCTCATTGCGATTAGCTCTAATGAAATTTTGATAATGCCGAGCCATGCGCCTATGAGTACGGATATTTTTGTTGCTAGTTCAATCAATTATTTTTTCACTCCCTTCTTGCCATACTTTTTGTATGACTTTCTATACTTAGTATAACTTCTTATACATTATCAGTCAACAAATCATACAAAATATTTTTAAAAATGGACAAAATGTATTATTTGTTATACATTATAGATGAAGGAAGGTGTTAATATGACTAGACGTCAAAAGGAAATTAGGTTAAAACCGTCGTACAAGCCGTTAGAGCATATGCTTATTAGGAAGGATAAAAAGAAAACGGACCTTCGTAATGAGTTAGGACTCTCGCCTAATACAGTCGCTAAAATCTCCGCAGGCGAATTTGTTGCTATGACCGTTATCGCGCAGCTTTGTGATTATCTTGATTGCCGCATCGAAGACATAGTCGAATTTGTTCCGAACTATACCGATGATCAGTCGTAATGGCTGGTCTTTTTTTTATTACGAAATTGAACGAAATTAGCCGTTTTGATAACTACGTGTATATTTCGTTCCAGCGGGCAGCAAGCGAGGCAAAACGTAGGAAAATGCGTGGTAAATTAGAGGCGTTCGAGGCGTTTCTTGAAGCGGATTGATCGAAACATCGTGTAGCAAACGTAATTGACCGTCTAACACCCCGAGTCTAAAAAATTGTGCGCAAGTTTTGCTCACCAGATCGGGCGGTTTTGGCTGGGGCGCTTGGGGGCGGGCGGCTCCTTCCTTCGTTTCATCGCGAAAATGAATAAAATATACACAAAAACGCATAATGAACGTAACAGAATCACCTTTTGTTACATTCGCGAACGTACGAAAGCATTGGTATGACAACTTTTGTCACGTTCTTATCTTCGCAATGACTACTATTGTTTTTATGCAACGTATAAACCGCACCACGCCGGTATGCTCCCCGATGCCCTATGCCGGCCCGACTGTATAAGATCATGCATAAACGGTTCGTCGTCGGATGTTACACGTCGATACGTAACACACAACGTTAAGGCGCCCTATGCCCGTAACCTATCGTCACATAAACGTTGGTAGGACGCGGCTTAACGCCTCGTTGTGCCGCAGTGTACCGACCCTTACTATCAACCCCTACATTCTATATACAGTAACATGGTGCAACACCCCCCTGAGTTTTAGGCGGCCTTGTCCGCGGGCGTCGCTTGCTTGGTGTTTTATATCTCGATAGCCTCGTATGCAGCGTCGATCTCATCCGCAGTTATGCCGATATACTTCAACGTTTGAGCCTCCGAACTATGGCCGAATACTTTCATAATCCGCGTAATGTTTATACCTTTCGAATAAAGCTGATACCCGAATGTTTTACGTAGTGTATGCGTCCCTATATCGATATTTATTCCGGCTCTTACGGCTGCTGCATTTAAGACACGATATGCCTGAACGCGGCTGATCGGTTTATTAATACCTTTGCGCGACTGAAATACATACGAATCATCGTCTCCGTCTAACTTCTGCGCCAGCTTAACAACCGTAGATGACAACTTAATATCGCGAGTCTTTCCCGTCTTGCCTTCCTTGATAGTTAGATGCGACTGTCCTCGAAGATCACCGACTCTTATCGTTAGCAAGTCAGATATACGGAGGCCCAGCGATACGCCTAGTACGAACATAACTAGATCGCGGCCGTGAAGTGCCTTCTTCATTCGTTCTATATCTCTTTTATTTTTGATTGCGTCAACTGTATTCGCCATTCTCATTCGCCCCTTTCGATTTCCATGCGGTAAAGATTATCGAACAGATTCGTTAATATCCCACTATAATATCCGACAATATTTCGTATATGCTTCCGTTTAACGCCGATAAAAGCGATACGGAGCGCATTCAAGCCGATTTCATCTAGCAAAGACTTATCATAAGCGGATTTAAGGGCGGACGTCTGCGCCAAGTACACGCCATATAGACGGTTTGTTAGACGCCGATCGGTTACAAAACATTCGATGACGTTTTTGAATGCAGCATACGTATTACGTAGTAAATTATTTTTGCTTTTAAGAATAACGGCTTCGTCTTCGGATTTTAGGCGCTCCGCCTTAGTCTCCGTAGGCTTGGCCGCATCTTGGCGGAGTTGCATTTGCGCAGTAGCACTAGAAGGCGCAGGCGCTAGGATGACGTACATATTTGCGCCGTTACCTCCGCTAACAGGGCGATATTTTATTTCTTTACGAATAATGCCGAGAGTTTCTAAGCGCTTGATCGCGCGGATAATTGTAGTACGGTGCTTTCCGATAAGTGTCGCTATGGAATCGATCTTCAGCCACGCAACGCCTGGCGTTTTGACTGCGTGACGCGATAGCACCTTCAAGACGTCTATTGCTGACGGGGATAGGTTGGATTTATTGCGGTAGATGTGCGTGCGGACGGCGCCGTTCAGATCGTCAATTGAACGGAATTGGGCCATTTTTGCGGATTCTTTCGTATACATGTTCGTCTCTCCCTTTGAGAGAACGCAGACCATTTCGAAATTAAGGCGCACTTAAATAAGCGTTTGACTCGTACGCTTTTTTCCGATATAATGGAAGCAGGGTTAGGGCGTTCCACTTATCGAATTTTATTCGGTTGGTGAGCGTTCTTTTTTTTGTGTATTTTTATATAAGTATTTTTCTCGGCTTCGCTTGCGCTTTTATGACCGAGTTCATGACGGTGTTTTTCGCATGTGCTTTTTTGATAGAATCATCGGATACGTGCGTATATCTTTGAATCATCCGCAAGTCTAAATGACCAAGAAGTTTTTGTAGCATTCGACTATCTCCGCCATTTTCTAAAAATCGAGTAGCCGCTGTATGCCGGAATAAGTGTGGATGTATGCGTTTATCTATACGGGCTTCTTTTGCATATTCTACAAGTCTCTTTCTAAAATGATCCCGCCCCAAGCGCTCTCCATAGTTTGTAAGGAATACATAATCACTGTCGAAATCTTCAATCTCCTCGATAAGTTCACGTACTAACCGCATTGTAGAAGACAGCAGCGGTAAGAAGCGCGTTTTTCTATTCTTTGCTATGGCTCCTCTGATCACCAAAACATTCGTTTTAAAATCGAAGTCACTTTTTTTGACATGAGTTGCCTCACCTATACGCATCATCCCGTCTAGTAAAACATTCATTAATACATAATCGCGGAAACCTGCGTAACTTTCACGATCAGGCGCCTTCAGTAATCTACCGAGTTCGGCAGGTCCTAGTATGACGATAGGCTCTTCAATTTCCTTCACGTTTTTGATACCTTTCATAACGTTTTCAAATACGATCCCTTCGTTTTCCAACGTACTATACATGACACGCAACGTCTTTAGTCTCGTATTAATTGTACTATCCGCGAGCCCGACCTTTCTGTTCTCATCCGGTATGTACTCGTTTCCTTTAAATTGCCGCCAATTTAGTCGCATAAAATTTATGTAATGCCGTATCAAATCACGATCAATTTCTTTATTAGAATGCGGTATTCCAAATTCGTCTAAAAACGTTATTAACGACTTAAAATTATCGCGATACTGCTGCAAAGTACCAGGCGCACGCCCTTCGGCCTCTTTTATCGTCATAAACGCTTCGAACAGTACGGATAAGTCATCGGAATGACGTGCGCTTCTTTTGCGTTTGTTTTTAACTTTCTTTCCACTGAGGATATTACCCATTAAAAAACGACCCCCTTTCTTTTCAGAACGAGAGTCGATAACGTGGGGAACTACCCTGCGTAAAAAATACGGGTAAGTCACCGATAAGTCAGCGCAAATAAAAAAGCGGCAGAAATACCGTTATAATAACGATTTTCTACCGCAAGGGTTTCAACGATGATTCCGACTGGGCTCGAACCAGCGACCTCTACCCTGTCAAGGTAGCGCTCTCCCAGCTGAGCTACGGAATCGGGTTATGTATCAGTTCTGGGCTTTCTGTTACTGACAGTCTCTATTATATAACCATCATCGTCAGACGTCAATGGTTTTGTTCAAAAAAGGCACAAAGCCGGTATCTGCACCGGCTTTTCACTGACTTTTATGATTGGTTCACAAGAGCTGGCTTTAGTTGATCTAGTGCTTGTTTGAAGTCCCTTTTGAGGTCTTCTCCGTTTTCTACGCCCACACTTAATCGAAGTAAACCATCCGTGATGCCTCTTTTTTCTCTTTCTTCTTTTGGCATAGCGGCATGTGACATTTTGGCTGGGTACGACAGAATGGATTCGACGGCGCCAAGGCTGACAGCGAATACAGGTAATGTGACGCCATCGACCAATTCTTTGACAGCCGCTTGGTTTTCTAGTTCAAATGAAAGAACAGCACCTGCACCGCTCGCCTGCTTCCGCTGAATGTCTGCCCCTGGGTGATCATCTAATCCTGGGTAATATACTTTTTTGACCGCAGGATGTTCTTTTAGGAATGTAGCCAGTTCTAATGCGGTTTGACTGGCTTTTTCTAATCTGACTTGAAGGGTCTTTAATCCTCTAAGCACAAGCCAGCAATCCTGTACGCCAAGTACCGCCCCGAAGGAGTTTTGCAGCGAATAAAGTTCGTCTCCTAGCTTCTCATCTTTCACCACGGCTAAGCCTGACAGTACATCACTGTGGCCGCTTAAAAATTTCGTTGCACTGTGCAGCACAACGTCTACACCAAGGTCCAGCGGACGCTGAAGCGCAGGCGTTAAAAACGTATTATCTAAGAAAGTCAGACAGTCATGTTCTTTCGCAATCTGTACGACACCTTCAATATCCGTAATACCGAGTGTAGGGTTTGACGGTGTTTCCATGTAAATGACTTTTGTATTTGATTGAATGCCTTGTTTCACTTCATTCAAATTGGTCATGTCCACAAAGGTATGCTCAATCCCAAATCTTGAAAGAACTTGGGTGATCATTCGGAAAGTACCTCCGTACACATCTCTTGTGACAAGGACATGATCTCCTTTTGATAATAGAAGAAAAGCGGTTGAAATGGCTGCCATACCTGACGCAAAGGCAAGCCCTCTCGTTCCTCCTTCTAGCGCTGCAATGGTATCCTCCAATGCCTGACGTGTAGGGGTGCCTGATCGGGAGTAGTCATATTGACCAAAGTCATCGAAGCTGCTTTGGTGAAACGTCGATGCATGTTGAATCGGTACACTGACTGCACCTGTTGAGCGGTCTGTTTTAAACGCATTATGAACGAGTTGTGTTTCTAGTGTCCAATCATGTGTGGTCATTTCGTGTGTACCTCCTCTTTCACATTTGATAGTGCCTGTTTTAAGTCTGCTTTTAGGTCCTCCACATGCTCAATCCCAACAGAGAAACGGAGAAGCTTATTACACACACCGTTTGCGATGCGAATCTCTTCTGGAATATCCATGTGCGTTTGCGTTGCAGGATACGTAATGAAGCTTTCGACTCCGCCAAGGCTTTCAGCAAAACAAATCGTTTTCAGCTGCTTCAAAAATGGATTGACCCAGTCCTCTTTGGCTACTCGGAATGACAGCATGCCTCCCTTTCCTGGGTAAAGGACATCTTGAATTTCCGGCTGCTGATTTAGAAAGTCAGCTAATTCTTTCGCATTTGCTTCGTGCTGGCGCATTCTCAGCGCCAATGTTTTCATTCCTCTCATTAAAAGCCATGAGTCAAATGGTGATAAAACCGCCCCAATGGCGTTTTGATGCTGGAACATGTCTTCCGATAGCTTCTCTCCTTTTGTGACGACAAGTCCGGCAAGAACATCGTTATGTCCGCCTAAATATTTGGTGGCACTATGAATGACAATGTCCGCTCCGAGTGTAATCGGTTTTTGCAAGACGGGCGTATAAAAGGTGTTATCCACAATGACCAATGCACCGTGTTCTTTTGCGATTTTCGCAACCTTTTGAATATCCGCTTCCTGCATGAGTGGGTTTGTTGGCGTTTCAATAAAAACGGCTTTTGTATTTGGCGTCATTTTAGAGCGTAAACAGTCTTCATCTGAAAAATCATCATAAACAAAGCGCAGTCCGTACTTTTTCCATTCGTTTTCAAATAGACGGTATGTACCGCCATATAAATCTGATGAAACAATGAGTTCATCCCCGCTCTCAAACAGCGCCATGATCGTTTGGATGGCAGCCATTCCCGAACTGAAGGCAAAACCGGCCGTTCCTTCTTCGAGTGAAGCAATCGCATCTTCTACAAGCTGCCTTGTTGGGTTTTTCGTCCGAATATAATCAAATCCTGTTGATTCCCCAATGCCTCTATGTCTGTAAGCTGTTGAAAGATAAACGGGAGGACTGACAGTTCCAGTCGCCTCTTCGCTGCGGTTTCCAATTTGCGCTAACTTCGTTTCCACATGTTCTGTCATTTGACACCATCCTAAGTAAAAATCTAATTTCAAAACAGAAAAACCCCTTCTTCATAAGAAGAAGGGGTTTAATCGCTTCCTCTTATCTTCCAAGCAAAAAAGCTGCTTGCTGGATTTAGCACCTTGGTACATCACATAAAGTAATGCATACCGGTTGCTGAGGTTTCAAAGGGCCAGTCCCTCCACCTCTCACGATAAGAATGTGTTGTCTGTCTGTTCTAATTCTTAATACTGTAACGCATTAAACCTCATTTTTCAAGGGGAAATGTAACGATTAATTAAAATTTTCTGTATTTTGCAGCAGATTGGATGTCAGCCAATTTGATTGCATGTTAGCATATAGGAACAACGCTGTTTTTCGTGTTACAATGAATGGAAACGTTTCACTTATGATGAATTTGGTTAGCTGGAGGAATGGATTATGGTGAAGAACACAGGCATCATTCAAGAAGAAACCTTACAGTCAAAAGAACTTGGGGCAGATATGACCATTTTGATTTATTTGCCAGTCAATTACTCCCCCCTTTATACATATCATGTCATCATTGCACAAGATGGTCATGATTATTTCCGTCTAGGTAAAATAGGCAGACAGGCGGAAGAATTAATGCAAAACAAAGAAATGGAACGCTCGATTATCATTGGTGTCCCATATGAAAATGTGACTGAAAGGCGAAATACGTATCATCCAGACGGACCAAAGTTCGAGGCGTATAAACGCTTTTTGGCAAATGAACTAGTTCCGTATATTGATGAACACTACCCAACGTATCAAGTTGGATCAGGTCGTACATTTATTGGTGATTCATTAGGTGCTACGATCTCACTTATGACAGCCCTTGATTATCCTTCGTTATTTGGCGGACTGATTTTGCAGTCTCCTTACGTGGATGAGTCGGTTCTGCAAGCAGTCAAACAGTCATCATCCCTTGCTCATTATGCCATTATCCATCAAATCGGGTTAGAAGAAACAGCTGTGAAAACGACAGATGGGCAAGTGCTAGACTTTATTCAGCCGAACGAAGAATTAAAGGTCCTTTTGGAGAAGTCCGGTGCGGATTATTTATTTGAGACATTCGAAGGCGATCATAAATGGACGTTTTGGCAGCCGCTCATTTCACCTTCGTTAAAAAGAATGCTCCCATATTCGTTAATCAACTGAATTTTGTTATAATAAAAAATAATAAATACTTTCTTAATCAGGAGGGAACATGATGAAATACGGAGTTGTTTTATTTCCATCAAAAAAATTGCAAGACATTGCGAACTCTTATCGGAAACGTTATGATCCGAACTATGCACTCATACCACCTCATTTAACATTAAGAACACCTTTTGAATTAACGGATCTAGAAGCAGCTGAGGTCGTCTCCACCTTGCGAGAGTACGCAAAAAATGCTTCTCCTATTACGTTACGTATAAAAAAATTCAGTTCATTCGCTCCTGTAAACAATGTGATTTATATGAAAGTAGAACCGAACGAAGAATTAATGACTCTCAATGAGAAGTTGTACACTGATCCGCTTGCTGGTACACCTGAATATGCATTTGTTCCGCATGTGACAGTGGCTCAAAAGTTATCAGACGATGAGCATTCAGACGTTCTAGGCACATTGAAGCTGAGAAAAATTGACCATGAGGAAACGGTTGACCGCTTCCATCTTTTATATCAATTAGAGAACGGTTCTTGGACCGTTTATGAAACATTTATCTTAGGAGAAGAGGGTTAAAGACATTTGAATACAGTCATCGTAAAAGAACAAACACAACGAGAAGATGCTTATTATGTTCGAAAAGAAGTTTTCGTAAAAGAACAAGAAGTCCCGTTAGAGATCGAAATTGATGAACTTGAGGACGAAGCCATTCACTTTGTCATTTATAATGATGACAACAAACCACAAGCTGCTGCTAGACTGCGCATAATTGAAGGTCATAAGGCAAAGCTTGAACGAATTTGTGTATTAAAAGAGGCGCGCTCTTTCGGTCTTGGCCACCAGCTTTTAGAAGCACTTGAGTCTGAAGCGATGGCAAACGGAGCGAAAGAAGCTGTCATGCATGCACAAGTCCAAGCTCTTCCTTTCTACGAAAAGAAAGGCTACAAAGCCATTTCAGAACCGTTTGAAGAAGCAGGAATTACACATGTCAAAATGACAAAAACACTATCCGTTTAACGAAAATAAAAAGCCAGGGCATCATGGATGCTCTGGCTTTTTATTGATTCCATCTCGTTCGCTCAGGAAGAAAGCGCAGTCATTTAGACGTAAGTATTGATATGAACGCCCTTACCTTCTTCCATAAACATATCTCGTACAAAGCGTTCCCGCTTTTTTTGCTGTACTTTCGTTTCCGCTTCTGTCACTAAGTCCTCTTTTTTCTCCAGCTCTCTGTATACCTTGTCATGAAAGGTGCGGGTGACCTTCGTCACTTTCGCATAGTCTTCTTTATCCTGAGGAGCAGGACGATTGATATATTGAAAATACAGATCCGGCTGAATCGGGGCTATATATCCCATCAAGAACGCCTCCTTTGCTTCTCTTCTACTCTACTATTCCCTAATTATGACTGTTTGAAACACGCCTCATTTGATATGATTAGATGTGTTTCTTTTTAAGATTGATTGACTATTGGAGGACTAGCTTTGAAATGCGCACGACGACATGATCGAACGATCTCATTACATACATATTCGAGAGAACACTATCAATTCCTCCATGATGAGGGGAAAAAAGGGCATTTATCTTGCCCATATTGCGGACACCCCGTCTTTTTTAGATTAAATATACATGAAGAACCTGCCTTTATCCATAAGCAAATATCTCAGCAAGAGATTTGCGAAAAAAGAGAACAACAAGAGGAAAAGAAACCGGCTGAACGAGAGGAAGAGGCATCCTACAAAGAACTTGGCGGCTTTCGCTTTCCAACCGGCAAACAGATCATCTCACAAACAGAAGAATCGGATGACTGGCAGGAACCACGGTCCATTCAATTTGGCGAAACCTTTCATTTAGAAAAGAATGAAGAAGTGCATACCATTGACCTCTTTCCACACATCACCTTTAGCGCACCGCAGCTTCAAGCAGTCACACACAAAGACGGTCCGATGCTTGTACTAGCTGGCGCCGGCAGCGGGAAAACAAGGGTACTGACAGCAAGAGCTGCTTATCTGATGTCGCACCATCAAATCCCTGCTCACCATATCCTGCTCGTGACCTTCACCACAAAAGCAAGCAGTGAAATGAAAGAAAGACTACGTATGCAGTATCAGCTTCATCCTTCACAGGCGAGCCAAGTTGTGACAGGCACATTCCACAGTCTATTTTATAAAATGCTGCTTCACGATGATCGGGGCAAATGGAACGGACAGCATTTGATTAAATTCGACTGGCAAAAAGAGCAGTATATTCGCAAAGCGATCATGCATGAAGGACTTGATGAAAAAGACTATCCAACCGATCAAGTGCTGCAATCAATCGGCTATTGGAAAAATGCTTTTTTACCAAACGAACTTCCTGAGCTGAAAGATGAAAAGGAAAAGCAAATGTGGACAATCTATCAGTCATACGAACAGCAAAAGCGTGAAAATCAACAATTTGACTTTGATGACATGGCGATTGCCTGTTTACACATGCTGAATAAGCAGCCTGAATTGCTCAAACAATATCAAGAACGATTCAAGTATATTTTAGTAGATGAATTTCAAGATATTAATCCCGTACAATATCAATTAATCCAGCTTTTAGCTGGAGAATCCGAGCAGCTATTTTGTGTAGGCGATGATGATCAAGCCATCTATGCATTTAGAGGAAGCAATCCTGCTTTTATTCTTGACTTCAAACAGGACTATCCTTCAGCCGAGATCGTCCATTTACATGCAAATTACCGCTCTCATCATACGATTGTCGCAAGTGCAGACGCCATTATTAAGAAGAACCAGCATCGTTACGAGAAAACGTTAAAAGCCGTACGCGTGGAGAAAATTCCGCCGACTCTTTTTTATCCATATGACGAGGAAGAGGAAGCGACCATGATCGTAGCAGATATTCAGGAGAAAATTAAAAACGGTGCAAAACCGAATGACTTTTGCGTGCTGTTTAGAACGAATACAGGAGGCCGTGCGATTTATGAACGTCTTCATCAATCGGCGATTCCGTATCAAACCGATGCTGGCGTAAAAGCCTTTTATAGCAGAAGAATTGTTCGGGTGCTGCTCGCTTTTCTTTCGCTAAGTCAGGATGCAGATGATGTCGCCGCAATGAAGCTGCTGCTGCCCGTTTTCTTTTTAAAGCAGCAAACACTGAATACCATGAAGGCACTGACCATTACGGAAGATTGTTCTATGGTAGAGGCACTTGGAAAGCTAACAGACATCCAGCCGTTTCAGCGCAAAAAACTGCAATCGATCGTTCCCCTGTTTCGAACGTTAAAATCGTTAAAGCCATCTGAAGCTGTAGCGTTTATTGAACAAAGGATGGGACTTGGTGATTATTTAAAAAAACGCGTGAATGATACGAATGTGCTTGAAAAAGGAACAGATGATGTACGAGATGTGAAAACAGCGGCGAAACGTTTTGAAACAATTGAAGCCTTCCTCGCTCATGCCGAACATATGAAATCTGCTGAAAAGGAAAAATCAGATGAACCAGGCGTTCAGCTCATGACGATCCACCGTGCGAAGGGACTAGAATTCCAAACAGTGTACATCACGAGCGTGGTTGATGGGGCGCTCCCTCATGACTTTGCACTTGATGAGCTGAGAAACGGTGATGAAGAAGCCATTGAAGAGGAGCGGCGCTTATTATACGTTGCCATGACGAGAGCAGAACTATCCCTTTATCTATCCGTTCCATCATATAGAAGAGGAAAAACTGCTCACCGCTCCCGCTTTTTGTACCCTCTTTTAAAGAAAAATCGTGAATTATTCACACAAAAACAACAGGCCCCCCTTTAAATGGAGAGCCTGTTGTTTATTTTTTGTTGTTCATCATTTTAGCGATTGTATTAAAATCAAGCTTTTCTTTTCCACTTGTAATCGATTGAACGATTTTGTCTTCCATTTCTTTAGGTACACGTTTGTTTGCAAGCTGCGCCACTTTTTTAATGACACCTCGAACGGTATTCTCATCTTTAAAGTTCGCGTTTTGCAAAGAACCTGCAAGCTTAAAGACATCATTCATATTTACACCTGTTTTATTTTCCACACTTTTAAAGAACTTATTATCCATTCCTTTGCCTCCTCTTTGTGGAGTAATCACCTTACTATATGAAAATAGGCGAGATATGTGCCTATCCTGCTGCCTTGTTAGCAAAGAGAAAGGAAAGCAAAAGGCTTCCCTATTGCTTCCCTCACCTTCTTACTGTTTAGTTAAAGAAAGAAGCACCAACGATGATTAGAAGGATGAAAAGCACGACGACAAGAACAAAAGTTGAACCATAACCGCCGCCGTAGCCGCCACCATAACCTCCGCAATAACCGCCACCGTAACCGTAACAACTCATATTTAAGCACCTCCTCTTCTCCCTTACAAAATATGAAAAATACATGAAATGGTTTGGACGATCACATAAAAAAGTGCGGAATTTTTATTTCTGCTGTTTAAAGACGTAATCTGCCTCTCCATGACGGATCATGAATGCTTCTGTTTCTTTCGCAAAAGTATCCATTTTCTCGCCAAATGCTTTTAAGTGCTCTTCAAGATCCTTCGCTTTATTCGCTAGATCCATTTCAGCTTTTTCGTGCGCTTGCTCTTTCCCATCATGGGGTTTAGTGAACAAGGAACCGATTAATTGTTCGAATGCATCCATTCTGGTCACCCCTTCTCTCTTACATATGCATCACCCAAAAAAAGGGCAACAAAAAAACCGGATAAATCCGGCTTTTGTTTTTCCCTATTGAGGTTTCTTTTTCTTCCCGCAGCCGCAGCCAGTCTTCTTGATTTTCTTCGTATATACAGATTGTTGATTTGACTGCGCTGGATACCCTTGAAGCATATGTGACGGTGTTTCAGTTGGTTTCATCGCAACCCTTCCTTTCCTATTCCATGTTAGTATATGCATTTTCTTTAAGCGTGTCTGATCAGAATGCCTGTTTATTTCACAAGCTTCGACACGACTGCTTCAATCAAGCCTGCTGCGGCGGCAATCGCTAATAGTAAATTAAGCCACATGCTGATGACAGGAAAAAATATGTATATCGCAAGTAAAGCAGCAGTGCACCACATACCCGTACACCAATAACAACTTAACAGCTCTCCTATCCAAGATCGCAGTCCCTTCCCCTTAATGACGATATAGGTCTCGACTTCACCTTGTTCGTTCACCTCTTCTTGCTCTTCATGAAATAGACGGCGAAAGGGGGCTGTAATCGTATCAAACACGATCAATCTCGTCAGCCTAAAGGATGCGAGGGCAAATATAGCAAATGACAAAGCGCCGCTCATGGAACCTCCACCTCCTTCATTCTTCTTTTTCCGTCCTTTCTTTATATATGCAAAAAGAAAGACCACCATGATGAATCGAGTGCAAATAAAATTGGGTTGTACTTTTTCATGCTTTCCGATTCCACCTTGAGCCTCTGCTGCATTAAATAATGTATAGATAAGAAAGGAGTGAAAGTATTGTCTATTGAAGAAAGTGCTGATTTATTATACACACAACTGTTAAACGAATTAATCAGCAATTATGATGATTTCATCGAAATCAAGGATTCCGAAAATGTCACGATTCATAAAACAGATGTAACAGCCGCACTCTCCCTTCAAGCGACCGTAACGACAATCATTACTCTTTTAATTCAAATTCTTGTACCAGATGATGAATTGGCTGCAGACATCACAGAACAGCTTTTAGCTGCACAACAAGTGACAGTTCAAAAGAAAACAGTGATTCAAATCATCAATTGTTATAACGTCACGATTACATTATCTGATGCATCCATTATGAACTCCGTCCAAATTCTCACTCAAACACTGAATGTACTTTTAGTTGAAGCCGGCATTCTTTGACCCTTTCTTTTTCTAACATCACGTATGAAAGAGGTGAAATAATCGTGGCTGAAGAGAACGAAAAAAAGGAGTTTCAAATTAACACTGATGTTGATCCATTAACAAGCCTTCTTGTGAGTGATATTTTAAACAAAAATAATGTCACAGATGATCAGAAAGCAAACCTTTCAGAAGATCAAAGAAGAATGATTTTGAAGCTGGTTCAGGATTTACAAAAGAAAGCAGATGATTTCGTACAGCAGCAGCAAGAGAAAAAGCGTCAGGCAGAGGCAGCAAAACATGCAGAAGAGGTCGAGCCTGAACCACAAGTGCGCCCTAAACGAAATTCACTTCGAGAACGTATCCAGCAGCGCCGTCAAGCGCAGCAAAATAACGATTAAATAAAAATGGGTTGCCTGCTAGGATAAATGCCCGAGACAAAACCAATCATTCCAGCATTTAATAAAGTAAACGGAAGGAGGAAAAGAAATGGATTCTAAACCATACTCTTGGGTCGCTCTAGATCGCAACTGTACACACCACGGCGATTACCATCATAACTACGAAAGAAAAGCAGTTTGTGACGGCCACTATTATGATGATGAAGATGTTTTACAAGACTTTGATCAAGTGAGTGTCACAAAGCAGACATCTGAGGAAGTCATTATCGTTAGAGATTCTTGTGACATTAACGTCTCTTCTGTTGATGCACAGGTTGCAGCATCTATCCAAGCAGCTGTTCAAACAGCGATCATCACCATTACAAACATCTCAATCGCTGATGGTGACCTAGCTGACCGCGTCACGCAAGATCTATTGCAAGCAGCTAGCCACAAACAAACAAATCGCCAGAAACTTGTCATCGAAAACTCTAGAAACGTTACAGTCTCTACAATCGATGCGGACATCTCTATTGCCATCCAAACGCTTACACAGACACTTGTTGCGACGATCGTTGCAATTGGTATCCTCTAATGTACAAAAGCAGAGCGAAAAGCTCTGCTTTTCCTTTTTCTAAAAATACAACAAAGATAAATAGTCATTTACCCACACCAACTAGAGGGCGCATACATATGTTGTTAAGGACTAAAGTCAAATACCTTGTTAAAGGAGCTGAAATCCATGAGCTGCGGAAAACACCATGGCCGACATGATGAAAACTGTGTATGCGATGCGGTTGATAAGATTTTAGCAGAGCAGGAAGCTGTAGAAGATAAATGTCCTACGAGCTGCTACAGTAATTTATTAAGCCCGACAGTTTCTGGAAAAGATACGATTCCGTTTTTACTTTTTGATAAAAAGGGCGGATTGTTCTCTACTTTCGGAAACATTGGAGGATTTGTTGACGATTGCCAATGCTTCGAATCCATTTTCTTCCGGGTTGAAAAATTGCATGACTGCTGTGCCACATTATCTGTGTTAAGACCTGTTGATGTACACGGACATACGCTAAGCGTTTGTCACCCTTGCGATCCTGACTTCTTTGGTTTAGAAAAAGCGGACTTTTGTATCGAAGTTGATTTGAACTGTTTCTGCGCGATCCAATGTTTAAATCCAGAACTTGTCGACAGAGTCATGCCAACAAAAGATAAAAAGCATCATCACCACGGCTAAACCAATCGCCCGCTCATCTAACTTGTCATGAGTCAAAGCATCCCCTTCCTCACGAATGACAACCAATCATGCGGAGCAGTCAGCAAAAGGCGGCCGCTTCCGCATTGATTGACATTAGATGCATCAACCGGCGAGACACTTCATAAAGCTTATAGATGATGATGACAGTGCTCAAACACTCAAACAAATTTCCTTGTATAGGAGGGTTGAATATGAGCCGCAAACATTCATGGAACTGTGTAGCAGAGGCTGTTGAAAACATAAACGACTTACAAAATGCCGTCGAAGAGGATTGCCCGACCAGCTGTTACAGCAATCTCCTTTCTCCATCACATTCATTAGGTGACACTGTCCCGTTTGTTCTATTTACCTCAAAATCAAAACCATTCGTCGCATTCGGAAACGTCGGAGAAGTAGATGCTGGCCCTTGCTTCAGCACTGCATTTTTCAGAGTCGAACACATCTCTGATCACTGCGCAACACTCAGCTTGCTTATTGCATTTGACAAAGATCGTCATATTTTAGATTTTACAGATAAAGATTCCGTATGTGATGTGTTCCGTTTAGAAAAATCAAAGTATTGCATTGAAGTAGACCTTGACTGCTTCTGCGCAATCGAGTGCTTAAATCCAAGACTCATCAACCGTAGCTGCTAACAAAAAAAAGTCCCATTATGGGACTTTTTTTATGTTCATTAAAAACCAAGTGGATGAATAGAAGAAATATCACCAATTGCTAATTCCACTGGATTACCGCCGCCTGCTGTGCGGATGACGACCATATTGTCTTTTCTCTCCATGATGATTCCTCTGTATGTTTTTCCATCGGCTTCGATGAGGCAAAGCGCTCTCGGCATATTATGCGGCAGACTTGTAAGAAAATCGACTTTCTCCTCGATATTCATTTGGCTTAACGGCTTCTTCACTCGTTTTCTTCTTGGTTCTTCTTTTATTTCATGAAATACGCCTTCTGGCTGTTGTTCTTGTTCTTGTACTGGCTCTCGATTTTGTGAATTATCTTTTTCTAGATTGATCTCCCGCTCTTGCTGTAGCGCAGGCGGCTCTTCTTTTTTCTGCTTTACTTCCTGTGATACAGGTTCTTGCACGCTCTCTTCGATTGCATCCTCTTTGGCACTTTTTTTGGTTTCTGAAGGTTTTTCTGACTTCTTTCGCTTTCTCACAATATTTTGCATGGCCGGCGCTGATTCATCATAGCTCGGCTGAACAATATACATAAGCGGCTTTTGATTCTCATCACCTTTATTTGACATACTGATCCCTCCCGAATGATTCATTCCTTATATATATGAGACGACACCCCAAATCAGAAGAAAAATAAAAAACAGCATACCAGTGATTGGTATGCTGCAAATCATTTATTCGTTTAGCGGGCAATGATATGGAAGCCAGAATCAACATGAAGATTCTCACCTGTCATGCCGCGCGATAAATCACTGAATAAGAATAGTGCTGTATCGCCAACTTCTTCAGGAGTCGTTGTACGGCGAAGCGGTGCACGCTCTTCAATATCCTTCAGGATCGTATTAAAGCCGCTGATTCCTTTTGCAGATAACGTACGAATTGGACCAGCAGAAATGCTGTTCACACGGATGCCTTCCGCTCCAAGATCAGCTGCTAAGTATTTCACACTTGCTTCAAGGGCTGCTTTTGCTACACCCATGACATTGTAGTTAGAGACAACGCGCTCTCCGCCTAGGTAAGTAAGTGTGACAATGCTTCCGCCTTCTGTCATGAGCGGACGTGCTGCTTTTGCTACTGCTGTTAGTGAATAGGCACTAATGTTGTGCGCTAAAAGGAAACCTTCACGGTTCGTGTTCAAATATTCACCGACAAGCTCTTCTTTGTTCGCAAATGCAATCGCATGTGCAACACCATGGATGACTTGTACTTTTTCTTTAATCGTTGCAAAACATTTTTCGATTTCTTCATCACTTGTCACATCACAAGGAAGAATAATGGAATCATCACGCTCTAGCGTGCTTGCTAGCTCTTTCACTGATTCTGCCAGACGATCTCCAACATAAGTAAAAATCAAACGAGCTCCTGCTTCGTGAAGTGAACGAGCGATCCCCCAAGCGATGCTTCGTTTATTGGCAACACCCATCACCACAATATTACGGCCTTCTAAAGAAAAGTTCATATGTATTAAAGCCTCCTATTTTTTCAAGACATAGTATTAGTACCTGATCATAATCTTATCACATATCATGAGATATTGACAATTTCCGCTGAAAGAAAGTTTTTATTTCAGAAAAAAGACCGTCCTCACAAGTGAAGACAGTCTTCTTTTTATGCTTTGACTCTGTTTTGCTGATAAGCAAAGTGGTTAGTCGGTCCGTGCCCAGCGCCAATATTCAGAGGAAATTTGATCGCCTCATGGACAAAGGTTTCTGCCGTTTCAAAGGCTTCCTTCATGGAACGACCTTTTGCTATTTCTGCCGTTAATGCCGCTGCAAATGTACAGCCTGTTCCGTGTGTATGTGGTGTATCAATATGTTCATTACTGAGTTCAAAAAAGCTTTTTCCATCGTACAAAAGGTCTGTAATGAGGCCGCCTGAAGGACTATGACCTCCTTTAATCACAACATAGGACGTGCCAAGCTCATAAAGTCGTTCTGCTGCTCTATGGCGATCGTCTTTTGTCTGAATGCGCATGCCTGTCAGCACTTCTGCCTCAGGAAGATTCGGTGTGACTGCATAACTGACAGGCAGTAACTGTGTTTTCATAGCAGAGACAGCATCTTCATTTAATAAAGAGGCCCCCCCTTTGGCAATCATGACTGGATCGACAATTAGTTTCAAGTCATATTGCTTCGTCTTTTCAGCAACGACACTGATCATGTCGGCACTCCACAGCATCCCTGTTTTAGCGGCATCTGGCAACAAGTCTTCTGCTACTGCATCAATTTGACTTTCGAGCGCCTCGATAGACAGTGGATAAATACCGTGAACACCAAGTG
Organism: Bacillus sp. 22190; assembly: GCF_052045575.1. NCBI lineage: Bacteria > Bacillati > Bacillota > Bacilli > Caryophanales > Bacillaceae > Bacillus > Bacillus sp. 22190. The sequence continues at coordinate 285,594 of NZ_JBQEPF010000004.1, read as the reverse complement.
TGTTTTGCGCTGTAATGGCCGTAATGGCGGACATTCCGTACACACCAAGCTCCTGAAAGGTTTTCAAGTCTGCTTGAATACCTGCTCCACCACCAGAATCAGTACCTGCGATGGTTAATGCTTTTTTAATCGTCATGTCTTCTCACCCTCTCATTAGCCAATCCATTGATGATAAATCGTTCTCGCTTTCGCAATATCATTTGTCCCATGGACAAGCGCTCTGCCATCTTTGAATAAAACGAGCTTGTACTCATCCTTTTGACACGAAAGCAAATAAGGATTTTCCAGCACATCCATTCCTGCTTTCTTTAGCTGACGGGCTACTTCATGCAGCGCTGGGGGTGCCCCTAGTGCACTGCGAATTTGTACAGTATTTCGTCCACATAATACATCTGCTTTTGCTCTTTGATCATATGAGAGAAATGGATATGTCTTAAGACCGCAGCTTGGACATTTTTTCTTTTTTAAAGACGTAACGGATCGAATATCAGATCGCTCGTTTGTCCATAAATCAAACGATCTTAATACCGGCGTGATTTGGTGTCCTGTTAAAAGCTTCAGTGCATCCGCCACTTGATAGGCCGCAACCTGCTGCACAACTGGACTAATAATTCCTGCTGTATCACATGTCATGCCTTGTGCAGGTAAATGCTCAAGTAGGCAGTGTAAACATGGTGTTTCACCAGGAATCACTGTGAATTGAATACCATAGCTTGCTACACAGGCCCCATAAAGGAACGGAATTTGATGTTTGACGGCCGCATCGTTCGCAATCATTCTCACCTCAAAATTATCCGCTGCATCCACGATGATGGATGCCCCGCTGACGTACTCATCAATATTTTGAGCGGTCACGTCAATGACGATTCCTCTCACGTGAACGTCACTGTTCACCTGTTTGAGTCTTTTCTCAGCAGCCACAGCCTTTGGCAGCCGATCAAGAACATCTTGCTCTGTGTAAAGCTGCTGACGCTGCAGGTTGCTCCATTCAATATAATCTCTATCCAAAATGGTGACAGATCCTACGCCGGCACGGACGAGCATTTCAGCACTCGCTGTTCCAAGTGCCCCAGCCCCAATAATGACGGCATTTGAGGCATTTAGCCGTTTTTGTCCTTCTGTACCGATCGGCCTAAAAAGCTCTTGGCGTGAATAACGTGTGCTCAAAATGCTGGCATTCCTTCTTGCGGACTGCTGGCTGTTCCATAGTTTTTGAGTGGAATACGGCCTGCCTCGAAACCGAGTCTTCCAGATTCAATCGCCAGCTTCATCGCTTTAGCCATTTTCACAGGGTCCTTTGCGCCAGACACGGCTGTATTCAGTAATACAGCATCAGCGCCCAATTCCATCGCAAAAGCAGCATCCTTCGGCGAACCTACACCCGCATCAATAATAACTGGCACCTTTGCCTGTTCGATAATAAACGATAGATTCAGAGGGTTTAAAAGCCCTTGACCTGAACCGATTGGAGAAGCACCTGGCATAATGGCATGAACACCAAGTTCTTCTAATTTTTTTGCCAGCACCACATCATCTGACGTATATGGCAACACGATAAAGCCTTCTTCTAATAGCATTTCAGATGCTTTTAACGTTTCGACTGGATCTGGCAGAAGAGACCTTGAACAGCCAATGACTTCTACTTTGATCATGTCACACAGTCCAGAAGCTTTCGCTAAACGAGCAATCCGCACCGCTTCTTCCGCTGTACTTGCCCCGGCAGTATTTGGCAGCAATGTATAGGCTGATAAATCGAGCTGCTCTAAAAAATTGGGCTGTGATGGTTCAAATATGTTCATTCTTCGCACAGCAAAGGTCAAAATTTCAGCTTCTGATACGTTGACCGCCTCTTTTTGCACTTCAAATGATGGATACTTTCCTGTCCCTAGTAATAGTCTTGATGTAAATGTTTTTCCGCCAATGCGCAGCATGGTGTCATCCTCCTCCTACAAAGTGAACGATTTCAATCGTGTCATTTGGTTGAATTTTTACCTGTTGAAAGGCTTCTTTATCTATAATTTCTTGATTTTTTTCAACGATCACCACTCGGTTTTCAAGTTGATAGGCTGATAGCAGATCAAAAATCGTGCCATTTTCCTTATCGAAATCAACCATTCTTCCATTCAATTGAATTTTCATACGAACAATGCCTCCTTTCGCCCAATCCGAAACGCATGAAGCCATTCCTTGTGAACAGACTCGCCCGCTATTAAGCCGCGAATGATTTCCCCCGTAATTGGCGCAAGTAAAATGCCATTTCGGTAATGTCCCGTTGCAAAAAGAATACGCTCGTCTTCCGGATGTTTTCCGATATAGGGGTGCCGGTCGCTTGTCGCTGGCCGTAGACCTGCCCAGCATTGATCAATCGGCATCTCTCGAATAGAAGGCATGAGCTGAGATGCTTTGTGAATAACTGCTTCAATACCGCCAAGTGTCGGAATGGCCTGCCAGTCATTCGGCTTCATCGTTGCACCAATCACTAGCTTACCGCTATCCCTTTGAACGATATAACAATGATCATGATAGATGGTGTGTGCAAGCGCTGGACCGTTATTCCAAACAGACACGCATTCTCCTTTTACGGGATAGAGAGAATGTGATAAACCCAGTTCTTCTAAAAAACGGCCTGACCATACACCACTTGCTACAGTCAGATGATCACATGTGAAGATGCCTTTAGCTGTACTGACTGTCAATGTTTCTTTTCCCCTCTTCACATCGATAACAGGGGTAAACTCCTTCACATCCGCTCCGTGCCGAACAGCCGCCTGCCAAAAAGCCCTGCATACCGCATATGGCTCGACATGTACATCATCTGCTATCAAGCCTGCTCCTACGATGTCATCTGCTATTTGAGGCATACGTTCTTTTACGCTGCTTGCTTCAAGCCATTCAAATGTGGGCAAATGCTGCATCCGGCAAAGCGCACGCTTTTCTTGTTCTGTAAAAGCCACCTTCATAATTCCGCCCACTGATGTCCGAATATCAATGCCCGATTCATGCTGAAGGTCGACTGTTAATTTTTCATATAAAGCCTGACTTTGTCTGCCTACTTGAAAGAAAATATCCTCATCACCTTCTCCTTCAGCATGTGCACCCAGCATGCCAGCAGCCGCACTCGTCGTTTGCTTCCCGATCTCATTTGCCTCAAATAAGACAATCTGCTTTCCTGCTTTTGCAAGGTGATAAGCGATCGACATCCCTATGATTCCACCACCAATGATTGCCACATCATAATGCTTGTTCATAAGGATTCTCCTTTCGCTTTTTAGAAAATGTTTGCGCCATTTTGCGCGGCTGAGGATGAGCAAAAATCCCCGACATGATGGCTATTCCCTTTAAATCAACATGCATCAATTCTGGCAATCGTTCTGGTGTGATTCCACCAATGACAACGACTGGAATGGACAGCTCAGAAGTCATTTCCTCCACAACCTTTATGCCTCTCGCCTGAAGTCCGGGTTTGCATGCGGTATCATACACGTGCCCAAACATGACATACTCTGCCCCGTTCTTCTCTGCTGCTTTGGCTTCTTCTATCGAATGAACCGATACCCCCGCATGGAGGTGAGGAAATTTTTGTCTTAATTCCTTTGGCGAAAAGCTGTGTCCTGGAAGATGAACCCGGTGAATATTGGTCAGCAGCGCAACGTCAACTCGGTCATTGATAATCAGCTTTTCTTTCGGAACACCTTCTGCTAGGAGTTGTTTCACGAGGTGAACCAGCTCACCTGCTGCCTTCGATCGTTCACGAATATGAATAAAGTCTACTTCAGACGCAATGTCTTTTATTTGCTTGATGAGCTCCCTGACAGGAAGCGTATCATTTGTCACTGCATGGAGTTCCATTTGCACCAACCCCATCTAAGCATGCTGTCTGCCACATTTCTTTTTCATACGCCATCTCCCAGAAATGGTATTCGTAATAGCTCGAAATCACGAAATTTTCTTTCATATTAGCCCGCACATGTTCTGGCGCTTTTTCTGCAAGTTCATCAAAACGGTTCACCTGTTCAAAAACAAGCTCTTTAAACCAATCCCCGCCATATGTCAAAATCCATTCTTGATAAATCGGATGGTCAGGAGTTGTTTGTTTCAGTTTTTCTCCTACCTCATAATAAAGCCAGTAGCACGGCAATAATGCGGCTAAAATTTCTTCAAAACGACCGCTTTTCACAGATCGGTACATATGCGAGGTATATGCATAAGCAGTTGGAGAAGGTTTAAAGTTTGCCAGCGCTTCATCAGAGATCTGGAGCAGTTCTGTGAACTTTCTATGCAGTGATAGCTCTGCTTCATACGTACCCTGCGCATGATATGCCATTCTGCCTGTCGTATGTAAGTCCTCACTAATGGCGGCTCCATACGACTGTACTTTTGCAAAATGAGTTAAATAGTACGAATCCTGCATCACATAATAAGTGAAACGATCGAGTGAAAGTGTGCCATCACCAATCCCTTTCACAAAAGGGTGTGTAAAGCTCCCATTCCACCATCTAGCTGCTGCTTCTTTACATTCGTTCGAAAATGTCATGTTCCTCTCCTCCTGTTTTTCCATATAAAAAAACCACTTTCCGCGTGGAAAGTGGTTTGGAATTTGTAAAAAGCATAGTCAAACACCGCACCACTTCCCTACGCAGGTATGAACCTGTTCAGGTAATGAGGGTCTAAAAGTCTATACTTTTATCTCAGCCCTTTTAAAGGACTCCCCTAGTGGATCAAACATATATTGTTGTACCTCTATCTTAATCAGGATTTGTTCATCGGTCAAGGGTTCATTGCAACTCTAATTGGGCTCTTAGTCCTGCCACATACTCCCGGGAGCCAGACACAAGCACGCGGTCACCGCTTCTAAGCGTCGTATCCCCATGCGGTACTAAGCTGTCAATTCCTCTAAAAATACGGACAAACACCAAATCGCCGGTAAAAGGAAATTCTCGCAGCATGACGTTATGATATCGATGATTGTTCATTTGAATTTGATACAAAGAAGAATCCTCATTTGTTAACAAGCGAATCGCATCAGGTGCTTCAATCAATGCCCTCAGCACCGTTTTAGATGATAAGAAGTTAGAAAAGGTATCGATCCCTGCTTCCTTTAAAGTCAGCTCGGCTTCCGCTTTGTTGACACTTGCAATGACTTGTTTAGACCCTTCTTCTTTTGCAAATAAAGCAATTTCCTTATTTTTCGTTTCACTGCCTGTAGCCACAACGAGCACATCCTCTTGCCCGATGCCAGCCTGCCTGAGCGTATCATCGTCATATTGTTCAATCGCTTCAACTTCAAAGATGGAGTCAGCAAGCAAGGCTTCTTTATTTTCCTGAAAGACGTGTAAAATACGGATGTCATATTCATCCTGATGTAAATCAAGCGTCACAGGTAACGTCAGCTGATTCGCTCCAATAAACGTCACACGCTTTTTATGATTGGTTTCACGTTCTTGTTTAAATAACGCCTTAAACCAAACAGGCGTTAAAATACTCGTGAGCACAGCGACTAGAATGAGGGCTCCTGACATTTTATGATCAATGACACCAAGCCGCTCACCAATCGTTGCAGCCGCAATAACTAGGGATAACGTCGAGGTTAATAAAAAACCAGAACCAATGACCTTTTTCATGTCATACCATTTTTTTAAATAAAGAATCGGAACGAGTTTACTAAGCAATAATGCAATAAACAGTAGCGGAATCATGATCATGATGGTTGGATCTTTAAAGAGTGACCATATATTCAGGTCCACACCGACCATCACAAAAAAGATCGGAATTAAAAATCCATAGCCAAATGAGTCCAGCTGCTGTACGAGTTCTTTATTAGGCGAAAGAAGAGACACAAGCACACCTGCTAAAAAAGCCCCAAGAATATTTTCAGCACCGAGTGATTCAGATAAGGCAACTAAGACTATAATGAGAGTAAAGATGGCTCTTGTCCCAATTTGCACCGTTCCTTTTGACATGGACTGAAAAATGGACTTTGTCTTAAATACCCGGCCAAATAAATAAAGAAGAATACCTGCCGCAAATAATAATAAGAGCAACCACATGTTCCCTGTTCCATCGCCATAAATGGAGGAAAACACAGCAAGTAAAATCATTGTCACCAAATCAGCAATGACGGCTACAAGCAAAATGATTTGACCAATATTCGTCTGCATCAACTTTTCTTCTTTTAAGGTAGGAACTACCACACCCAATGAGATGGTGGAAATAATAAGCGTCATTAAAAAGGCATTTTGAATAAATCCTGCAAGGACAAACGCATAAGACAGGATAAAGGACATACAAAATACGCCAACAAAAATAATGGTTGCTGTTTTAAATGTATTCGGTTCTTTTAATCCATTTGGTAGTTCTCGCGCTTTCTTCTTTGATTCAAAAGAAGAAAAATCTATTTCAAGTCCACTTAAAAACATAAGAAAAATAAAACCTAGCATGGATAACGTATCTAGCCATGCGTCATGTTCAACAACTAGTTGAAGACCGCTTTTTCCAATGATGAGCCCCATGATGATTTCAGCGACAACGACCGGGATGGTCAGCTTAAATCGGTGCAATAAAATGGGGGTGAAAAAGGCTACAATAATAACGACAACGAGTGATGAAACAGATGTATGCTCCATTGGCTAAAGCCTCCTAACATTCATGTTTAATTTTTAAGTTTTACGTTAAAGCATTGATTCTAACAATTGCCCAAATGAAATGAAAGCCATTCGTTATATTTTCTAAAATTCAAACTTCTTTATATCCGATAAATGGATGAAAAAATCAGGAGGAACCTTTATGAAATTCGATATCATCGGCGATATCCACGGCTGCTACGAAGAGCTGCTTACCCTCATACACAAACTAGGATACGAACTCAAACATGGACTACCTGTCCACCCTGATAAGAGAACACTAGCCCTTGTTGGTGATTTAACAGACCGCGGCCCTCGATCAGTTGCCGTCATGCAATTTGTCATACACGCCTATTCTAAGGGCGCCATCCGCTATGTGCCTGGCAACCATTGTTTTAAGCTGTATCGCTATTTGAAAGGAAATCCCGTAAAATTACTGCACGGTATTGAAACAACGGTGAACGAAATCAAAAAACTGCCGCATGATGAACAAACCATTTTATCACGTGAATTTAAACATTTATTTGAAAAGGCACCGCTTTATGATGTACTGATTCCGAATGAACTGATCATTGCACACGCAGCAATGAAGGAAAAGGATATTGGCAAAAAACCGAACAAACAGATGAGGTCTTATCTATTATTTGGAGCAGTCACCGGAGAAACATGGCCAGACGGTCGACCTGTCAGGAAGGACTGGGCAAAGGAATATCACGGAAAACCATGGATTGTGTACGGGCATACACCCGTAAAAGAACCAAGATTTATCGGTAGAACGGTTAACATTGATACAGGCTGCGTCTTTGGCCACAAGCTCTCTGCCCTTAGATATCCAGAGCTTGAGACAGTATCTGTTCCTTCATCTATGCCATATGATGATTCAAGATTTCAGCATTTCACGCAATAAAAAACCCGGTCCACCATGACAGGTGACCGGGTTTACTTGTTTACTGAAGCAATAATGTCATATCATCCGGCAAAGGAGCCGAAAAGGTCATGGACTCCCCAGTTATCGGATGCGTAAAAACAAGGGTTTCACTATGAAGTGCCTGCCTGCCTATTCTCTCGCTTGTTCCACCATATAGCGTATCTCCAACAAGCGGATGACCAAGGAATTGCATGTGAACACGAATTTGATGAGTTCTTCCCGTTTCAAGGGTAAGGGACACATCAGACATATCTAAATGAGTATGTACCGCCCGCACCGTATAATGTGTTACGGCTTCCTGACCAGATTCATCTACCATTCGTTCAATAATGCTGTCCCCTTTTCGAGCAATTTTTGCTCTAATTGTTCCTTCCTTTTGCGTGATCATGCCATGTGTCATGGCTCTATACGTTCGCTTGACTTCCCCTTTTTTCTGCGCCTTTGATAAAAGGCTGTGTGCAAAGCGATGTTTAGCGACTAACATGACACCAGAAGTATCACGATCAAGACGGTTCACCAAGTGGACAGTCAGTCGAACGGACTGCTTAGCATAATGGTGAAGCAACCCATTTGCAATACTATGCTCAGGGTGCTCTCGAGAAGGAATCGATGGGATATATGGCTTTTTATTCAGCACAAGCACGTGCTCGTCCTCAAATAAAATATCAAGCGGAATGGCCGCAGGTTTTAGACCTTCACTCACTTTTTCCTCGGGAAATAAAATGGTGAGCCTGTCTCCCTCGCGCAGCTCATATCTCACGGTCACATGCTCTCCATTAATCAGAAGGTCACCGCCGTCAAATTTAATATCTGTCAGCATTCGTTTTGAAATGCCAAGATCGATTAAGTAGTCCTTCAGCAGCCTGCCTTCTTCTTTGGCTGATATGGTTTTGTTTATCTTAAAGTATTCCAGCGAGAACAACCTCTTTCTTATTCTCCTTTGCCGATAAAGGAATCTTGCACCCTTTTCCAAAACGGAAATGGTCTAAATCGGGCAAACCGGACATTCTCGTCTGCCACTCGGCATTGAATGGATTTCACATCTTTATGCAGCAGCGACAAATGATCTATCGTCACCTGAAAATCCACGTCATTAATCGGTTTGATCACACACGTATGGTGGTCCGGCAAAATGAGCGGCGAACCGACCGTTCTAAACACTCTGTTGTTGATTGAAGCCATTTCTGCCAGCTGGATCGCCCTAATGGATGGGTGAATAATAGCCCCGCCAAGTGCCTTATTATAGGCTGTACTACCAGATGGTGTAGACAAACAAAGACCATCTCCTCTGAATGTTTCAAAAAGCTGACCCCTAATCTCAACATCTGCCACAAGTGTACCTTCCATACTTTTAATCGTACATTCATTCATTGCTAAATATTTTTCTTCCCGGCCGCCATCGTTGTACCTGACGATGACTTCAAGAATCGGATATTCCACAATATGATAAGGCGTTTTGGCAATGGCTAACACAAGCTTTTCAATTTCACTCGGGACCCAGTCCGCATAAAAACCAAGATGGCCTGTATGTACGCCGACAAAAGCGGTTTCGTTTAGACGGTTACTATACCGGTGAAAAGCGTATAAAAGGGTTCCGTCTCCGCCAACTGTAATGACGAGATCGGGTTCCTCTTCATTTAATTCCATTCCAAAATCCAATAAGTAGGTCTGTATTTTATTTTTAAGTGTGTCAGATACAGAATTCCCTTTCGAAGAAACTGCAAATTTCATGAATTCTTCTCCTTTTCCACCTTGCTGCGACGAGAGAGCAGCATCATATTTGATCAAGCTTAGGCTCAGCTATCGTTTTTCTTTTTCCGGGAAAATGCCACTTGTGCTTCTTGAATTTCCCCTCTGATTTCAGACATCTCATCATCAAGAAGAGATGCTGCCTCAGAAGCTCTTTGAAGGCGCTGCTTGACCTTCTCCGGGATATTCCCGCTATATTTATAATTCAGAGAATGCTCGATGGTCGCCCAAAAGTTCATGGCTAATGTACGGATTTGGATTTCGACGAGGAGCTGCTTCTCTCCATTGATCGTTTGCAGCGGATATAACACAACAAGGTGGTACGAGCGGTATCCGCTTTCTTTATGTTCTGCAATATAGTCGCGTTTATCTACAACCACGAAATCTTTTCGTGACTGAAGCATTTTCTTGACGACTTGTATATCTTCTACAAATTGGCACATAATGCGAAGCCCTGCAATATCCTGCATCGTTTCAATCTCATGCATCGGGATGTTTTTACGCTTTGCCTTTTCCAATATGCTGGCAACGGGTTTCACTCGGCCAGTGACAAATTCTACTGGTGAATGGTCATCCTCAAATTCATACAGTTTTCGGATGCCTTTTAGTTTCACTTTTAATTCTTCGACTGCTTGCTTATATGGTGCGAGGAATTGATCCCATTGTTTTTTGTCCATGAAACTTCCCCCAATTCCAAATACCTAATTATTTCAGAGGAATGTGCTCTTCACTTTCTCTTCCATATCTCCGTAATTGGCATTGTCTTTAATATTGTCGATTAAATAGTTTAATTCCTGATGAAGTTGAATGAGTTCTAGCGTTTGCTCTTCCGCCGCCAAATAGACAGGGATCTCACGATTCATTGCTTCTTTTAATGGAGCCCATGTATGTTCTCCTAAAATAAGATACGTAAAAGACTCCTCAGTCTCAAGTATGTAAACGAACGCAAAGTGATCAGAATCAACAAGCATTTGTCCTGATGCTTTTGCTTTTTGAATTTGCTCATCTGACTGGACCGTCAAGATCAGCCTGTCTTCTTTTAAAGTTGCTTCTGTGATTTCAATTCTGTTTTGCATCATGATCTCCTTTACAACAAAGTACAGCTTTATTTTATCATATCAAGTTCAATATTGATAAACCGAACTTTTTGAGAAAATTTGATTTCTCCATTTCGTTGTTCATTTTGCCTCATTTAGCATCTATATACGTCTCTTTTTAAGGAATAAATAAGAAAAAAAGAAGCTTTTCATGTACAATAATCATATTTCCTCTAAATGAAAGGTTGATGTCAAAATGGCACAGGAAATTGAGATAGAACTAAAACAATTATTAATGAAAGAAGAATTTGAACAGTTAAAAGAATATTTTCAATTAAAGGACGAGGACTTCCACACTCAAACCAACTATTATTTTGATACACCTCAATTTGATATAAAATCCAAATTCGCTGCATTACGAATGAGAGAAAAAGGCGGGCAGTGGGTCCTCACATTAAAGGAACCGCATGAGATCGGCCTTTTGGAAACTCACCAAACGATCGATCCTCCCGCAAGTCTTGAACATTTCCACCTGCCAGAAGGTGAAGTGGCAGACAGATTAGTACACCTTCACATCCAAAAGGATCAAATCGTGTATTTTGGTTCACTGGAAACGTCAAGAGCAGAAAAAATGATCAAAGAAGGCTTAATTGTTTTGGATCACAGCCGATATTTAACAGTAGAGGACTATGAACTTGAATTTGAAGTGAGCGATTTAGACATTGGACAAGCCGCTTTTACAGCATTGCTTCAGCAATTTCAGATCCCACCAAGACACACGAAAAACAAAGTCGTACGCTTTTATGAAGAAAAAATGAAAACAAAAGAATAGATGAATTCCTTGAAGGAGGAACATGATGAACGTCAATCAACTTCAATCCTTTATGCAGCTTCAAGCACTCAAAACGTTACAATCTGATAATGGACAAACACAACTCACAGCTGGACAAGAATCAAGCGCTGAGACTTCATTCCAGTCGCTGTTGCAAGATTTTTTAGGCGGATCAGAATTATCTCGTCTCCCGCTTTCCATTTCTGCTTTCATGGGATCGGACCCATCAACGTCTCCGAACACGCAATATGCACGAATGAACCCATATTTATCTGCGATAGCGGGCAGTGAACAGCTTCAATCTCAGTCTCTTTATGCAAATGACAGCCAATTGAATACCGCAAATGGTATTGGAAACGTCTTAAATAACAGCTATACACCGCCGCTTCAAAAAGCTGTTTCAGGCTCTTCATCAAAAGAGATTAATCAGATCGTCTCACAAATGGCTCAAAAGCACGGAGTTCCAGAAAAGCTGATCCACGCAGTGATCAAGCAAGAATCCGGTTATCGCACGAATGCTGTCAGCCATGCAGGTGCACTTGGACTGATGCAGCTTATGCCGTCTACTGCTAAATCACTTGGCGTGAACAATGCCTTTGATGCTGCCCAAAACATTGAAGGCGGAACGAAGTATTTAAAACAAATGCTGCAAAAATATAATGGAAATGTCTCACTTGCCTTAGCCGCTTATAACGCAGGCTCAGGGAATGTAGATAAGTACGGAGGCATTCCTCCATTTAAAGAAACACAAAATTATGTAAAGAAAATCACAGCTCAATATTTCGCCTAAACCGAAGAGAATAACCTCTTCGGTTTTTTGTATGTCGCTTTTCACCCTTTTTTGACTGAATGTGTTATGATATGGTCAATTGAACACGGACCCTGTCTCCCTCACTATTCCCAAAGGACCAAAGCGGTTTGTTTGTGGAATTGAGTAGAGGTTGTTAAAATAAGTATACAAGAATAGAAACAACAAAATAGAACAAACTGAATATCACTTTTGAAATACATGAAATTCGCAATAGGGTGAGCCATCCTATTAGCTACGAGTTAAAGGAGTAGTCAACATGGTACAATCGTTTAACGCACCTTACGAAGCGGTTGGAGAGGAACTTCTATCGCAACTTGTTGATACTTTTTATGAAAATGTAAAGTGTCATCCTTTGCTTCATCCTATTTTCCCGGATGACTTAAAAGAAACAGCAAGAAAACAAAAACAGTTCTTAACTCAATATTTAGGCGGACCGCCGCTTTATACTGAGGAGCATGGTCACCCAATGCTACGGGCGAGACATCTCCCTTTTCCGATTACTGAGGAGCGGGCGGACGCATGGCTTGAATGCATGGAGGATGCAATGGATCAAGTAGGACTAACCGGCGATATTCGTGACTTTTTATTTGAGCGGCTGTCTTTGACGGCTCGTCACATGGTCAACCAAATACCTGAAAAGGACGGACGATCTTGAGCTGCAATCCGCATGAGCAATATTTCTCACATTGTCACGGACATCCTCAAAAGCCGATTGAAATCTATGTATTCATTGATCCTCTCAGCCCGGACTGCTGGTTATTAGAGCCATCAATTAAAAAGTTGAAAATGAAATATGGCCGTTTCTTCACTTTACGAACGGTTACAAGTTCTAGTATTAATGCTTTGAACCGGAAACGAAAAAAACATTTACTAACCGAAGCGTGGGGGAAATTTGCCACGAAAACTCAGACCAAAAAAGAACAAATGCTGTCTGAACAAATTGTGACATCACCTTATCTCGCCTCTCTTGCATTAAAAGCAGCTGAACTTCAGGGCAGAAAATGCGGAATGAAATTTTTACGACTCATTCAAGAATCGCTTTTTTGCCATCAGCAGGACGTCACCAGTGAACAAGTCTTGCTAGAAAATGCAAAAACGGCTGGACTGGACATTGAAGAGTTCCAGCGAGATATCCATTCTCAAAGTGCTGTCAAAGCGCTCCAATGTGATATGAAAATCGCAGCTGAAATGGATGTGTCTGAGCTTCCCACTTTCGCCTTTTTTAATACGATCAATGGTGAAGAAGGATTAAAGATTTCAGGTGCATATTCTTATGATATTTACGAGGAAATTCTCTTTGAAATGATTGGCGAAAAACCAACACCTTCAGAACGACCGCCAATTGAATGGTTTATCGCTTACTTTCAATTTGCATCAGCAAAAGAAATTGCCGTTGTATATGACCTGACCCTTGAAGAAGTTGAACGCGAGATGAAAAAGCTCGCATTCGCTAAAAAGGTAGAACGTGTACAAGTACATCAGGAAATGTTTTGGCGTTATACAGAAGGAGACAATCATTCAGATCTTGATGTCTACCGCTGTGAGAATGAACATGGGTGCTGACCCATGTTTTTTTCTTTACCCCCAAAAGAACACTTGTTCTTTTTATAAGTACGAAGAAACCGCGCCGGGATAAGCGCGGTTTCACTATGTCTTAACGACAACAAAGGGGATGGGAGAAATTTTTCACGGTCAAACAAAGGGGTAATGTTTGTATGTGATTAATTTCACATCTGTAGTATATCAAATTTTGTCGACTTATGACAACCGATATACTATATGTTCATATTTTTGTCACAAAACATAAGAGGACTGTCACTTTCATATAGTGAAAGTAACAAAAAAATGGGGGGATCTGCATGCGCAGCACAACCATTGGACTTGTTGCCATTGGCTTATGTTTCTGTTTAAATATATTAGGCTTAATGAAGATGCTGCCTCTTTACCTGACATCTCCACTCCTATTCGCTTCCATTCTCTTTACACTCTATCGAATGAATTACCGAAAAACCTTCAAAGGTTTTAAATCGTAATCATTGAATGTACAAACCTCGTTCATATAGACGAGGTCTAGCGTGTAGGCAAACCCTCGCATTCGGTGTCAGTCCTCCGTGCAAAGGTTTTCTATCACGCTAAAAAGAAGTCAAAGGGCTAAAATCAAGTTCATTTTAGCCCTTTGTCAACAATCTGGTCTTTTTTATTTCAAGAAAAAACTCCTGCCAAAAGGTGAGTTTGCACTCACACATCTGACAGAAGTCTTCTCGTTACTCACCAGTCTTTGAGATGAGCTCTTCCATTTCCTTTAATTTTTCTTCAAACAATTGACATGCTGCCTCAATTGGTTCTTTTGATGCCATATCTACACCAGCTTTTTTCAGCACGTTGATTGGATAGTCAGAGCTTCCTGCTTTAAGGAAGTCTGTATAGCGCTCCACTGCAGGTTTCCCTTCTTCTAAAATTTGTTTACTTAATGCCTGAGCCGCACTATAGCCTGTCGCATATTGATACACATAATAGTTGTAATAGAAATGCGGAATTCGCGTCCATTCTAATCCGATTTCCTTATCCACAACCATACCATCGCCAAAATACTTCTTATTCAGGTCGTAATACAGGTTCGTCATAAACTCTGGCGTTAATGCCTCCCCTTCTTGCGCTTTCACATGAATCAGGTGCTCGAACTCTGCAAACATCGTTTGTCTGAATACCGTCCCTCTAAATCCTTCTAACAAGTGATTGAGCACATACAAGCGCTGCTTTTTGTCCTCTAAATGATTGAGTAAGTATTCGCCTAGTAATGCTTCATTTGTTGTAGAAGCTACTTCCGCTACAAAAATGCTGTAGTTTCCGTACGGATATGGCTGATGCTTTCTTGTATAGTAGCTATGAACAGAGTGACCAAATTCATGAGCCAGCGTAAATAAATTATCAATATTATTTTGCCAGTTCATTAAGATATAAGGATTCGTACCATAGCTTCCAGAAGAATACGCGCCGCTTCGTTTCCCTTTATTCTCATAAACATCTACCCAGCGATTTTCGAGTCCCTCTTTTAATACCGAAACATATTCTTCTCCTAATGGCGCTAACCCTTTCAGCATATAATCCTTTGCTTCGTCATAGGTCAGCTTCATGCCAGCATCTTTTACTAATGGTGTATACAAGTCATAATTGTGCACTTCATCAAGCTTTAATACCTTTTTACGCAATTCAATGTAGCGGTGTAATAAGGGTAAATATTGATGAACTGTATCAATTAGATTGTCATACACTTCTTCAGGAATACTGTTGCGTGATAGCGCTGCTTCTCTTGCCGATTTGTATTGACGTACTTTCGCATAAAAATTATCCTTTTTAATCGAGCCGCTGAGTGTAGACGCCAAAGTATTCTTATATTGATCATACGTTTTATAAACGGCTTTAAAAGCATTCTTTCTCACTTCACGATCATCACTGTTTAAAAAAGTAATGAAGTTGCCATGAGTAATTTTCTTTTCTTCTCCATTTTCATCCTTAACAGAAGGGAACGAAATATCTGCATTATTAAACATACTAAACGTAGTGGATGATGTTGATAAAGGTTCAGAGGCTTCAGCTAATAAAGCTTCTTGCTCCTCACTTAAAATATGCGGACGCTCTTTGTTAATTTCTTCGAGAGCGTGAGAATAAAGTTTTAATTCTTCTTTTTCCAAAATAAATTGCTGCAGCTTATCTTCTTGAATAGATAAAATCTCCGGAACAATATAGGCAGATGTACTAGACAGCTGTGTAAATAAATTGGATGCTTTATCATTTAAAGCCTGAAATGATGAATTTGTTGTATCTTCATCATATTTCATATGCGCATATGTATAAAGCTTGCCAAGCTTTTCAGAAAGTTGATCCTGAAATGTTAGGGCTTCATACAAGACATCAGCAGAATGGGCCAGCTTGCCTTTAAATTGGGCGAGCTTCGGAATTTCTTTTTTTACAGCTTCGAATTCCTTATTCCAAGAATCGACACTTTCAAAAATATCTTCAAGGCGCCATTTGTTTTCTTCTTTTACTTCGCTTCTGTCTGGTAAATGATTGTTGTTATTTTGTGAAGTCATATGAATCCCCCTTGCATGAGTTGTGTTGAACCAACCTTTCGGAAAGTGAAAGAAATTGGTGTTGTATTTATCTTCTTTGTTTTGAACTATGTTTGTCAAATCATATGCAGAAATAAATACCAAACAAACTAAAAAAATGAGAAAAAAGCGTTTCTTTCTATTCAATAGCAGCACCACCTTTTTCTTATCATGATCAAAGTGGGCATGAAACATGCTAATGAAATAAGAAAGCATCTCGTTTTATCGCTTCATCTGCTGTTCGTATAGGCTTTTGATTCGACGTTACTTGATAATTACCCTCTTTCGTCATGTATAAAAATCCTAGTTTCACAAGCGCCCGTACATATGAAATGATCACCTCTTTGATTTCTTCTATTGTGACATTGGTATATCGGAGCTTCACTTCTTTATTCTGGACACATCGCTCAATTTCTTTTAAAAGAAGATGAATGGTCACTTGTTCTTTTCCCGTTCGAACCATCCAATCATAAAGACATCCTTGCCACACATAAACAGGGCTTGAAAAGATATATGCTTCTGTCAGGGGGATAAATAGTTCTGTCGGTAGAAATGGCCATGCTGTTTGATGATGCTCATAAAAAATGGTTCTTAAACGCTTGCTTTCATTTGCTAAAATGCGGGGTGGCCGCTCCCTAAATTGCCGAATACACTTGAGCCACTCTTTATACAATTGATGATTGCTCGAGGAAACAGATAAGAGTGCTGGTAGTTGGCGATAAGCTGAAGGCGGTCTAACGGTCATTGAAGCACATATTTTCGTTGGCTGAAACACGAGAAGTTGATCCAGGTGGATAAATCTATTTTGGATCGGACAATAAAAAATGAGTCTCCTATTCTTTGACTGCCTTAAAATGCCCCAATGAATGGAGGAGAATGAAAAGAGCTGGCCAGCCATTCGTTTTAAACGATTCGCCCCTATGATCCATATAGGATAGAGCCCCGCAGCACGGAGACCTTCCGTTCGTTTATGCAGCTCTTTCCACGAAATATTTGCGCATTGAAATTCAATGGCATAGCTTTTATTTTCTATATCGACGGTCACATCAGGGCGCTGCTGAATGTTTGAAACATATTTCTCTAGTAACGGCTCATATCCAAGCTGCGTGAGCCAATCATTAAGAGCAATCTTCCCTGCCTGATGATAAGCTGTTTCACCGGTGGACGCTAATGGACATGCCGAGAGCTGTTTATGTGCAAAATGATGGACACGATGCTCACCTAGCTTTAATAGAACCTCCTGCCTACATTCAGGACAGTAAAATTTGCATGTAGCTCTTACATGCTCTAGCCGCCTTTTAGTCAGATGTTGTGTGATGCGAATCAGCTTGCCATTCTCCATGATCGCTGCATTCATATATTTCACCCCTTGCTCTTTGATGACCGTATTATAGCTTTTTCTCTCATCAGGAAGCGAATATCGAAAATGAACTTTTATCGTATCAAAACGCGATTTTAACCTACTTTCCCTTATTAAAATAAAAAATCCCCCTTTTAAAAAAGGGGGAAAATACAATTTTTATAAAAGAGGTGATAATAATCTTGCTGTTGATTCAAACAGCCTCACCCTCAAAGGTCTCTTCGCAAATTCTTCTGGAACAATTTCATGCGACTGCTCTAAATCACCTAAGAAGTCGTTGACCAGCTTCTCTGTACTTTTTGTTTTATAGAGGAAAGCATTCACTTCAAAGTTCAGATGAAAACTTCTCATATCCATATTTGCTGTACCAATTGATGCTAGCTCACTATCCACAATGATAAACTTACTATGCATAAAGCCTTGATCATATTCGTATACCTTCGCACCTGCTTCTAAAAGTTCGGGGAAGTATGAACGGGACGCATGAAATACAATGCGTTTATCTGGATTTTTCGGTGCAATGATTCGTACATCGACTCCGCTCAAAGCAGCAATTTTCAGTGCGGACAAAATATCATCATCTGGTACAAAATAAGGTGAAGCAATCCAAATTGATTTTTTGGCGGAGATAATCATGGAGAAAAAGAGATTTTTAATGACTTCCCACTGTTTATCAGGACCACCCGCAATCATTTGTACGCCTTCTGCTCGACTCTCCATATGGCTGAAATCTTTAAAAT
This sequence comes from Bacillus sp. 22190, assembly GCF_052045575.1. Classification (NCBI taxonomy): domain Bacteria; kingdom Bacillati; phylum Bacillota; class Bacilli; order Caryophanales; family Bacillaceae; genus Bacillus; species Bacillus sp. 22190. The sequence goes on along the minus strand of NZ_JBQEPF010000004.1, from coordinate 267,408 downwards.
AATCCACACCCGAGCATCTTTCATTGGTCATGTAATACCAATCCTGCATAAAAATCTGCTGCAAATCACGAACGGCCTCACCTTTAATCATCAGGTGGGTATCACGCCAAAATCCATATTGTCTGCTTCTGCCCATATATTCGTCCCCAATGTTAAGTCCGCCGACAAATCCTACTTCTCCATCAATCACCACGATTTTCCGGTGATTTCGGAAATTGATTTTATTATTTAATAAGGGCAGTCTCACTGGTAAAAACGGAACGATCTGCACGCCAGCCTTTTCTAAGTCAGCAATATATTGACGGGAAAGTTTTAGGCTGCCTACATCATCATATAAAAAGCGGACAATCACACCACTTTTTGCTTTCTCGATTAAAATGTCCTTTAATTCTTGTCCCAGATCATCATGACGGAGAATATAATATTCTAGGTGAATGTGATGTGTTGCTTTTTTGATCTCTTCAAAAATATGAGAGAACGTTTCTTCTCCATTGGTCAGAACTTTAGAGGATGTGCGATACGTAATAGGGGTATGTCCAAGTCTGTGGGCCAGCTTAAATAAGAGCTGCTGATGGTCACCCATATGAGTCATTTTTTCAATCGCTTCTCTGTGGATACGTTCATCTTCCTGGACAAGCTGTTCGTCTAGTACCGCTTTCTTTTCAAAAAGTCTGCGCTTTTTAATATTGCGTCCAAAGAAAATATAAAACAAAAACCCGAAAAGCGGAAAGCTCCCAAGCAGCACAAGCCACGTAATCGTTTGAGAGGGGTTTCTGTTTTCTAAGAAAATGACAAACCCGATGAAAATAATCGATAAAGTGAATAGAACACTGACGGAACTTAATACATTTACCGCTAGATCACCGGCAAAAATTTGGATAATCAAATAAGCACCTATCGTAATGATAAGAAAAAATAGAACTTTGACTACATTTCTCATTTCATTTTCTCCTTGCCGATCACTTTGTTTACTTTTTCATTCAGATAAAAAAGTCGATTCCTCTATAGAAATCGACTTTTGGTTGTTACGAGAAGTGCTGTTGAATCGTTTCAAGCGCATTCTCTTTGACAATCAGCTGACCGTATTCTTGCAGTCTGTAGATGCTGACCACTGATTCATGAGCATATTCAAGCAGAATACTAAGCTTATTCTCCACCTGCTCATCTGACAAATCCTCGTGGAAGTCAACATATAGATAATAACGGTTTTCAAACGAATATAAACTTGTCGTAAAATCCTGCATATTTAATTGAGAAAGTGCAATCAAATCTTCAAAGTCATCCATTTTCAATACGAACTGAAGTTGAAGTTTTTTGTCCTTCTCATTATGATCTTCTTGATCTTGCTCTTCTTTATGAAAATCATCAAGCAGAGCATCTAAACTTTCTTCATCTGTTTGATCTTTTTTATCTTCTGGAATCGGCAATTCGAGCTTTTGTCCATCTTTAGAAAGTTGGGCTTTTGTCACGACAATTTCAAGACCTTTATCAAGTGCCTGTACTTGAATCCAAAGTGGTCCCTCTACTGCAAATTCTTCTTCTTCGTGCACTTCGTCCATCACTTCCCAGAACAGCTCTTCACTGCGCTCACGATTATACCAAATCTCTTCACGGTCAAAACCGCGATCTTCAATATCACCGTAGGAAATATAAAATTTGACTGTATGTTCATTTATTCTTTCGATTTCCATTTTGCCAACCTTCCCTTCTATATAAGATGTTGAAGGGACATACAAGCTCCCAATTAATAGTACTTTACTACACTTTACCCGTTCCGTCTACATGTTAACCATTTAAAGAAATGAGGTATTGCTGTGTACTGTCTATTTTATGATAAAACATGAATAAAAGAAATAAAAACGCATTTTTTGCAGAGAAAACTTGCAGAAACATATATTTGAATTGTCCTCATATATTGGTTGTACGAGCTATTTTAGTGAAATGAGGTGAACTGGATGGAAACAGAGTGGATCGTATCCTTACTGATGATTATTGGCATAGATCTTATATTAGGCGGAGATAATGCATTAATCATTGCGATGGCCAGTCGAAGCTTATCAAATGAAAAACGAAACAAAGCCATATGGATCGGCACACTTTTGGCAGTGCTGATGAGAATCACCATGACTGGTGCTGCCGTTTATTTATTGACCATCCCCTATTTGCAATTTATCGGCGGTCTCTTTCTCCTTTATATCGGATACAATTTGTTAATCGAACAAAAGAAAGAATCCATTCGGATTAAAAGCAGCGGCTCGCTTTGGCGTGCTGTTCAGACTATCGTGATTGCAGATCTTTTTATGTCACTTGATAATGTGATTGCTGTTGCAGGGGCGGCTAAGGGGAACATGGTGCTCACTGCCTTTGGCTTAATGATTTCAGTCCCGATTATTATTTGGGGGAGTAAGCTGATTCATGCAGCACTAACCAAGTTTCCGATTCTTTTATACGGAGGGAGTGCCCTTTTAGCTTTTACTGGCGGAGAAATGATTGTCCGTGATGTAAAACTGAATGAATTTATGGCGCAGCATACAACACTTGAATTGTTGCTTCCCTTTTTAACCGTCGCAACCGTTATTTTAGCTAGTCTCTTTTACGAACAAACGGCTGAAAATAAATAAAAAAAGCTGCCAAATGATCGGCAGCTTTTCGTGTTCTCTATTAGTTAGCAAGTCGCTGAGCTTCTCGAAGTTGGAATGTACGAACCGTTCTAGGAAGGAAACGTCTAATTTCATCTTCGTTGTACCCAACTTGCAGTCTTTTTTCATCCAAAATAATTGGACGTCTTAGAAGACCAGGGTGCTCATTGATTAGTTTATACAATTGTTGAAGCGGCATTGTCTCAACATTTACATTTAGTTTTTGGAATACTTTAGAACGTGTTGAGATAATTTCATCTGTACCATCTTCCGTCATACGAAGAATCTCTTTGATTTCATCGATTGAAAGAGGCTCAGAAAAGATATTTCTCTCTTGGTATGGAATATTGTGCTCTTCTAACCACGCTCTTGCTTTTCTACATGATGTACAGCTTGGTGATGTGTATAATGTTACCATAAATCTTCACTCCTCAATTTGTAGAATGAATATTGATCTGTATTCTTAAATTAAAATTGTTCTAAATAAGTAATCTTTATAGTGATTATACTATAAAAAAGTAAGTGTGAACAGATTTTCTTGCAATTTTTGTGACAAAAACTAGACAATTTCATTCTTTTTGTGCTGATGTTTGAAGTCTGAACATTCTCATTTAGTCGAGATGATCGAAAATATTTTTTTGTTTTCTATTTTCAACGAGCTTCAGCACATCATCAACATCCTCATACGATTGTCCATACCATTCTTCGTCTTTATACGTATGGATTCCTTCGTACGTCTTTCTCATGGCCTCCATCATTTCTTCCTCATTATCTGTACGAGGCGACCAATAAAGAATTTCCATGCGGTTCACTTCATTCGTTGCAAGTGACCTGCGTTTATAACCAATTGATTCAGCATGCTTGAAGTGCTCTCTCTGATAAAACTTTAGGCGTTTTGCAGTATCTGCATCATCTTCATCTACAGGCTCGACCTCAAGCAAGATCGGTTTTCTTTTTTCCTTCAGCTTATGAATGAGCTTTGAGCCGAGGCCTTCACCTCTTGCATCCTTGGAAACAAATAAATAATCAATAAAGATGAAAGAATCAAATTCAGCGTACATCATCACATGATGAGGCCCTTCTTCTTTATGATAAATATCACTTCTTTCCTTTAATAAAGCTTCCATATGCTCTTTTGACTTCATTTCTTCTATCGGGAAGTATTCACTGAGCTTTTCATACCAATTCATGGATCCGCTCCTTATGATGTAGTTAAGAACCACTTCCTTATCTATTCCCGATTTCCTGCTATTTAAACGCCTGTACTAGTAAGACGCAGCAATGCCATTGGTGGTTTCACTTTTTTTCAAGAGAAAGCAAAAAAGTTTTATATCGAACGATTCATGAGCATTTGAAAGCAAGCAAACAAAAGAAGTGTCATGGCGATCTGAAACATGATGAACTAAAGGTACTTCATACGCCGGACTTCTTCCTTCTGTTTATTCGTGCGCCGATACAGAGCAAATTCAACCGAAAACGAAATGATGCAAATAAGCACTAAAAATGCGAGCATCCACTTTCCTCCGTTTAGTTTCGATAAAAAAGATATTGAAAAAAGCATCGTGACGATAAAAAAGTGAAGACATGAATAGCGAAACGTCTTCCATAACAACATTTGATTTCCTCCTGGTTTACTCACTTTACATAAAAATTACCATCAACTTGTTTTTTTGTAAAATAAAAAAAGAAGCACTGATATCGCAGTGCTTCTTCTCTGTTCTTATTGTTTTGCTTTGATCTCTTTGAATTCTTCCTCAGTACAGCTGACAAAGTGACCTGGCTTCACTTCACGAAATTCCGTATTTGTTCCTTTATGAACAGATGGATCGTATTTAATCCGTTTGCGGTTACGCTCATAATCAGGATCTGGAAGCGGAATCGCAGATAGTAATGATTTTGTATATGGATGAAGCGGGTTTTCATATAATTCATTCGCTGGTGCCAGCTCAACCAATTTCCCAAAATACATCACGCCGATACGATCGCTGATATATTTCACCATGGAAAGGTCATGGGCAATGAATAAATACGTTAAGCCCTTTTCTTCTTGCAGTTCTTTCATTAAGTTGACGACCTGCGCTTGGATCGACACATCTAGTGCAGAGATTGGCTCATCGGCAATGATGAAATCCGGCTCAACAGCTAACGCACGAGCAATCCCAATACGCTGCCTTTGACCGCCTGAAAATTCATGCGGGTATCTATTCGCGTGCTCTTTATTCAAACCAACCGTTTCAAGCAATTGATATACACGCTCTTTACGTGCTTGCTTTGTTTTCGCAAGGCCATGAATGTCAATACCTTCTGCAATGATATCAAGAACTGTCATTCTAGGGTTAAGTGAAGCATATGGATCTTGGAAAATCATCTGCATTTGGCGGTTAAATTCAAGCATTTTTTGTCTTGATTTCTTTCCGTGAACGCTTTCTCCTTTATAGAGAACTTCACCATCTGTCGCATCATAAAGTCTTATGATCGAACGGCCAGTTGTCGACTTTCCACATCCAGATTCACCTACAAGTCCAAGTGTTTCACCTTTATAAATATCAAATGAGACACCATCAACTGCTTTTACAGTCCCTCTTGCTGTATGGAAATGCTGCTTTAAATTTTTAATTTCTAACAGTTTTTCTGCCATGCTATTCACCCTCTTTTACTAATACAGGTTTTTCGTAGCTACCTTCTAGTTCACGCATTCTCGCCTTTACGGAAGCAGGCGGTTCAACTTTAGGGGCATTCGGATGAAGTAGCCATGATTTCACATAATGCGTATCTGATACTTTGAACATTGGTGGTTCTTGTTCAAAGTCAATTTTCATTGCATAATCGCTCCGGAGTGCAAATGCATCTCCTTTCGGCGGGTTTGTTAAATCTGGTGGTGTTCCTGGAATTGCCGTTAGTTTCCCTTCAGCTCCTCCATCTGTGTCTAGGCTTGGCATAGATGCTAAAAGTCCCCATGTATATGGATGTTTCGGATTGTAGAAAATTTCATCAACAGTCCCTGTCTCCACAATCTGTCCAGCATACATAACGGCTACACGATCAGCAACATTGGCCACAACACCTAGATCATGGGTAATAAAGATAATAGATGTTTCGACTTTTTGCTGAATTTCTTTCATTAATTCTAAGATTTGCGCCTGAATGGTTACATCAAGTGCAGTCGTTGGCTCATCAGCAATCAATAGCTTTGGATCGGCTGCAAGTGCCATCGCGATGACAACCCTTTGTCTCATCCCGCCACTAAATTCATGCGGATATTGTTTGATTCTTTTTTCAGGCATTGGAATCCCAACAAGCTCTAAAAGTTCAATGGCTCTTTTTTCAGCCGCTTCTTTTGAGATTTGTTCATGCTTGAAAAGTACTTCTGTAATTTGTTTCCCGACCTTCATGGTTGGGTTCAAAGAAGTCATCGGATCTTGGAAGATCATTGAAATGTCTTTTCCTCGAATGGTTTGCATTTGTTTTTCCGTTTTCTTGACAATATCCTGCCCATCAAATAAAATCTCTCCGCGCTTGAAATAACCTGGCGGCATCGGGATTAATCTCATGATGGCCTGTGATGTTACACTTTTTCCAGAACCAGATTCACCTACAATAGCAAGTGTCTCGCCTTTATTTAAGTGGAAGTTCACACCACGAATGGCTTGAACCTCTCCACCATATGTTTTAAATGAGATTGCAAGGTCTTTCACCTCTAGAATACGTTCACGTTCCATCCTAATCACTCCTTATTTACGCAACTTCGGATCTAAAGCGTCTCTTAGTCCGTCTCCAACCACGTTAAAACCAAACATTGTAATACAGATAAATGCGGCTGGGAACCATAATCTCCATGGATAATACATCATAGCTGGAATTCCATCAGACGCCATTGTCCCCCAGCTAGCTAATGGCTGAGGTACACCAAGCCCTAGGTAGCTCAAGAATGCCTCTGTGAAAATAGCAGAAGGAATGGTAAGTGTCATTGTGACCAGAATTGGTCCCATTGAGTTTGGAATTAAGTGTTTAAATAAAAGTCTAGATGTTTTTGCACCTAATGTTTGTGCAGCAAGAACGTATTCTTGACTCTTTAATTGTAAAACCTGTCCCCGAACAATACGTGCCATGTTTATCCAGCCTACGACGGTCATGGCAAGGATAATGGTTAATAATCCTTTTGGCAGAACAACCATCATTAAGATGACCATGAGAAGTGTTGGAATTGCCCATAAAACGTCAGCAATACGCATCATGACTTCATCTGTACGACCGCCTTTGAATGCAGCAATACTTCCCCAAATAATACCGATGATCACGTCAAGGACCGCAGCAGCAAGACCGATGAAGATCGAAATTCTTGCACCAACCCATGTACGGACAAACATGTCACGACCTAAATCATCTGTACCAAACCAGTGCTCTTTTGAAGGCGGCTGGTCAGCATTCAATAAATCAGTCGTCGAGTAATCATACTTAGAAAACCACGGAACTAAGATGGCGAGCATCACAATAATAAAAATGATTGTGAGTCCAACCATTGCAAGTTTGTTTGCACGGAAGCGAAGCATGGCATCCTTCCATAAAGATAGACTAGGTTTAGAAATTTTTTCAGAATCTGCTACGTCAGCTGTCGCAGGCACAAATAAATCTTTTCTCATCTCTTCCATGTGTTAGACCCCTTTCTTCGCCTTCGTCAGTTTAATTCTAGGATCAATAATACCGTAGAGGACGTCAACAACTAGAATACTGACTAATAGAATAATACTGTAGAAGACTGTGACACCCATGATGACGGTGTAATCACGGTTTGTAATGCTTGTAACAAAGTGAGAGCCTAGACCAGGGATACCAAAAATCTTCTCCACGACAAAACTACCTGTCAACACTGAAGCTGCCATTGGTCCCATGTATGTGATAACGGGTAACAATGCGTTTCGAATGGCGTGTTTGATCGTCACAGCTGATTTTGTTAATCCTTTTGCTCTAGCCGTTCTAATGTAGTCACTATTTAATACTTCAAGCATACTTGACCGTGCAAGTCTAGCGATAAATGCCATTGGCATGAAGGAAAGTGCAATAGAAGGTAGTACGGTGCTTGCCCAAGACTCCCATCCTGCAACTGGGAAGATCGCTAAAAAGCTTGCCTCAGATGCAAATACATATTGTAATAGCGCCGCTAAGATGAAACTTGGAACTGAGATTCCAAAGATCGTTAAAATGGCAATCGTATAGTCTTGCCACTTGTTATGATAGAGCGCTGCAAGGACCCCAAACAATACACCAAATGCTAATGCGAGGAGAATTGCCTCAATTCCGAGGGTAAAGGAAACGGGGAATCCAGAACTGATTAAATCATTAACAGTTTGTCCTTTATATTTAAATGAGGGACCAAAATCTAATTTTGCAACTGAACCTAGGTAGCTCACGTATTGAACAAATAAGGGTTTGTCCAACCCGTAGTGCTCGTTTAGGTTTGCTTCAATTTCAGCAGGAAGTTTCTTCTCTCCAGAGAATGGACCACCAGGTGCTGCCTGCATGAGAAAGAAAGTTGCAGTTACAATAACAAACAGTGTGATTAAAATATATATTAATCGCTTACCGATATATTTAAGCAACGGAATTGCACCTCCATGATTTTACAACAATTTCTCTAATCAGCAAGAAAGGTATATGGAGAGACATCCTCCATATACCTTAAGATCCTTGCCGTAGATCTCTACACTATAACTATTACTTTTCGAAATATGCCCATTTATATTGTGCATCACCCAGTCCAGATACAACTACACCTTTTAGTTTTGGATCTTGCACCCAAAGCTGAGTATAGAAGTATATTGGTGCGATAGGCATGTCATTGATAAGAATTTTTTCTGCTTTTTTCAGCATTTCTTCACGCTTCGTTTTGTCTGTTTCTTTCGCAGAATCATTCAATAATTGTTTGTACTCTTTGCTTTCCCATCCAGTGTCATTGTTTCCACCGTCTTTATCTTTATAGAGCTCAAGGAAGTTCACTGGATCGTTGAAGTCACCTAACCAGCCCATACGTCCAATTTGGTAATCTCCACTGTGAAGTTTATCGATATAAACGTTCCACTCAGAGTTATCAAGTTCTACTTTTAAACCTAAGTCTTTCTTCCACATTTCTTGAATTGCTTGTGCAATCTTTTGGTGAGCTTCATCTGTGTTGTAAGACAATTTCAATGTTGGAAGGTCAGAAACTGATTTATAACCTAATTCTTTTGCACCTTTTTCAAGAAGACTTTTTGCTGCCGTTACATCATGATCTTTAAAGTAGCCAGTTTTGTTGTCCTCAAAACCTTCCATTGTTGGAGGAACGATTGCCATAGCTGGAACTTGTTCACCTTGCGTAATTTTGTCAACAATCGCTTGACGATTAATCGAGTACGCAAGTGCCTTACGGATGTTTGCATTGTTTAAAGGTTTTACTTCAGTGTTAAATTTATAATTATAAACACCTGCAATCGTTTGAATCTTAAGATTGCCTTTATTTTTCAATGATTTTAGAGACTCAGTAGGAAGGTTACCAGTTGGAGAACCAGCCCAGTCAAGCTCGCCTTTTTCGAACATGCTAAGTTCAGTGTTTGTATCTTTGATCATAGACATGTTAATCTTTTTCAATTTCACAGTGTCTTTATCCCAGTATTCATTGTTCTTTTCAAGTGTGATAGAGCCGCCATGTTTCCATTTAGAAAGAACGAATGGTCCATTAGATACGTAGTTTTCACCAGCATTTGTGTACCAGTTTTTATTCTTTTCAGCCACTTTTTTGTTGATTGGCATATACGTATAGAATGCAGTTAGTTCAGTAAAAAACGGTGTTGGGTTCTCTAGCTCAACTACAAGCGTTTTATCGTCTTTTGCTTTAATGCCAACATCAGAAACTTTTGCTTCCCCTTTGTTAGCAGCTTCAGCACCTTTAATATAGTAAAGTTGATAAGCATATTGAGATTCATTTTTAGGATCTAATGCCCATTTCCAAGCATATTCGAAGTCTTGTGCTGTGACAGGGTCACCATTAGACCATTTTGCATCACGAAGTGTGAATGTGTAAGTTTTACCATCATCACTTGTTTTGATATCAGAAGCCATTGCGTTTTCTGGCTTACCTTCAGCGTTAATTCTTGTTAATCCCTCAAAAGTCTGACGGATGACACTTCCTGAAGTTGAATCATTTGCCAATCCCGGATGTAGAGAAAAAGGCTCAGTGGAGATATTCACATTTAATGTTGTTTTAGCCTCTCCAGAACTGCTCGTGCTGTCGCCTGATTTGTTTCCGCTGAAACCACAAGCGCTTAATACAAGTGTGAAAATAAGCATTAAAGTAACAACAGACCAACGCTTTTTCAACTGTATTCCCCCTTATAATATGTTTTTAGTTCAAAGGTCTCGATAGAAGATGAGATTCAGATTTAAGAAATAGCGTAAAAAAGTCCCTGAATAGCTTACTTTCTATTTCTTTTGTTTTTTCTGAATTTTCACTATGTAAAGAGCCTAGCACAAACGTGTGAACAAATTCATTATAATGAATAGAATAATTTATTGCAATATCAATTTCACATATTTTTAAAAAACGTAAATGGGGATAAAGATTGATTTTTATAAACTAAAGTCTCAATCACTTCAACAAATTAAAGCGTAAATTGATTAAAATAATTTAACAAATTCAGCAGAAATAATGTTTTATACATATAATTAATCATCCTTTTTTAAAAAATTCTGACAGATAGTTACTATTTTATCTAAAATTTTAAGTGTCAAACGACATGATGAGAAGGTCACAAATAGGCTTCGTGACTTTTTCATGGTCATCCTTTATAATAGATAGACATACTGTTGCGATGAAAAAGAAGAGTACATATTTTCACCATTTACAGAGAGTCTGCGGTTGGTGCAAGCAGATAATGGCATGTATGGAATGGGCTTTGGAGCAGCTAACCGAACACTTGACAGAGTCAGTAGGCTTAGACGGAGCAGTCTCCGATATCAACGTCTTGAGTGATTTCGTATTGAAATAACAAGGGTGGTACCACGGTTCATTCGTCCCTTTTCTGTTGAAAAGTGATGGGTGGGCCTTTTTATATTGAAGAAAAGAGGTTTTAGTATGACAAAAAAGACGATTTTCTCAGGCATACAGCCTAGCGGTTCTGTGACATTGGGGAACTACATTGGAGCGATGAAGCAATTTGTCGATCTTCAGCATGATTACAACGGCTACTTTTGTGTGGTCGATCAGCATGCCATTACGGTCAGTCAGGATCGTTTAGCCCTTCGACAAAATATTAGAAGCTTAGCCGCTCTTTATTTGGCAGTGGGACTTGATCCAGAGAAGGCAACATTGTTTATCCAATCAGAGGTACCTGCCCACGCCCAGGCAGGATGGATGCTGCAATGTGTCGCTTATATTGGAGAATTAGAAAGAATGACTCAATTTAAGGACAAATCTGCTGGTAAGGAAGCAGTCGTTTCAGGACTATTAACGTATCCGCCATTAATGGCTGGCGATATTTTGTTATACGGTACGGACTTAGTTCCTGTAGGAGAAGATCAAAAGCAGCATCTTGAATTAACGAGAACGCTTGCTGAACGCTTTAACCGAAAGTATAACGACATCTTTACTGTACCTGAAGTCAAAATTCCAAAAGAAGGCGCTCGGATTATGTCTTTAACAGACCCAACGAAAAAGATGAGCAAATCTGATCCGAACCAAAAATCTTTCATTACCTTATTAGATGAGCCAAAACAGCTTGAAAAGAAAATCAAAAGTGCTGTGACTGATTCAGAAGGCATCGTCAAATATGACAAAGAAAACAAACCTGGAATTGCCAACTTGCTGACGATCTATTCTGTATTAGGGAACATATCGATTGCAGAGCTTGAACAAAAATACGAAGGCAAAGGTTATGGTGAATTTAAGGGAGATCTTGCGAACGTGGTCGTGGATGCGTTAAAACCGATTCAAGATCGCTATTATGAACTCATTGAGTCAGATGAGCTTGATCGCATTTTAGATGAGGGTGCTGAAAAAGCAAACCGTGCGGCAAACAAAATGCTGAAAAAAATGGAGAATGCAATGGGTCTTGGCCGGAAACGCAAATAAAACAAGCTTGCAGCTTATTCAGCTGCAAGCTTTTTCTAATTCACTTTTGATTCGTTTTCCATTTCCCAAAGTTTTTCAAAAAATGGCTGTCCTTTAATCATTTTTTCACAAAAGGCTAAATGGTTTTCTGACCATCCATCAATGGTTTCGTTATAAAGCATGTTCCAAATTTCCTCGAAAGACATTCGTTTGATCTGGTTGTACATGCGCGGATTCCATTCTGTATACCAATAGGCAATTTCTGCTCGGTTTTGAAGCCCCTTTAGTTGATCTAGCGCCATAAACATCAGCTGCTTCAGCTGTCTTTCTTTTCTCGTTAATCCGCTGATATGCTGCGGTGGTAATGATAGGATGTGATATTCTTTCGTCGATTCAAGGCTGTCCGGCGTGAATTCATACTCCTCTGCCTTCACATCTTTCACCATTTCATATACCAATTGCTCCTGTCTTGGAATCAATCGGCTCTTTCTCACAGGGATGGAATAACCAATCGTATCCACAGCGATGATTCTAATCCCGTCCGTGACCACAAAGCAATACTCTAATTTACGGCGTTCATGATTTTTTCGAATATATGATTTCTCAAATACAGTCTCTAGCAGCGTCTTTGGCAGCTCTGATAGATCATTCTCTATGTAATCAAACAAAGGACTCTGCACCTTAAGTAAAGGCACTTGATCTAACAGCTCAACGCTGTCCTCCTTGCGCCACTCATGAAAATGACACACATTGTAGCCATTTTCTTCCCCTTCAAACCAATTCACCCATACGTCATGAAGAAATAACATAACCAATCCCTCACTTTATAAAAACTGTTGTCCACAGTATGGGCAAGGGATAGAGAAATTATTCCAACTTTATCAAAACTTCAAGCTGAGCGACAGGTGGTTTGCCTTTATTTTTTTCGCGGCAGTTAATAAGACGGAAAACACCAGAGATATCAGTAATCCATATGACACCAATATATTTAGAAAAAATACTGGCAATGCCAAGAATGAAGTTAGAGAACATTTGTAAGATGGGAATCGCATGACTCCTATAAGCATGTGGAGTAATGAGTAAGTCCCAGAAATAAACTGCTAATCGGCACATTTAAGAAGGCATTCATTAGACCGATAAAAAAACCAAAAGGTAGACTGACTGTAACCCAAACAGTGCTTCTAGAAACTCAACTGGTATGATAAACTTCATACCAAATCCCATAATGATTGTCGTTGTAATTAAAATACAACCTGGTTTTAATTTTCCAAGCAAGTAAGGAAAAAGCTTCAATCATCCTAAAATGAAAACCTAATACTTGAAACTCGTGCAGCAAGATGGAGTTGGATGTGTTTTAAAGTAAAGTCTGCTTTTTCTGATTTCAATGTTAATATTTATTTTAGCAAAATTAAAACACACAAAACAATTGATCAATTCATATAACCAATTTCCGTTAACGCTCCTCTTTCTAAAGTCAACTCTCAGACAGAAGTATACTTTTTTTCATTCTTGTAATTAAAGTTTTTCATACATAAATATGATGTGATGAATAGAGCAGCAAATACGATGATGAATAAAATAAGATATCCATATTGAGATTTTCCAGCTGGCACAACAGTTATAGTTAAAGTTCCAATTAAAGCAATCTGACCTAATAACTTACATGCATTAATTAATGAGTTGACACGTCCCATATATGCATTATCAACATGTTGGAACATATAACTTTTTCTAAATACTCTAATGGCAGCATTTGAATGACCCCAAAAAAAACTTGCTACAATAAATGTCACAGAGTGAGGGAAAAGAAAGATAACGACTGTTGAAATAGCAAATACGATCATAAACATAATGACACCTTGAATATGTGGAAGTCTCTTTGACATTTGATAGGCTACGAAACCAGCGCCAATTGCTCCGACTGCGTAAAAGATATTTGCAATACCAATTACTGAGGGACCTTCATTCAAAAATTGATAAATAAAAATTGGATCCAAATAATTTGCCACAATAATAACAATACTAGGCACAAAAGTCGTTAATAAAATTACGAACAAAACTTTCCGTTGAGTTAGGTATTGAAGTGAAGACCTAAAGTTAACCCAGTATGATACACTCTTCGTGGCATTGGTCTCCTCTTCTACCACACGACTTCGTTGATAAGGAAGTTTGTATATGATAATTGAAGCGGCAAGAAATGTCATGATATTCATAACCAATATAAGGGTGATGGATATTTGACCGATCATAAAAGCGGCTAAACTAGAGCTAATCATCAAAGCTGATTGCCCCTGAACTTCTAAACTACTATTGACTTTACTATACTCATCCTCTTTAAACATTTCTTGAGTTAAAGCTGATAACGTTGGGTATTTTATTGAATCATAAATTGTATTATATAGTGTTAATAAAACGACAAGAAAAATATTAAGGAAATTTGAAATATCAAAGAGGATGAGAAAAACAATCAGCATGAACGCACCTATTAATTCTAATTGCAGGAAGATAGCTTTCCGAGAGTGTCTATCAACCAAGCTTCCTAAAAAGGGCGAAGCAAAGAACACAAAAATCATCGTGACAATGGTTAAAATTCCATACAATACTGATTGATTCAATTGGTCTATCAGCAACCAAATGATTAAATAAGAAGTTACTCCGGTTCCCACAGTTGAAATCAGGTTAGCCGCTAATAGTAACCTTAACTTTCGCATTAAAAAATATATTCCTTTATTAATAGGAGTGATCCATCTTTATTGACTCGATAGCATTGTAAGAATCCATTATTTCCACCAATAATTAAATAATTCTCCCCATTTCCTCCCTTATAATGTTTAATTGCTTTTACATAGTCTGGCAACCTCTCAATTAAATAAACAATCTGATTATTTTCGTAATTATATACACCCATTTGGTGGCCATAAGAAGAAATTAAAATGTAATCATCTATTCTTATAGATTCTTCTCTTGTATTATAAAGCAAGTCACCTACCATTCTTTTGTTAATGTCATAGGTATCTTTATCAATTTCAATATAACCGAATCCACCACCTGTTAAAACTAGATACTGTCCCTCAAGTCGAATTCTTTTTGGATACCCTTTTAAATTGAGCGATTTATGACTTTCTTCAAATGTGACATAATCAATAAAGTGAAGAGAATCATTGGAAGTTCCTATTACAACATCTTCCCCATTAAATATAGAAGTAGTAACGGCCGCATCGAAATTTTTTCTTCTTAATAATCTACCATTATTTAAGTCTATTTCTTGCATTATTCCATTATCTAACCCTACCATTGCAACTTGTTTATTCGAGCAGCACGATATACTTTTAGGCAGATATTCTAAATTTGTACTCCATAGAACATAGCCATTTTCATCAAAGCTAAAAATTAAATTTTTTCTAGATAAAGCAACAAATCTTGAGCTGTTTACACGCACTAATTTAAATATTAAGCCAAAGTTATATACAAATTTCTCTTTTTCTCTTATTATAATATCTGAATCATTGACCTCCTCAACAACAAATTTAGTAATCCCTTTGCCATTTGGAGCATAGAATTCATCTGAACTTTCACCATTCACAAAATCCCAATAGCAAACATAATCAAAATCCAACTTTTCTAATTCATTTCCATATTTATCAACAATCAGCATTTCTCCAGATTGTAAAAGAACTAATATTCTATCATCATTCAGCATGAGACCATATGAAATCTGGTGATTAAATGGACCCAAGGTTCGCTTAAGTTTAAGACTAGGGGTCATATTATCAAATACATAAATTTTCCCATCAAATCCTCCAGTGTAAATTTCAGTGAAGTGTTTGTCAAAGAAAATAAATTCAACATCATCTGTTGTGAATGGGTGACTTGTAAACGTGAGTGATTCGGGATCAATGATTGCAAGACCTGACTCAATACCATATGAATTTTCCAAACCATAATCTTGTGTAGCGATGTAACGGTTATTCTTAGGATCATACCTAACTACATGTACACTTCCCTCATCAACTTTAATTTTTCTGTTAAATTCAAGCTTACTTAAATCACCGAAAAACAAATTTCCTTCCTTATCTGTAATAATTTGTTCAATATCATTTTCTACATTAAAATAATCAATGAATGTCTTTTCATTACTAGGGTGTTCAATTATCTCCTCAACAACCAATGATTCTTTATTTAATTTCATAATTTGCCCAAAACCATTAGTTGTATATAGAAACTCTCCGAACACTCGAATACCTCTCGCATTTGAAGGTGACGGCTCTTCATTTTGTAATATTTTTTCTGATAATGCATAATGTTCAGTATGTAGTGTCTGTAATTTTTTTAAGGTTTCAATACAGTATTTACTTAAGACTCCAAAGTAATCACGAGTATAAATATAATCGTCCGTTGCAGTAAGACAATAAACCTTCGTATTAATTAGCGGTGCTGCTGAACTTTTAACAACTTCTAATTTATCATTTAAACGGTGTAGTACACCTTGCGTATCAACAGTGATAATATAATTTTTACTAGCTACATAATCAACCCTAAGTGGTCTAATTAACATTTTTTCTCCTCCTTTTTATATTAAAATTAAGTAGGGATACTTTTTTATATCCCTACCCAAACCTATAATTATTTACGTGTGTTTACTGAGCTGCGGATTGGTTGAACTTTAATTTTACGACCCATTTCTCTCACCTCCTCTAAATAAGAATGAAAATAAATTTATATCTCATTTTAAAACATGATAATTTTCAGATTGATCAAATAATCTTATAAATTCTGAATTTTCACCACTTTTATTCACTGAATATACTCCTCCATCATAAGATCCAGCAAGAACTTCTTCACCTAATTTCTCCATATAACTTATTCCATTATTCGCTACTTTAAATATGTTTTTCTTGTCATCATTTAAATCCCATACACTAATATATCCCCAATAATCACCTGCAAATAATACTCCTGAAGCATTAAAGCATACTGTTTTAACTGAGTAGTTATGCATATTGTGAAGACCTTTTAAAGATCCGTTTGATGCATCATAAATTCTTACAATTCTGTCTCTACTAACTGTTGCAAGTAAATTTTTCTTTTCATTATATGAAAGATCATTTATGACAAATGACGAACCAACTAAACGAATACATTCTGATATATTTTTTCGATTAAAAATATGCACTTCCCCACCTGAAGAACCCGTAGCAATAAATTCTCTTTCTACTACCATTCCTTTAATGGCCCCATTATGTGCACGAAACTGATCAACGATGCTGAAATCGTAAAGGTTTATTTCAAATACATTCCCACTATATGAACCTATAAAAAACGAGTGATGTTCTCTATCATAAACAATTGAATTAAGTGGCCCAGATGAAAAATCAATTGATTTAATCATTGTCTTCAGTTCAGCATCTACCAAATGCAAATATCCTTTATGATCTCCCCAAGCTATTATAGAACCATCATTCGTCATACCTACGGCGTTATTCAAAACATGATTTACCGACATAATCTTTTCTCCATTTAGTCTAAACACACCATCATCTGAAGCAGTAGCGACATTTCCATTTTCACTAACAGCTATATCGTTTATGGAAGGGGTTGCACATGTTATGTTATTGTCAATTAGTTGATTTTTTTCCCACTCCCATTCACAAAACTTATATCCAAATGTACAACCATATACGTTTTTTTCATCCTTACTAAAAGCAAACCCTACTTCCCACTGATATTTGTATTGAGGTAATGATGAAAGCCTTTTGAAATTCCGATCCCAAATAAAAATTTGATGATCGTATGCAGCAGTTAATACGTAATTTCCAGATGGAGATATCTCTATAGTCTTAACACCGATTTTATGACCTTTTAATGTTTTCATTTTTGTATGTTTTAGAGCATCATATACATCTATATCACCATTATCTAACCCTATTAATAAAATCCCTCTATTTATATCTCCATTAATGGTATCTATGTCACAAGTATATGGACCTAAATTATCTAGCACTTCCCCAGTAATTAAATTCCACACCAAAACATTCCCGTTATTATCACAGGAAAAAACTTTATTGTTAAATGTCCATACAGATTTGACACTGCTTTTATGTTCATTAAATTCACGAATAATATTACCGTTTTCAACATTCCACACTAAAACTCTGCCATCATGTTGTAAGGATGTAGATATAATATATTGATCGTCCTCTGCGAAAATTACATATTCGATGTCGTCAGTATGACCTAAAAAAGTTTTTATTACCGATTCAGTCTTAGTATCAATCAATTTCATAGAATAATCAGAAGAGGATGTGAGTAAATATCCTCCATCTTTACTTAGTGTTAATCCTCCGACTAAATGCTCATGTTCAGTAAGAAGATATGAGGATCCGCTATTTAAATCCCATTTGTAAACTCTTTTATCATAGCCGCCAGTGTATGCATACTTCCCTGTTTGGTCAATTACTATTGCTCTTAATGGCCCTGTATGCATTTTTCATCCTCCTTTACTAATTTAAAAGAATGATTCATATCATTTACCTTTGTCTCTAAATATTTAATGTTAAATTGATTAACTTCACCAATCACATTTTCACAGCTCTCTATCGCAATTCCACTTTGTTTCAAATTATTTATTTTATCAGGATTATTCGTTAGTAGAATGATTGGCTTATTTCTTAATGTTTTTAATAAATAGGAAGCTTCTTCATAATCTCTACATTCTACTTTATACCCCAGCAACAAATTAGCTTCTAACGTGGTATAACCTTTCTGCTGTAAAACATAGGTCATTGATTTACTAAATAGACCTATCCCTCTTCCTTCATGATTTGATAAATAAAATAATGCACCTGTTCCAGCTTGATAAATTTTTTGTAGTGACAGTTTTAACTGAATTCCACAGTCACATTTTTCACTTCCAAAAATATCTCCAGTGTGACAGATACTGTGTAATCTAACTTTTGCCATTTCTGAGTTTTCAAAGTCTCCGTATATCAAAACAGTGCTTTGTTGAGATTCGTTTTGAGATAGGCTCGGTAATTTTTCCAGCGTTTTTTTTAAGGACCATTTTTCATTATGTACAAACCAGGTATACCAATTAAAAATAATAATTTCTCCATTTAAATTAATAGGCAATTCAATAGGCCCGAAAAAGTACATATATTTCTTTTTATAGGGTATGATTTTTAATTTTTGGGCAAGTAACTTATAATCATCCAGTTTAAGTTGCAATTTTGTTCTCCTCACTTTATTTTTTGTAAATCCCATTTATAGAAGCATTTTCACTACTATTGCGATGAAAAGTACACCCTTAAAAATAAGCATTGGGCTAAAAACAACCTGTGCTCACTAATCTAACCCTCCACGATATTGCATATTAAGTTGTTTCCTATTGAATTATTTTATTGACGTCTAAGTCCTTAATAAAGAATCCAATTCAGATAATGAGGGTTTTCTTACTTTTAATTGACCTCCAACATCTCCTTCAAATTGAACCAAAATTTCTGAACCTGGATTGGAAAAACCTTTGAATAATTTTATTTCATTGGATTGACATGTTTGAATGTCCAAATAAGCTTTTTTATTTAAATCTATATCAACGATCAAGTTTTGCTGGTCTAACTTTGAAGTTCTTGCTAATATAAAATCACCTTCATTAACTTCCGAATATTCAGAATATATATCATTTTGAAATATATTAACCTCTTTCCTTTTTACAATTCTGAATCCTCTAAATACACTGGGAATATTTCCGTGTCTTCTTGAACATCTAGCTAAATCTACTCCATGTTCACACGTCCCACCTCTCAAAATATGGTAATTTAATGATTTAGAATATTTTAAGGGCGAACCTAAATAAGGTCGATTGTAACTTCTAGTCCACTCTTCTATATTTCCAGAAAGATCATAGACCCCATAGGGAGATCTATTTTCCTTTATGTTCTTTACTGGGATAGGCAAAGAATTGTATTGACCTTTTATATTAACATTCTCAATTATCTCATCGCCCCATGGAAATTCTCTATCATCCCAACTTCCTCTAGCGGCTTTTTCCCACTCGGGTTCAGTTGGAAGATCTATACACTCTCCCAAGGTTTCTGAAGCCCAGTAACAAAACATCAACGCATCTTCAAAATTAATGTGATATGCTGGGAAATCTAAATCGTTATTATTAATATGTTTTTTTATGACTAAGGGCATTTGCACATGTGGATTATTTTGATAAAATTCTTTCATCATTCCAATCGTAACTGGAGTTTCAGAAATCCAATAATCATTTAAATATACTTTTTTCTGAGGGACTTCTTTTAATAACCATTCAAGCGGAACATTATAATTATTTACCATGTTTATAAACTTTTCTTTGTTCCACTCTGTTCCAAAATGAAATTCGCCTGCTTCTATATACTTGAATTTTAAGTTTTTGATCATACCAAAATTTCTCACCTCTCTATACTTAATAAAATGAATCACACAAATTATTTTTTTCTAAATAGGGATTGTTTTCAAGAAAAAAGTCATTGATTGGGAGATATTAATAATGAATTAGAGAAATAAATGTGATATAAATTGCAGAAATACGAAGATAAAATGTTGTGTTACTCTTTGAGGAAAGTAATGTGCTACTTATTATGGGTAGATTATAAAGAATATCTATATATTACTAAACCATATTATTCATTTTAAGTAAATAATTAGATATTATATTTTTTGGTTTTTATATATTTTTTTCTTATGCAAATTAATTTAGTATAATCTTCCTTCATCTCTATATCTAAATTAATGCCATTAGAATTAGAAATACTAAAAAAATCGATCATAAACTCCATCTCCTCCGTAATTGACTGCCTGTTACAATAAAGGACAGCTTTTCAGCCCTTAAATAGGTCAAAAAAACTATTGAAACGAAAAAACAATATCTTAGCAACAGGAAAAGGAGTTTACCAAACCTTCAATCATTAAATAATCCAAACTCTATCAATTACTTTTCTTGTACCTATATACTTCTAAATATCAAGTGGGAATGAACCATATAATCAGGCTATTGAGATCTTTCTACAGCCTGATTATGACTCGTTCATATCCTCTTAGGATCAAATGAATCTCTTAAGCCATCTCCTAAAAAGTTAAAGCAAAGAACCGTTATTAAAATAAAGAGACCTGGGAAAAGCGGATACCACCAAGCTTGCACCATAATCGAGAAATTTTGTGCATCTTGCAGCATGTTGCCCCAGCTTGCCGTTGGCGGCTGAATACCAAAGCCAAGATAGCTGAGCGTTGATTCAGCTAAAATCACGGAGCCTACTTTTAATGTAGCCGATACAATAATAGGACCGATACAGTTCGGTAAAATATGCGAAAAGATGATGACATGATTTTTCGTTCCAATGGTTCTCGCCGCGAGTACGAACTCTCTTGTTCGAAGTGATAAGAATTCACTGCGGATGAGCCTGGCCGTTGTTGTCCAGCCGGTCAAAGCAAAGATTAAAATCAATTTATCAACGCCCGGCTTGAAAATGGTGACGAGCGTGATCAATAGAAAAATGTCTGGAATCGACAACACGACATCCACAAACCTCATTAACAAGGAATCAACAAATCCTTTGAAATACCCCGCGACCGCGCCAACGACAGTGCCAATGGTGATTGCACCGACCACTGAGACGAAACCGACCAATAAAGAGACCCGCGCGCCATATAGCACCCTTGAGAAAATATCGCGTCCAAACTTGTCAGTGCCCATAAAATGCTCAGCACTTGGCGGCTGAAGCCGCTTCAATAAATCTTGCTGCTCTGGTGCATATGGAGCGATCACTGGAGCGAAAATGGCAGAAAAGATAATGATCAATAAGATCACGGAGCCGGCAACCGCCAATTTATTTTTGAAAAATTTCTCGCAAAATAAACGCAGCATCGTCTCTGGCTTTGGCGGAAGGCCCTCCTTTAATTTGATATCAACAGGAGGTGTTCCCATATTAGGCTGTGCCAATTGTGCTTCAGCTCCCTTCTAATATTCAATACGCGGATCAACGATTGCATATAAAATATCCGCTATTAAATTTCCAACCACCACAAGCACTGCGGAAATAACGGTCATTGCCATAATGACCGGATAATCTCTCGAAAAGGCAGAATCAATGAACAGCTTTCCAAGTCCAGGCCATGTGAAGATTTGTTCCACCACGACTGCGCCGCCAATAAAGGATGGTATCATCAATCCGAAAATCGTTATGACAGGCATAAGACCGTTTCTTAAACCATGCTTAAAAATGACTTTGTTTTCTCTAAAGCCTTTCGCTCTTGCTGTGCGAATGTAATCCTGCCTCATGACATCAAGCATACTCGACCTTGTGTACCGGGTCAGCCCAGCCATATCAGCCGTTGCTAAAACAAAGGCTGGTAAAATGATGTGATGGAGTCGGTCAAATAGATTAAAATCTGCATTTAAGGTAGAGACACCCCCGGTCGGAAACCATCCTAAATTCACTGATAACACCATAATAAGGATCAAACCAAACCAGAAATTCGGAATAGCCAGTCCGATAAATGATGTAACCGTAATACCATAGTCAAGTTTTGTATACGGACGTTTTGCTGAAAGAACACCAAATGGGATAGCAATCAGCAGGGCAACTAATGTAGAAAAGATCATGAGGATGAGGGTATTTGGCAGCCGGGCAAAAATCAAATCAGCCACGGGCGTTCCCTTTTTGACAATGGATGTGCCAAAGTCACCTTGAAGCATATTGCCAAGCCATTTCATATATTGCACATATTCAGGATCGTTCAAGCCGTACTTATCAATAAAGGCTTCCCGATCTGCCGCACTAATGGTAGGGTCCATCATGAGTGACATCGGATCGCCTGGTGCTGCTTTCATAATGGCAAAGGACAAAATGGTAATCCCCAATAAGATGGGAATCGACAGCAATGTCCTTCTAATGATATATGTAACCATATGCACAACTCCTTTTTCATCGGATCACCATTCTGTGAAAAAAGGCTAAAATGATGTTATTTTAGCCCTATTTTTCTTCTCAGCGTGATATGACGAGTACTTGCTCGGAGCGAATGAAATATTCGTGAGCACCAGCACACAGGACAGACGCCGAATGCGAGGGTTTGTCTTCACGCTGAAAGGGGAGAAACTCCCCCCTTCTTCACAATGGGTCTACTTTTCAATCCACCACTTTTCGATTTTGTAATACTCATCTTTCGGATGATAAGAGTAGCCTTGTAGGTTAGCTGGCATAGCTCGATGTGAGTTGGCATAATAAAGGAATGTGTATGGCTGATCTTCTGCAATTAGTTCATAAATTTTTTCATACGCCTTTGTATAATCTTTTCGATCGCTTAAATTTTTAGCATCTACGAGCAGCTGATCAACTTCATTGTTTTTATACCAAACTTTGTTTAAACCTTTTTCAGACTGACTTGAGTGAAAGATGCTATATTGATCAGGGAAAGTAGCTAGGCTCCACCCTAGAAGTAAAGCGTCATAGTCCCATTTTGGTGGAGATGTCTGTTCGATTAACGCACTGAATTCTACAATTTGCGGCTTCGCTTCTACACCAATTTCCTTAAGTTGCTGCTGTACAACGACAGCGATATCTTCACGAACTTTATTTCCTTGGTTGGTCTTTAATACAAAGGAGAATTTCTTACCATTCTTATCAAGATAGCCATCTCCATCTGTATCCTTCCAGCCCTCTTCTTTTAGCATCTTTTTCGCTTTTTCTTGATCAAATTCAAACACTGGGAATTTTTCATTCTTCGGGTAATTCCAAGACAGTGGGCTTTCTGGTATGTTCGCTACTTTGCCGTCTCCATCTAACACTTGATCAACAATCGTTTGACGATCAATGGCATGGGTAAGCGCTTGGCGGACCTTTTTACTTTTAAAGAGATCGTTTTTCTGATTCCAGCCAATAAAAGAATAATTCAGGCCTAAATCGGACTCGATTTTGATGTTATTTATTTTTTCAGCTGTTTGCAGCTCCGCTCCCGGTACAGCAAAGAAATCAATATCACCTGCGGATAGCTGGGCCATGGCTGCATTTTGATCAGGAATCGTTTTAATGGTGACTGTATCAAGGTATGGACGCCCATCCCAATAATCATCAAAAGCTTCTAGTTTGACATAGTCCCCTTCTTTCCACTCGGCAAATTTAAATGGGCCGGAGCCGATTGGATTTTTTCGGTTAAATTCATTTTCACCAAGATCCTTTATAGGGACATCACCTAAAATATGCTTTGGTAAAATGCCATAGCTTCCTAGCGTGACATTATAAAAATATGGATCTTTTTTATTCAGCTTAAATTCGACCGAATAGTCCCCTGTTTTTTTGACAGACTCTAATACTTCAAAGCCTGATCCACGCTCACCATTGTAATCCTTATTGATCGGAATGCTGTATGTAAACACAACATCATCAGCAGTCAGTTCTTCTCCATCATGAAACTTCACGCCTTTTCTAATGGTCACATCAAACTGTTTGCCGTCATCGGATTCTTTAATATCTTCTGCCAACGCCAGCTGTGGGTTTAGCTTTCCATCTGTTTGTAGTAAAAAGCTATAGATTCTTTCTTCAATATCAGAACTTGCTACGTCTGTTGAGTAAAGTGAGTTAAATAATGTAGGCTCTGCAATCGAACCAATGACAAGATCGCCGCCTTGTATAGGTTTACCTGTGGATTTCTTTTCACTGTCTCCAGACGTTTTATTTCCACCAGAACAAGCAGCAAGGATCAATGTAAAGATCAGCAGCAAACTGACCAAAATGGACTTTCTCTTTCTATCTTTCATAGACAATTCCCCCTATCTTTTTTAAAAAATGATGACAGAAGCCCGTTTTATCCCCCCTCTCAAAGATGAGATCATACAAACATGATCAAGCGTCGTAGAGGTGGCAGGCCACAAAGTGGTTCGTTTTTAATTCTTGAAATTGTGGTACTTTTTCTTTACAGACTTCTTTCGCATGTGGACATCTTGTATGAAACACACAGCCTTTAGGCGGGTTTGCAGGGCTTGGTAAATCCCCTTGCAGCATAATCCGTTCCCTTTTCATATGACCTTTTTTACGGGTGACTGGAACGGAAGATAAAAGTGCCTGTGTATACGGATGAAGCGGATCATCGTACAGGCTATGCTTATCCGCCAGTTCCATCATTTTCCCAAGATACATGACGCCCACTCGATCACTAATGTGGCGTACCACACTGAGATCGTGAGAGATAAAGAGATAGGTGAGGTCAAACTCTTCTTGAAGCTCTTCCATCAAATTGATGACCTGCGCCTGAATGGAGACGTCAAGCGCTGAAACAGGCTCATCTGCTATGATCATTTCAGGATTCATGGCAAGTGCACGAGCGATACCGATCCGTTGCCTTTGTCCACCGGAAAATTCGTGCGGGTATCGATTCGCAAAACTTGGGTGAAGGCCGACTTTGGATAAAAGCTGTTCTACTTTTTCATTTCTTTCTTTTAAGGAATATAAGTGATGTGTTTTGTAGGGTTCTTTGATGATACTTCGAAGTGTTTTTCTAGGGTTGAGTGATGCAAAGGGATCTTGAAAAACCATTTGGATGTTTTTCCTTGTTGATTGTCTTAGTTTTGATTCAGATACATGAGAGATATCTTGCCCTTTAAATAGAATTTGTCCTTCTGTTGGTTCATATAAACGAATCATCGTCCGCCCTAATGTGGATTTACCGCATCCAGACTCTCCAACGATGCCTAACGTTTCGCCTTTATAAATGTTTAAGTCGATGCCGTCAACCGCTTTGACTGCTCCTACTTTCTTTTGCAGCACCCCAGCTTTAATCGGAAAGTGTTTTCGTATATTTTTTAATTCCAGGATGGTTTCTTTCTCAGATCGATCTGTCATGTATGGTTGATTTTCAGCAAGTGTCATGTTTGGCTTGCCTCCTCATATAAGAAACACCTGACGCTTCTACCATTTTCAAAGGTTGTCAGTTTGGGCAATTCACCTATGCAGCGTTCCATTACTTTCGGGCATCTTGGCGCAAAACGGCATCCTGCGGGAAGCTGATCTGGCGCAGGGACATTTCCTTTTATCGCCGTTAATGGCTGAATGTCTCCGTCAATGACCGGAATGGATTCAAGCAGTCCTTCTGTGTATGGATGAAGCGGCTGATCAAACAACTCTTCAACGGTTCCATTTTCAACAACCTGTCCGCAGTACATGACAATGACGCGGTCTGCTACTTCCGACACAACACCTAAATCATGCGTAATGAGAAGTATAGATGTACCAAAGGTCGAACATAAATCTTTCATTAAGGTCAGCACCTGGGCTTGTATGGTCACATCGAGCGCAGTAGTCGGCTCATCCGCAATGAGGAGCTTCGGATCACAGCTTAGCGCAATGGCGATCATGACTCGTTGACGCATACCGCCGGATAAACGGTGCGGGTAATCTTTGATGATTTGTTCTGGCCTGGAAAAGCCTACAAGCTTTAGCAAGTCAATCGCTTTTTTGGTCGCTTCTTTTTTTGAAAGTTTTTTGTGGTAAATGAGGATTTCTGTTATTTGTTCCCCGATGGTTAAGACGGGATTAAGTGAGGTCATGGGTTCCTGAAAGATCATGGATACATCATTACCACGAATATTGCACAATTCCTTTTCACTATATGTAACAAGGTCTTTTCCATCAAGCTTAATGGAACCATCCATAATCTTCCCACCAGTCCCATTAATCAGACCCATGATGGATAAAGACGTAATACTTTTACCAGACCCAGACTCACCGACTAATGCGACTGTTTCCCCTTTTTTGATACTAAAATCAACGCCATCAACAGCAGGTATTGGTTCCTTTTTTCGAAAAAAATAGGTTTTTAAGTTTTGCACTTCAAGCAGTGTGCTCATGCATTCGCCCCTTTCTCCATAGATCAAATGAACCGAATCGAAAAATTCCGTCTTTTTAGAATAAAAAGAATTATCAAAATTTATATTTGTATATTATTACATCAGCATGACGAAATCAAGAAGTATTTAGTAAAATTGTAATATGTCACTTTTTTTGTGAATGATTGTCTTTATCATTCTATCGCCTTTAAAAACGTTTCCGCTGGCTCCGCAATCATAGACTCCTCGCTGATTCGGTGCTCATCGAAATACTTTTTCACGATATAAAATCCAGTGGCATAGCCAAGCATTTTGGGGTAGTTCCCTTTTCCATAAAGGAGATTCTGTATCAGCCTTTCGTCGTCCTGCACTTTCTGATAAAGGTGACTGGATACCCATTTCTTGTACATGCGCTGCAGCTGCGATTCGTCATATAAAGTCGTCCACTTTGCTGTATAGCTTTCTCCATATCTATGATACACAGCATATTCAGCGAGCCCCTCCATCATGATTGTATCAAGGAATGTAAAATCTTTTTCTTCTTTCGTGAGAAAATGCAACCTGCATACATGGTGATATTCATGCGTCAGCAACGTACCGATTCGCTCCTTCGGTGTATGCGGGGATAAAAAAAGAAAGATTTTGTCATCAAATGCCATGCCGGATTGAAAGTAAAATTGTTCTCTGATCTCTTTGCTGCTCTCATTAACAGGCAAAATAAAGACAGGGACATCAGGACCTCCCCACTTTTTTTGCAACGCTTTGTATTCTTTCATCACAAGCTTGAAATACCCTTTTTCTTTGAGCTTGTCGATCATTTCCTGGCAGGCGTTCCATGATCGCACCATTCCGTGATGTTGTAAATGGGCGAGAATAGATGATCCTTCTTTTTTCTCCGCTCCTTTAAAATAAGGGACAAAACGTGCCGCCAGCTCCTGAAAAGATGATGATTGCTCAATGAGATATTGTGTATTGACCAGACCCATACCGCTGAACACCTCCATTTTCATCATATGCAAAAAGACGGCGATCTGTTTATAGATCACCGCCTTCTTAAGACATATTACGCTTCGTATTTTTTGAAGATAATTGTCGCATTGTGCCCGCCAAAACCAAGTGAGTTGCTCAACGCAACTTGTACTTCTTTTGAACGTGCTTCATTTGCTACATAATCAAGGTCACATTCTTCATCTGGTGTTTCAAGGTTAATCGTTGGCGGAATGACACTGTCTTTAATCGCCAGAACAGAGAAAATCGCTTCTACTCCGCCTGCTGCGCCAAGTAAATGACCTGTCATTGATTTTGTCGAGCTGATCGCAAGCTGATTCGCATGCTCTCCGAACACTTCTTTAATCGCCATTGTTTCAAACTTATCATTATACGGTGTGCTTGTTCCGTGGGCATTGATATAATCAATTTCTTCCACTGTTAAACCTGCATCACGAATGGCTTCTTTCATTGCACGTACGCCGCCTTCTCCGTTTGGAGCAGGTGCTGTGATATGGTATGCATCTCCAGTTGAACCGTAGCCAACGATTTCTGCATAAATGGTCGCACCACGTTTTAACGCATGCTCTAATTCTTCAAGAACAACAATTCCCGCTCCTTCACCCATCACAAATCCGTCACGGTTTTTATCAAATGGACGACTTGCTGTATCTGGATCAGGATTTGTCGAAAGGGCTTTGTTTGCACAGAAACCAGCAAACGACATTTTCGTTAATGGTGCTTCTGTTCCACCTGTAATCATCGCATCTGCATCTCCGCGCTGAATGACTTTAAAGGCATCACCAATGGAGTTTGTTCCTGTCGCACATGCTGTCACTGTACAAGAGTTAACCCCTTTTGCGCCAAGTGCAATCGAAATTTGACCTGTCGCCATATCTGGAATCATCATTGGAACAAAGAACGGGCTTACGCGTCTTGCTCCTTTATTTGAATACACTTCGAATTGCTCTTCGAATGTTTCAAGTCCGCCAATACCAGATCCAACCCATACCCCAACACGAGGTGCGTTCTCATCTGTAATTTCGAGGCGTGAATCTTCTAAAGCCTTTTGAGCAGCAACAACTGCATATTGTGTGAAGCGTGCCATCTTTCTCGCTTCTTTTTTCTCCATGTAATCTTCGATGTTAAAATCTTTTAGTTCTGCTGCTACTTTTGCTGTATATTCACTTGAATCAACACGTGTGATCGGGCCAACACCTGATACACCTGCTACAGCATTTTTCCATGTTGTCTCTACATCGTTGCCAAGAGGTGTCAAAGCACCTAATCCTGTAACAACTACTCGTTTCTTATCCATTAATTTGTGCACCCCACTCTTTTATCGGCCCCATCGCATAGCGATTGCGCCCCACGTTAATCCTCCACCAAAACCAACCATTACAATCACATCGCCGTCATGAATTTTTCCGGCTTCGATTTCTTCACATAGTGAAATTGGAATGGATGCTGCTGATGTGTTTCCATATTTATGGACTGTTTTCGACATTTTTTCAACTGGCAGCTCTAAGCGTTCGCGTGCTGCTTCCATAATGCGAATGTTTGCTTGATGCGGAATCAAGAAGTCTACGTCTTCTTTTGATAGTCCAGCTTTTTCAATCACGTTTACGCTTGACTCGCCCATTTGTCTCACTGCAAATTTAAATACTTCTCTTCCATTCATGATTGTATGATCTTTTTCATCTAAGTACAAGTGCTTCCCGCCGCTTCCATCGGCTCCAAGCTCAAATGATAGAATTCCCTTGCCTTCGCTGACTGTTCCTAGTACAGCAGCACCTGCTCCATCTCCAAACAAAACAGCTGTGTTGCGGTCATCCCAGTCGGTAATGCGAGAAAGCTTTTCTACACCAACGACAAGCACGTGTTTGTAAGTGCCTGATTCGATAAATTGTTTTCCAGTAACAAGACCATACATAAAGCCAGCGCATGCAGCGCTAATATCCATTGCACATGCTTTATGTGCACCGAGCTGCTCTTGAATCATACAAGCGACTGTCGGAAATGCTTGATCTGGCGTAACTGTCGCTACAAGAATCATATCAATATCTTCTGCAGCCACATCTGCGTCAGCTAATGCTTTTTTTGCAGCAGCAAGCGCCATATGAGATGTATTGACATCATCAGATGCAATTCTTCTTTCTTCTATACCTGTTCTAGTACGAATCCACTCGTCAGAAGTTTCAACCATTTTTTCTAAATCATGATTTGTTAATACTTTTTCAGGTATATAGCGGCCAAGGCCAATAATTCCAGCATTCATTGAATAAGACTCCTTTTACTCATACGAGCATGTGATATTGTGATCTTATATTAGTATCTGGTACTAATTTTACCTTATTTTTTTCTCCTTGGCAATACAAACGTCTAACCTTTCCTCTCACTTTTTTCATAGATTAATGATATACCAATAGTAGAAAGGAACATGTGATATGGCGCAAAAGGATATTTTCTCAGCAATGATGTTTGGTCAGCCGCTAGAAAAGGAGAAAAACAAGACAGAAAAAAAGGAGGAGCGTGCAGAGACTTCTTCAAGTGATGACTCCATTGACTACATGCATGTCATGAATCAAATTGGAAACATTATGAACTCCATCGATGAGCTGAAGCCTGTGTTTAAAGATGTCGGCCCTATGATCAGTGCCTTTAAGAAAAAATTATCATAAAAAAAAGCCACTATTCTGTGGCTTTTTTTGATGCTGCATCTGCTTTTCCAAGCTCATATGCCTCTTGCATGACAGATGTAAACAAAGAGAGAAGCGGCTGAAGTGCTTGTGGATCAAGCTGAATCCCTGCTTTATCTAATTCTTCTTTTGCTTGTGGAAAATACTTCATCGCAATTTGTAAAAACTCCATCGATTTTTCGTGCTGCATGTTCAACGTCCTCACTTTTCATTTGGCAGTTTGCCTGTTTTTTTGTAATTCGCAATATCCTTCTCAATGTCTTTCACAAAAGCGCGGTCTATGGTTGAGCTAAATTTCCCCATTTCGATCACTCCTTCTTTAAAGTCAAAGGAGTACTCACCTTGTTCGTTTAGCTTGCCTTCATTAAACTTCTTCGCAATGATACTGTACGCTTTATCGACATGCTGGACTGTGCTAGTTAACACCGTATGGCTTCCAAGGTTGGATTGATCAGTGACAT
Organism: Bacillus sp. 22190; assembly: GCF_052045575.1. Taxonomy (NCBI): domain Bacteria; kingdom Bacillati; phylum Bacillota; class Bacilli; order Caryophanales; family Bacillaceae; genus Bacillus; species Bacillus sp. 22190. The sequence continues at coordinate 236,680 of NZ_JBQEPF010000004.1, read as the reverse complement.
ATCCGATCGCAGATAAATTGTCGTTTTTGATTTGTTCAATGACAGGGATATTATAACCATCACCTGCTGGATACACAACATCTACACCTTGTTTTTTCAATTTTTGATAGAGGTTCACCGCTTTGTCAGCATCATCCCAGTTTTCGACAAATTCCGCTAGGACTTGCACATGTTCGTCCTGATATTTTGCACCTTTGATAAAACCGTCTACTTCACTTTGCCAATCATATGTAGCCAGAATACCAATCTTTTTTGTTTTGGACATATGTGCTGCTGTCATGCCTCCGAAAAAGCCCATTGCTTCTCCTTTAAACGTGACGTTTGTGACATTATCAGCTTGAGGCTTGCCTCCATTGACCGTGATAAATTGTGTTTTCGGATAATCTTCACTGATCAAGTTGAAAATTTCGCTGTATTCATTGCCATGGCCAATAATCAAATTGACTCCTTTTTTATGAAATTCTTCAATGGCATCAACGATTTTCTCCTTGTCGACCATCCCTTCCTTATAATAAACATCTACACCAAATGTTGATTGGATATTTAATAAGCCTTTATAACCTTTCGTTCCCCAAACTTGATCATTAATCGTATCGGGGACGAGTAAACCCACCTTCTCAATATGTCCTTTTAACGGCGCCTGCGAGCAGGCAGATAGCATAAGAAGAAGGAACGAAAAGATCATGACAAGCCGCTGGTACTTCATGCCATGTTCAACTCCCTTTGCAACACGCAGGCATGAACCTGTATGTTAAATATAGGTTTATTTTATACTGAAAAAAGATAAGATGGAAGATCATTCTTGCTTTTTGTCGAAAAATGTTGAGTTTTGTCTTTTCCATTCTGCTATGATTTCTTCTGCTTGTTTGTCACCTGTTTGTCTTTCTACCTTTAATTGATGGATCATTTCCTGCCTTTGATCGGTGCGTGCCCACTTTAAAAGCTCCTTTGCGACATCTTCTACAAAAAATGTGTGATCATCCTTTATTCGTCTCTCTTCATGGAGTGTCCACGGACCAAACATGCGTGGAAGGATAACAGCCGAAACGCTTTGTTCATGCGAATGGCTTTCGGGTTCTTCGTAAAACAAGTGGTATATGCCATGCTTCGCTTCGAGGTCTGTCTCTCTGTTCATTGAATCATCTGATTGAAAAAAGATCAGGTCATATGCCTCTTTCCTATCTTGACCATCAATAACGCGGACAAGATCATTGCGGCCGAGCCACATCATCCGCTCTTCTAATAACATTTTTTGCTCCTCTGACTGCTCCTTAGGATATGTGATATCCACTTGTATGCCCTCTTTCATCATATATTCACAAAGTGTCAGGCCAAAAAATTCATCTGCACCTATGATCAGTCCTGTTTCCATGTTCATGTCCCCTTTTTTAGCATATCGAATAAAAAGAAGAGCCCTTTCCATGAAGGGCTGTTATCATCCTATTCATTACAATTCTCTTTCATGCGATTTATAAAACTTGTGAATGGACTGAAAGATTCTTCTTGGATGATCAAACATATGCAAGGTAAGGTCCATCTGACAATGGTCTGGATTCATCATATGCTGATCAATAAAAGGCTTTGCGTGTAGTTCATAGGCATACGGTGCGCCGTTTAGTCTCTGCCATATATGAATCGGTACATGAGCTGAATGAACGGGGCAAGAAGGAAGTGGATACGTTTCAGCTTCCTTTGCAGAGCACCCATAGCTCTGTGCGAGTTCTTTCATGAACTGTTTGTAGAAGAATTTGTGTTCCTTTTCTCTTTCTCTTTGTGCTTGCAGGTGTAAACATGGATTCATCATGGCTATAGACCTTAGCACTTCTGGCATTTCTTCGGCAAGACTCATGGCGACAAGTGCGCCCATTCCCTCTGCCAGCACATGAATTTCCCGGTTTAATATTTCTTGTTTTAATGTGTGATGAACAAGCTGTTTCGCACTAAAAACAGCATCTTCACATCCCCAGTGATTCCCATGAAGATGACTATTAAACAATGTATATCCTTCATCCTTTAAAGCAGTTAAAAGCTGGTTTCTTCCGTAATGCTGAAGCCAGAATGATGTATTTTCCTGCACAAAGTGATTTCGGTCACCGAGGATTAGAATGCCAAAGCCATTTGGTTTTTGAGGAAGGTGAATGACGTTCCACTGGGAACCAAGCTGGAAAAACCGTTCGCTTACACCCATATGGCCAGCCTCCTTTCAGTGATTCTGCTTTCTATGATATGAACAACAACTCTTGTAGGAATAAGGAAATCCCCTAAAGACAGAAGAATTCTTTTTATTTTTATAGTAGAAGGTCTCAAAATGGTCACATAAAGGCGGAAAACAGTCTTTTCTCTGAACTCGTATCTATGGTATGATAGTCAATAGATTGTTACATAAAGGACGGTGGAATAATGCATTACATTATCACCCTCATTTGGACTTTTCTGCTGACACATATGGCTGGTTACATCGTTTCATCTATGAATGGAGCTGCTTATGATTTTACGTTAACTTCCATTCTTGCCATAGTGTTTACGGTTATTTTATTCATCTTTGCTGAAGTAAGTCCAATGAAAGAAACAGAAAGTTCAACAGAACATTCTTAATATTGCTGGAAAAGAGCTAATGATTTGAGATTAGCTCTTTTTCTTTTTTTCAGAATGATGACCAGAAGTTGAGAGGGCACGCTAAAACCCCCTGCCGTCAATTACAGGGGGTTTTTGAGTTACACATCAACCGTTTCGGACTTCTGTTTGTCTGCTGACAAATGGCTTTTCGCTAGCCCTGTGAACAGGAAGATCGCGATGCCTGATAAAATTTCAAGCACACCACCCCCCGCAATGACAGGTCCTGCTCCAAAGCGTTCTGCCAGGACGCCCGATATGACGGCTGCAAGCGGGAGAAAGACATTCGATGACGCATTGATCACGGCATATACTTGCGGCTGATCTTCTTGGTCAACAGACGTTTGAATAATGACCATCTCTGGGACATTGATTGCACTGACGGCTGCACCAAAAATAAAGGAAGCTAGAAGAACGACTGGAAGCCATGTACTCATTCCAGTGATAAAGAATGCAGCTCCTTCAATCATGCCTGCGACAATAAAGAACAAGCCGAATCTTTTGATTTTCACCTTCGCCAGTGCAAAGCCCATCATAAACGCACCAACTGCGGCGACACCTCTTAAAATGGAATACACCATTGAATCACTTTGCAGCGCTTCTGCTACATATACAGCGGATAATGCCTGCCACGGAGCTGCGGCGACATTCATTAAAATACAATAAAGGGTTAGTGCAAATAAAATATGATGATTTTTAACGACTAGAAAGCCTCTTTTTAAGTTATACAGATATGTATTCTTTGCTTGTTTAATGTCTGCTGCTTTTTCTGCATCTGACTTTTGGAGTTTAACGCCAATAATGAACAAGCCCGATATGATGAATAAAGCAGTGGTGATCAGGAGCGTATCTGCAGGTCCAATTAATTTGACCAAAAGACCAGCGACCATCACCGCAGCAAGTGCGACAATTTCAAAAGATGATTGCAGGATCGCATTTGCTTTTTGAATGAGATGCTTTGGAACAATCTGCGGCAGGATGGCCACAGAAGCCGGGTTATAGGCTGCACCTGTTGCCGATTGAATAACCATTAATGAGATCAATAACCATAGAGGCAATATGTGCGAAAAATGCAGTAGTGGAATAATGAGTACAATGGTTGCTCGAATGACATCTGAAGCAAACATCCATTTAGATAAATGATGTCTTTTCATAAGAGGTCCTAGTATTGGGGCCAACAATGATGAAGGAAGAACTGTCACTGCTAGAAGAAGTCCGGTACCGAGCGCTCCATCCCCTCTTAAAATTAATAACCAAAGAACGGATGTAAAAGCAAAACTTTCTCCTGTATTTTTTATGAGTCTTGATATGAACAATGAGGTGAAGCGTTTATTCCAAACACTTTCACTGAGATTCATCTTTTCCATCACACAAATCCTTTCAACCTTATACTATTCTTACATATTTTACCTTAATCTTTCTTTTTTTCATACTATTTATTTGAAAATTGGAACTTAATTGTTTTTTATTATAAAGAAAAAAGAGGCATGACACATGCCTCTAAAGACTTATTCATATGGACTCTTAGTCAATTGCTTAAGGCTTTCTTTGGTAAGTCCAAACGCGGTTATGGTTCGAGTTATCCGGAAAGACGTCTCCTGCTTTAAGCTTTATCTTTAAAGGATCTTTCACCATACTACCGGTCTCACCGATTTCGATATAAACACCATTATTAGGTGCCTTATTACCAGATTTAAACTGATGCTGTTGACCCATTTCCATCCTCCTTTCTCGATTGATGTTATTATGTCCCGTCCATTGCCTCTCCAATCCAATATGTAAAAAGTCCCTGCTCAGCCGAGACAGGGACACTTGTGATTTATTTAGGTTGTTGATACATGAGCTCTTTGATTAACGCTTTTTGCACATGCAAGCGATTTTCTGCTTGCTGGAATACTTTAGAGTGTGGTCCATCAATGATATCAGCCGTCACTTCTTCTCCGCGATGTGCCGGCAGACAATGAAGGAAGATATAATCTGCTGCTGCATGTTGCATGAGTTCCTCATTGACTTGATATTCTTTAAATTCAGCTAGACGTTTCTCTGTTTCAGCTTCCTGCCCCATGCTTGTAAATACGTCCGAATAAATGACATCTGCATCCTGAACAGCAGCTACTGCATCTGTTGTGACGATGACTTCTGCGCCTGATTGTTTTGCAAACGCCTGGGCAGTCTCTGTCACCTCTTGAAGAGGTTCATAGCCTTTTGGTGATGCAACGGCAATGTCACAGCCTAACTGCGCGCAGCCAACCATTAAGGAATGAGCCACATTATTCCCATCACCGATGTACGCCACTTTCACACCTTTTAGTGTGCCTTTTGCTTCTTTAATCGTCAGTAAATCAGCCAGTGCCTGACATGGATGAGAATAGTCCGTTAGTCCGTTGATCACTGGAATAGAGGCGTATTTTGCAAGTTCTTCTACCTTCTCATGTTCAAAGGTTCGAATCATAATGCCATCTACATACCCAGACAGCACCTGCGCTGTATCACCAATCGTTTCTCCTCTGCCAATTTGCAGATCATTTGAGCTGAGGAAGAGCGCATGTCCGCCTAGCTGCGTCATGCCCGCTTCAAACGAGACACGGGTTCTAGTTGAAGATTTTTCAAAGATCATCGCTAATGTTTTTCCTTTGAATAAATCTTGATATGGATGTTGTTTCATTTCTTCTGCTTTTTCAATTAAGTACGCAATGTCATTGATCGAAAAGTCTTTTAACGATAAAAAGTCTTTTCCGTATAATGCCGGTTGCACGTCGACTTGGCTCATGCCGTCACTTCCTTTTTATATAATTCGTGGAGAGATACTGGTGATACATCTCCATCTTTTCCTTGCAGGAACGCTTGCGCTGTTTCATATTCGGTTAGAACTTGAACACCATGTGTGAGTGCTTTTACACGCTGTTCTTTTGCCTCTTCATCATCACCTAAATGAATGTGAAGCGATTTATCGTCTTGTTGCAGCCACGATTCAAAGCTGCCAGTCCAGACGTCAAAGCCTGCTCGTGTAGCTTCATCTTTAAGTAATTCACTGCCATGAATATAGAGGGTACCTTTCTGTTGCCAGATCGGCGCAAACACTTTTTTCAAGGCGCTTTCGACGTTCTTTCCTACACACATTCCTTCACCCGTCGCCTTCATTTCAGGTGTGAGCTTTAAATCGATATCTTGAATGGCGTGTGAGGAGAAGACTGGGAATTTAACAGCTGTGCCCCCCTTATTCTTCGTTGCCGGTTTCAATTCTTCAAGCGTTGCACCAGCTAACAGCTGAGTCGCCATTGGGATCATGTCAACACCCATGACTTTACTTACAACTGGAACAGTCCGGCTTGCCCGAGGATTCACCTCTAATACGAGCGCCTGGTTCCCTTTTATCACAAATTGAATATTCATAATGCCTTTAAAAGCTAATTTCTTTGCGATTTGTTCAGAAGCGTTATACACCTGCTCTTTGATGTCTTCACTAATAGAGACACTTGGCAAGATGGCAAAGCTGTCACCTGAGTGTACGCCCGCTTTTTCAATATGCTCAACGATTGTTGGAATGAATGTCGTTTGTCCGTCTGAAACGAGATCCACTTCCACTTCTTTTCCAGTGACATACTCATCAATTAAGATCGGATAAGGTAAATGATCTGGCTGATCAAGTAGTTCTGCCAATTGAGCTTCTGTATGAACAACGATCATGCCCATTCCACCAATGACATATGATGGACGAATAAGAACAGGGTACCCGATGCTTGCAGCATGCTCCAGTGCTTCTTCTTTTGAATGTGCTGTATCTCCTTTTGCATGAGGAAGATTCAGTTCATCAAGAAGCTGATAGAATAAATCGCGATCTTCTAATGCATCTAGTGTGTCAAAGGACGTGCCTAACAAGGTAACGCCGGCTTTTTCTAAACCTTCCGCCACATTGATTGCTGTCTGCCCGCCAAATTGAACGATGACAAAATCAATTTGCTCCGCTTCAACTACGTTTAAAATATGTTCTAACGTGATCGGCTCAAAGTATAAACGATCTGCAATCTCATAATCGGTACTAACCGTTTCTGGATTGTTGTTCATCATGATGGTTTCAAATCCAAGCTTTTGTAAAGTAAGAACGCCATGAACGGCACTATAATCAAACTCGACCCCTTGCCCAATTCGAATCGGACCAGAGCCAATGATGAGTGCACGCTCCTTTGTTTTCTCTTGATGCTCTCCATCACTTTTGCCAAAGTACGTAGAATAGAAGTAATTCGTTTTTGCATCGAATTCAGCCGCACATGTATCGACAATTTTAAATGAAGCGGCAATGCCATACTCTTGGCGAAGCCGTCTGATATCTTGTTCACTGCGATCCGTCAGAGAAGCGATTGTTTCATCAAGGAAGCCTTTTTCTTTCACCTTTCTTAAGGTGTCTTTGGATAGCGTCCCCTGATGGTTCTTCAATTCTTGTTCGAGTGTGATCATATTCTTGAAAACATGTAAGAAAAACAGATCAATCTTCGTCGTTTCATGAATCGTTTCAACGGTTTCTTTTCTGGAAAGCAGCTCCATGACAGCAAAGAAACGGCGATCGTCCGGTGTTTTGATTAATTCAAATAACTGTTCAGTCGAATGTTCTTTCAGTTCAGGCAAGTGGAAGCCCTTTGTTTTGATTTCAAGTGATGCGACTGCTTTTTGAATGGCAGATTCTAAATTACGGTCAATCGCCATGACTTCACCAGTCGCCTTCATTTTTGTGCCTAATTTCCGGTCTGCCTGTTTAAATTTATCGAACGGCCAGCGCGGGAATTTCACCACGACATAATCGAGTGCCGGTTCAAAGCTAGCATACGTTGTTCCTGTAAGCGGATTTTTCAATTCATCTAGTGTATAACCGACCGCAAGTTTTGCCGCCATTTTGGCAATCGGATAGCCTGTTGCTTTCGATGCAAGAGCAGAAGACCGGCTGACCCGAGGGTTGACCTCAATGACAAAATATTCTTTGCTGAGTGGATCGAGAGCGAATTGGATATTACAGCCGCCAACGACATCAAGCGCTGAAATAATTTTTAAGCTCGCTGAGCGGAGCATTTGATAATCCTGATCCGTTAATGTCTGTGACGGTGCAACGACAATCGAGTCACCTGTATGCACACCAACTGGATCGATATTTTCCATGTTACATACAGTGATACACGTATTTTGACGATCTCTCATGACCTCATACTCGACTTCTTTAAAGCCAGCAATGCTTTTTTCAACTAAGCACTGATGAATCGGACTCGCTAGAAGAGCACCTTCAATCAGCGGTTTAAAAGCCTCTTCAGTTAAAGCGATGCCTCCCCCTTTACCACCAAGTGTGTAGGCTGGTCGAAGAATGACGGGAAAGCCCACTTCTTTTGCAAATTGAAGGGCGTCTTTCGCATTATCCACAATTTCACTTTCTGGTACAGGTTCATTCAAATGCTTCATGAGAGCACGGAATTTCTCACGATCTTCACCGTTTTCAATTGTTTCAACTGACGTTCCGAGCAGTTTTACCCCATGCTTTTTCAGCACACCGGCTTTTTCCAGCTCGACAGCAAGGTTTAAAGCCGTCTGTCCGCCAAGATTGGCTAAAAGACCATCTGGTTTCTCTTTTTCAATGATTCTTGTCACTGAATCAACTGAAAGCGGTTCAAAATAAATTTCATCAGCAAATGACTCGTCTGTCATAATGGTTGCTGGGTTGTTATTCACTAAGATGACGTTGTAGCCTTCTTCTTTTAAGGCCATACAACCTTGTGTTCCTGAGTAATCAAATTCTGCTGCCTGACCAATGATGATTGGACCAGACCCGATGACTAGAATGGTTTGTATGCTTTGATCTTTAGGCATGTGCGACTTCTCTCCTTGCTTGTTTCACTTTCTCAATAAAATCATCGAATACCCATTCACTTTCTGCAGGGCCTGGGTGTGCTTCTGGATGAAATTGAACGGACATAATCAGCTTCTCTTTATGAATGAATCCTTCAACAGATCCGTCATTCACGTGGAGGAATTTGACGTCCACTTCTTTGTCATTCATGCTTTTTTCATTGACCACATAGCTATGATTTTGGCTTGTCATAAAGACACGTTTTGATTCTGTATCTTGTACAGGATGATTCGCCCCGCGGTGGCCAAAAGGAAGCTTATACGTATCCCCGCCAAGCGCAAGAGCAATTAATTGATGACCTAAGCAAATGCCTAGTGTCGGGAAGGTCATCATGATGTCATGAATGGTTTTTAAATATGGCTTCATTGTTTTTGGATCTCCAGGTCCATTTGACAAAAGGATCGCATCTGGCTTGATATCAAATACCTTTTCCATTTGTTTGTACGGAATCACTATGACTTTACAGCCGCGCGCTTCGAGTGAGTCTGCAATAGATTTTTTAAAGCCAAAATCAATGAGTGCTACATGTTCCTCGCCGCTGCCTTGTGTGTATACTTCATCTTCTGTGACCTGCTCAACCACATTGTCTTGCTTCATTGCAGGTGGCGTTTCATTTTCGTCTAAACTAAGCACTGCGTTCATCGTTCCATTTGCTCGAATGTTCTGCACGACTGCGCGAGTATCTGTATGTGTAAGAAGCGGAATGTTCCACTTCTGTAAATAATCCTTTAAGCTTACGGCTGCAAGGTGATGAGAAAAATGCTCAGCTGCCTCATAGACAACGACCGCTTTTACTTGTGGTTTTTTGCTCTCAAAGTCTTCATGATTGATCCCGTAGTTTCCGATGAGTGGATATGTGAAAACAATGATTTGTCCTTTATAAGAAGGATCTGTGAGCACCTCTTGATAACCTGTCATCCCCGTAAAAAAGACCACTTCACCTGTTATGCCAGCTTCTCCTGTCAGATCTCCTTCAAAAGAGGCTCCATCTTCTAAATTTAAATAACCTTTCATGCTTGTGTCACCCCGTATTGAATAATTAATAATATAAATGCATGTTTATACGTTTTGTTGCAAAAAAATTTAGACCGTTACTGTTTCATTTGCTAACACTTGAATGATTGCTTCAATGGCTTGATCCAATTCAACTTTTTTGACATTCAGTGGAGGTAATAAACGAATGACATTCGGACCAGCTGGAAGCACCAGCAAACCTTGCTCTCGAAGGGCTGTGATGTAATCACCTACTGGCTGATGACACTCAATCCCTGCCATTAATCCTTTGCCCCGTACTTCTTTCACGATATTCAGCTGTTTGACTTCTTGCAGTCTCTTTAAGAGATACGCACCCTTTTCTTTCACTTCTGAAAGAAAGTCTTCTTTGAATATCACATCAAGAGTTGCGTTCACAGCTGACATAGCGAGCATGTTGCCACCAAATGTTGTGCCATGAGAGCCTGGAGAAAATGCATCCCCTAAAGCTTTTTTCCCTATCACTGCACCGACTGGAAACCCATTTCCTAAACCTTTTGCGACTGAAATAATATCAGGATCAAGTCCCGATTGCTCATAGGCAAATGCTGTCCCTGTTCGCCCAATACCCGTTTGGATTTCATCTACAATCAGCAGTGCTTGATGTTTTTTACAAAACTCTTGAACGGCCTTTAGAAATTCCGCTGTAGCTGGATTCACTCCACCTTCACCTTGCACCACTTCCAGCATGACCGCTGCGACATCATCGATTTCACACGCTGTGATCGCTTCAGGGTCATTAAACGGTACATAATGAAAGCCTTCCAGCATCGGTCCAAAACCAGTTTTGATTTTATCTTGACCTGTGGCAGCCATACCAGCATACGTGCGCCCATGGAAAGAGTGCAAAAACGTCACAATATTTGTTTTACCTGTTGCTTTTCGGGCCAATTTGATAGCCCCTTCATTCGCTTCAGCCCCGCTGTTGCAGAAAAATACGAGATCTCCTGAACTGTTTGCTGCCAGCTTTTCCGCTGCTTTTTCTTGCAGTCCATTTTCAAATAGATTTGATACGTGCCAGACCTCGTCAAGCTGCTTCTTGATGGCTTGATTGACCTTTGGATGATTGTGACCTAAATTCGTGACCGCAATGCCTTGTATAAAGTCTAAATATTTTTTCCCAGTTGTATCAACTGCCCAAGAACCTTCTGCCTCTTTAATTTCAACATTCCACCGTCCGTACGTTTGAAAGAGATGACTCACAGGACCGCCTCCTTTTGTTTTACAATTCGAGTTCCTTTAAAGGTATCTCCTGTAAAAATACTGCCTTTTCCATTCACAATCATGACTTCATCCACATCTCCTGATAAAGCACTTAGCGCAGATTGCACTTTTGGAATCATTCCCCCGGAAATAATACCTTCATCGATGAGCTTGAGCGCTTCTTGTTCGGTGACAACGTCTAACAGCTCACCATTTTTTAAAATTCCTTCCACATCTGTGACAAACATGAGCTTATCAGCTTTCATAGCTCCTGCGACTGCTGATGCTGCAAGATCAGCATTTACATTTAACGTTTGGCATTCTTCGGTCATAGATAGCGGCGCAATGACGGGAATGAATTGTTTCTCCATTAGTGCTTCTGCCATCTCTGAATTGACTTCTTTGATTTCGCCAACGTACCCATATACATCTTGATCGAGAAAATCGGCGACAAGCATCTGTCCATCTTTACCAGATACACCGACAGATGATATATCATGCTTTGCCAGCTCTGAAACAAAGTATTTATTCACCGTTCCTGAAAGGACCATTTCGGCTACCTCTAACACCGGCTTTGTTGTTTTGCGCTGTCCATCTACAAATTCCGTTTTCACTTCTAATTTTTGCAGCATGCTCGTGATTTCAGGACCTCCGCCATGTACGATAGCCAGTTTAAATCCAGCAGCTTGAAGTGAGCGGACATTTTCATAAAAGGTATCGGAAAGTTCTCGAATGACACTGCCTCCACACTTGAACACGATCGTTTTATCCATGTCTATCTCCTTCATTATGTGCGATAGCTCGCGTTAATTTTCACATAATCATAGGTAAGGTCACAGCCCCATGCGGCCGCTTCACCATTTCCTTCATTCATTTGAATGAAAATCGTAATCTCATCCTGCTCTAGATACGCTTTTGCTTCCTCTTCTGAGAAAGACTGGGGTTCATTATGTTTAAACAGACATTGCCCGCCTAAGTAAACTTCCACCTCTTCTGGCGTGACAGAAGCTGCGCTATGACCGATTGCTCCGACAATCCGGCCCCAGTTGGCGTCCGTACCGTATACGGCTGTTTTCACAAGACTTGAACCTACGATTTTTTTTGCAATAATACCAGCTTCTAAGTTGTTTTTTGCACCAACAACTTTCGCTTCGATTAATTTAGTTGCACCTTCTCCGTCTCTTGCAATCTCTTTTGCTAGATCTTCGCAGGCTAGTTTTAATCCTTCTTTAAACAATGGCCATTCTGGATGTTCTTCATTCAGTGCCTGGTTTTCTGCCATTCCATTTGCCATCACAAGCACCATATCGTTAGTTGATGTTTCTCCATCGACGGTAATTTGATTAAACGTCACATCTGTAATGTCACGAAGAGCATTTTGCAAAGCTTCTTGTTCGACATTTGCATCGGTTGTGACAAACCCGAGCATTGTGGCCATGTTCGGATGAATCATACCAGAGCCCTTTGCTGCACCAGAAATGAGAATCTCTTTCCCGTCTATCGTCAAGGAGTATGTCGTATTTTTAATGACTGTATCTGTTGTTAGAATCGCTTCTTCAAAGTGGCCATTTCCTGCTTTTGCTTCTTTTAGCTGAGCGATGCCTGTTTTGATTTTATCCATATCCAGACACTCTCCAATGACACCAGTAGAAGAAACAGCAATGTAATCAGACTCTGTCCCTAACATGTCTGCACAGGCTGCCTGCATGTCGTATGCATCTTTTAATCCCTGCTCACCTGTACATGCGTTGGCGATGGCACTATTGACAATGACACCTTTTAGTTTGCCCGTCTTTTTCAAGCTTTTTTGTGTGACTTGAAGAGGCGCAGCTTGAAAGTGACTTTGAGTGTATACCGCTGCACTCGCTGCTGGTACTTCACTGATGATCAAGCCAAGGTCTTTTTTTGAATAGCGTAATCCTATATGAATCCCCTTTGCTTCAAAACCTTTTGGTGATGATACGTCCCCGTCTATTTTGACAATACTTTTTTCATTCAATTCGATCATGTTTGTTGTCTCCCCTGTTCTTATGGATAGAGAGGTGTCATTGTGAGGCCCGCCTCTTCATGTAAGCCTTTGATGATATTGAAGTTTTGAACCGCTTGGCCGGCTGCGCCTTTCATGAGATTATCTATGACAGATACAATCGTCAGTCTGCCTGTTCGCTCATCTAAATGAAAACCAATGTCACAGAAGTTACTGCCGTATACTTCTTTTGTTTGCGGATATATCCCATGATCTCTCACTCTTACAAAATAGGAATCTTCATAAAAGTCCTTCATCCGTTTCATTAATTCTTCTTTTGTGACATCTGATTTCAATTGTGTATACATCGTCGCCATAATCCCTCTTGTCATCGGGACAAGGTGTGTTGAAAATGTGATGTTCGCCGTTTGCGGGTTCCATTCTCTAAGTACTTGTTCTATTTCAGGTGTGTGCTGATGTTCATTCACCTTATAAATTTTAAAGTTATCGTTCAGCTCTGAAAAATGTGTGCCAAGTGAGGCTGATCGTCCTGCACCGGACACCCCGGTTTTTGCATCTATTATGATCATAGATTCATCGATTAAATTCTGTTTCATCAGCGGTGCTAATCCTAGAAGAACTGCAGTAGGAAAGCAGCCTGGGTTTGCAATGACTTCCGCTTGCTTAATGGTTTCACGATTCAATTCAGATAATCCGTATACAGCTTGTTGAACCGATGCTTCATCCGCTGCCCTTCGTTTATACCACGCTTCATAAACAGTTCCATCTTGAATGCGCAAGTCACCTGATAAATCAATAATTGGCACCCCTTGATTCATGAGCTTCGGTGTGAGTTCACTTGAAACGCCTGCTGGTGTCGCTAAAAACACAGCATCTGTTTCTTGCACAATGGTAGCCGGATCAATGGCTTTTAATGTTTGGTCAGTAATCGTTGTCAGATGCGGATAAGATTGACTGTATAATTGCCCATCACCACTTGATGAATACAATATACATTCCTCCACATGTGGATGCTGCTTAAAGATACGAACTAATTCCGCACCGCCGTACCCTGTAGCACCTATAATACCTATTTTCAACGTCAATACACCCTCTTGATCTTTGTGAAATTATTTAACATTATAACATGTATAAAAATTAATTCAATTGTATATTTAATATTTGTTTTCATTTTTTTTCATAAAAAAATCCACATATCTTCGTGAGACATGCGGATTTTATCTATTGTTCTTCATATTGAGGACCAGAAGCGCACTGCATAAATATAATAGGGAACTTGCATAAAAAATCAAATGAATGGTGAAGAAATCAGCAAACAGGCCGCCAAGCATAATGGCGATCGATGAAAAAAGCGCTGTCCAAAAATGATAGTGCCCAACTTCTTTCATACGCTTTTTCTCGTTTGTGAGTTCGGTGACGAGTAGTTTCTCTCCGTGCTTCTGAACACCACCTAGCACACCTAAGGCAAGCTGAATCATATAAACTTGCTCTACTTCTGTGATATGTGGAAAAAGGAGAAGAAGAAACGCCATACCAAACGAATGAATGATTAAAAAGAGACGCCTGTCGGTCATTTCAGGAAGTTTTCCTAATAATAAATGAATGAACGCACCGCTCAAACCAAACAGACCATAAGCAAGACCAAATTGAGAATAGCTCGACCCAACATTTTTAATAAAAAGAATATAAAAAGGGAAAATGAGACTACTGGCGAAAAACAGTAAACTTTGTGAATAGACGAACCATTTCATTGCTTTAGCATTCATTGTGTATTATACCTTTCATAAAAGTAGTTGATAAATCTGCCATCTGGATCTGCTTGCTTTTTCTTTTGAAAGAATTGATCGGTTTTTGGATACGCTTGTTTCATTTGTGCTTTCGTTTGATAAGGCATGTATGGTAAGTAATAGCTTCCATGGTGTCGCAAGGTGATATCTGTCATTTGCCGGATGACCCGCTCTGCTTCTGCCTTCTCTTCTTTCTCAAAACCATAATTCACTAACAAAACAAGTGCAAACATATCTTCTTTCGCATATGAGAGATCCGCTTTTTCATTTTTTTGTACGTAGCGGATCGTGATGTTCATTAGATTCAATTCTTCCTGTTGTAAAAAACCTCTCATGTCATCGATATACGCACGAAAACGATCAACTGGAACAAAGTATTCTTGAAGCACATCGGTATCTGACTCATTTTCATATTCTAAAAAAGCAGAATCAGACCGCATCACGTTATTTCTTGTGATCAGCTGGTCATTTTGACTTTGAAAATACTTCTTTTGCAAGTTCCATAGCAAATCTTTCCCCATATCAAATCTTCTCGAAAGGCCGAGCATAAATTTTAAAGGGATGACGAGCTGATCTTCTTTGAGCTCGCGGTATGGATCGATCTGTTGATCAGAAGTAAGCGAATAATTCGTCACATACATCTCTTTCAAAAAATTTGTTTTCGCTGTAGAGATTCTTGCGAGATGCATGCGCACTTCTTTATTGTTCTTTACATACTTTTGAAAATAATCAGTGTATTCATCGAAGTGTAGAGAGGTTGTCTCCATTTTATATAATTCATCCTTTGTTAAGGACAGCTCAACATCTAAAATGACACCGAATAAGCCGTATCCTCCAATCACGGCAGTAAATAAATCATCGCTAGGCTTTACTGTGATGATCTCTCCACCTGCTTTTAACAGTGTGAAAGAGCGCACAGTGTCAATAAGTGAGCCGTAGCGAATGTCACGTCCATGTGCATTTGCACTTAACGAGCCACCAATCGTAAAGATGTTTTGAGATTGCATCACCTTTACTGCAAGACCATATGGGTTCACATATGTTTGAATATCATCCCATGTGGCGCCGCTCTGGACACGAATGGTCTTCTTTTTTTCATTAAATGATACGATTCGGCGAAATTTCGTCATGTCTAGTACAATGCCATTTTCATAATACGTGTGGCCGCCCATACTATGCTGCTTTCCGGCGATTGAAATGGGCAGATTTTTCTCTTTTGCTTCTTCTAATACTTCTTTTAAAGATTCTATTTCTTTTCCTTGCACGACTTTTTTTATTTTGACCGGCATGAGGTGACTCACATCTGTAAACGCCTCAAGTCCTTGTCTTTTGTGTGCTTGACCTTCACGTATAGAGACTGATGCAAAAAAGGCAGCACCATATCCCATTAAAAGAACGATCCATATCCACTTTCGTTTCATTATAGGTACTCCGTTCTATAAAATTACATCCATTATATCAAGCCATACTCCTCCTCTACCTTAATTTTTCATAAAAAAACCTGGTACGAGTTTATCTCATACCAGGCATTTTTCATTTTGTGCTTATTGAATACCAAGCGCAATTTTAGCGTATCTTGACATTTTGTCACGTGTCCAAGGTGGATTCCAGACGATGTGAACTTCAGTTTCCTTCACTTCAGGCAAGTCGCTCAATGCTTTTTTGACTTCATCGACGATAACTGGTGCAAGAGGACAGCCCATTGATGTTAAAGTCATTGTGATATCCGCTTTTCCATTCTCATCAAGATCGACATCATAGACAAGTCCAAGGTTGACGATGTCTACGTTTAACTCAGGGTCAATCACCTGTTCTAGGGCGCCTAAAATATTTTCTTTCAATGCTTCATCCATGATATCCACTCCTTTTTCAACTAGTATAACGTACTTTTCCTTTTGGCTAAACGTTTGTGCTTTTCAGGTGTGTCACAAACCAATCAATCGTTTCAAACATCGCTTGTCTTGAGACCTTATGGCCAGCCTGTCCATCTGTAATAAAACGAATCAGGTGCGGATCTTCTTTATATTGGGTTTCTGCTAACTCGTCATAAAGAGCTTTTGCATGTCTGTAAGGGACAACTGGATCGTTTTCTGCATGCCAGAATAACAGCGGTCTTTTGTTTAGTCGATCTGTTTGTAGCGTTAAATCATAAGGACGCAGCGCGTCTAATTGCTGATGAACCTCTTCATCTGTAATCTCTTTCATCAACCCTTTGTGCCGCATGTCCATAATTTGTGCTTGTAGGAATGTCGTATATTTCGGACTGCCCATCAAGCTGACTGCCGCTTTAATCCAATCATGTTTTGCGAGTGCACCAAAGGTCGTGATGCCTCCCATGGAAGTACCTGCAACGCCTATTAGGTCGGCTTCAATCAATTGTTTTTCTTGAAAATGTGTCTTTAGTATATCGATTTCACGGATTTCGTTCAGGACGATTTCCCAAAACTTTGATGCCAGTTCCTCTAAGCTGAGGTTTTCTGATCTTACACCATGATAAGCACAGTCAGGCAAAATGACTCTCATGCCTTTTTCCGCCAAATGAAAGGCGAAGTGTAAGTTGTGCTCGCGTGCACTTGTAAATCCATGTATAAAAAATACAAGTGGCAGTGGTTTATCTTTATTTTCAGCTTTTACGATATGTAAAAATGGAATATCGTGCGTCATTTGCTCATCAATGGTGATCACAGCCTATGAATCCTCCTTTATCATTCCCGTCTTTGTTTATTTTAACATGTAGACAACGAAGATGTGATAAAGATACACTATAGGTGGAGGCACCCGCACCAGCTGCCTCCTATTACTTACAGATCAAAGGAGATTTTATGGAGACTAAACCTTATCTAATCGCACTTGACCTGGATGGCACGTTATTAAAAGACGATAAAACGATTTCAGCACACACACTTGATGTCATTCAAAAAGTGAAAGACAGCGGGCATCATGTCTGTATTTCAACTGGCCGGCCATTTCGTTCCAGCTCTCCTTATTATCAGCAATTGCAGCTCGATTCTCCGATTGTGAACTTTAATGGAGCGTTTGTCCATCATCCTCTTGATGAAAAATGGGGCAGATTTCACACATCACTTGATCTTCAAGTCGTAAAACAGCTTGTGGATATTAGTGAGGAATATAAAGTACACAATGTGTTAGCTGAAGTGCTAGACGATTTGTATTTCCATTATCATGATGAAAAGCTCATTGATATATTTAATATGAATGCAAACAAAGTGACCGTTGGAGATCTTCGGAACAATCTTGGAGAGAATGTCACAAGCGTCTTAATTCACGCAAAAGAAGAAGACGTCGGAGCGATTCGGAGCTATTTGACAGATGTTCATGCAGAAGTGATTGACCACAGACGCTGGGCTGCTCCGTGGCACGTCATTGAAATCATTAAAACAGGCATGAACAAAGCCGTTGGACTGCAAAAAATTAGTGATTATTACGGTGTGCCTCAGGAACGGATTGTGGCATTCGGAGATGAAGACAATGATTTAGAGATGCTTGAATTTGCTGGATGCGGGGTTGCAATGGGCAACGGGATTGATGCAGTGAAACGCGTCTCTAATGAAGTGACAGATACGAATGAACAAGATGGGATTGCAAAATTCCTAACGAATTACTTCTCGCTTTAATTTTTCCATTCATACATAGCAGGTCGAAGCGGGCATACTACCGTTAGACAGGTTGTCCTGTCAGCTTGTGTAAAGGGGCGGATTCCGAATGGGTAAAAGAAGCAAATCGAAACGCTTTATACAACAAGGTAAAGATTCAGTCAGTCTGCATGACGCACGTTTTCCGTATCGTTCCACACTTGAAGAAGCTGCGGAGGACAGGGGAAATATGAAGACTGATGCTTCTGGAGGTTCATTGTGAGAAACGAACTTTTTGATCAAGCCAAATCATTTACTGAGGAAGCCCTTACTTCTTCATTTCCATCTGGTTTAGAGCGTCAACAAGCAGTTCAGCGAGCTAAAAACGCCGTATCATCTGCATTTGCTAATTCGACAGATGCAGAAAGAAACCAGCTGCATACGTTCCAAGACCTGCTTGATGATCTTTAACGAAAAAAGCTGTCCGCTTTGTGGACAGCTTTTCTTATGCTTATTTCACTTGGAACGTTTTCTTCTCAATGATTTGCTTTAGCCCTTCTGCTTTTCCTTTAAATGTGACGACCGCTTCATACGTTCCCGGCTCCACACCGTTTGACCACGTATCTTGGAAGTCATATGTTTCATCTGCTTTCAGCACAAAGGATTGGATGGCTTGTGTGAACATACGGTCTTTCGAGTAACGGTATTTTTCATTTCCGTCTTCATCGTACACACTCAATTCGAATTTTTGGCTTGTGTTAAACGTGAATTCAATATCTCGATCTGATTCATTTTTGAGTGACATATGAAATTGAACCGAAGAACCTTTTTGGACGGGGTCTACTGTGAGTACAACGGTTTTTTCTCCCATTTGACCGGATACCTCCTTGTCTGGTTCATCCTTTTTTTGTTGCCCACAAGCTGTTAAAACCAATAGAACGAGAAAAAGCACTAACCCTTTTTTCATCTTCTACCCACCTTTTAATCTCGTCTGAAAAATCCAAGAATATTGGTTGTTTGAACAATATTTGTAAAGGCTTTTGGATCGACTTCCTTTATAATTTGTTCAAGTTCATACAGCTCATACCTTGTAATGACAATGACCATCATTTCTTTTTGTTCATTGGTAAATGCCCCTTTTGCCGGAACAGTCGTAATCCCTCTGACCATTTTTCCATAAATGGCTTCTTTGATTTCATCTGCTTTCTTTGTCACAATCATGGCAGTCAGCTTTTCATGTCTCGTATGGATGGCATCAATTACCCTAGTCGTCACATATAATGTGACAAGGGTATATAAAGCTTTCTCCCAACCTTGTAACAATCCTGCTGTAAAAATGATAATTCCGTTTAAAATGAAGAAATACGTGCCCACTGGTTTGTCTTTCCATTTCGCTAAAATCATCGCAATAATGTCAAGGCCGCCTGTAGATGCCCCATATTTCAGTGTAATCCCAATGCCAAGTGCAGAAATGACTCCGCCAAATACAGCATTTAATAAAATATCTTCAGAAACACTTGTCTCTGGTAAAATGCCGAGGAAAATCGTTGTCAGTGCCACACTAATAATGCTATACAAAGTAAAGGAACGACCAACCTTCATCCAGCCTAAAATGCCGACCGGAATGTTTAAAATAAATAATAGGATCCCTGTTGATAAATAAAACGGTGCATATTGATCGATTAAACTAGATAACAGCTGGGCAACCCCTGTAAAACCACTTGCATATACGTCAGCAGGGATTAAAAATAAATTCAGTCCAATCGCATTGAGTAAGGCACCAATGACGACGACGATGAATTTTTTTGCTTCTCCAATGAACATGTTGTCATTCCTCCACTTACCATTCTCTCTATGGTTTTCCCTAAAATTTAGAATTTGAACACGAAAAGATGATTTTCTATGATATAGTTAGGCTAAAAAGATGTAAAATATGGTTGATTTTTTTAGAAAGAAGGGATTTTGATGACCGTTCATATCATAGCAGACAGTGCTGCTGATCTGCCTCTTTCTTATTATGATGAACAAAACATGACACTCATTCCGCTGCGTGTGTTACTCGGCGAGCAGGAATTTGATGATTTGATTACCATTGAACCAAAACAAGTATTTGATGCGATGAGACAAGGTGCAAGTCCAAAAACATCACAAGCTTCACCGAACCGGATAAAGGAAGCCTTTGTTTCTGCAGCACAAACCCATACATCGGCTATTTATGTTGCCTTTTCATCAGAGCTTTCAGGTACATACCAAACCGCTGTGATGATGGCAAACGAAGTGAAGGAAGAATACCCTGATTTCGATTTACGAATCATTGATTCTAAATGTGCTTCACTTGGTTATGGACTAGCTGTCAAACACGCTCAATCACTTGCCATTGACGGAAATACAATACAAGAAATTGAAACGTCTGTAAAGCATTTTTGTGAATCTTTACAACATATTTTTACTGTAGACGATTTATCGTATTTAGCAAGAGGCGGAAGAATCAGTAAAGCGTCCGCATTTGTTGGCGGATTGTTAAGTATTAAACCCATTTTACACGTTGAGGATGGAAAACTGATACCCCTTGAAAAAATTCGTGGCCGTAAAAAATTATTGAAACGCATTATCGAGCTGATGAAAGAACGCGGATCTGACTGGTCTAGTCAAACTGTTGGCATTAGTCATGGAGATGACCCTGCACTTGCAGAAGAAATGAGACAATTAATCGAAGCCGAATTTCATCCAAAAGAAATCGACATCCAGGTCATCGGCGCGGCTGTCGGGTCCCACTCAGGCCCTAGCACACTTGCCATCTTCTTTACAGGCAGCCCATCATAAAAAGCACCCTTCCCTGAAACATCACGGGAAGGGTGCTTTTCTTATGATAGCTTAAATCGGTGAACGGTTTCGTTTAACCTTGCCGTCATACTCATCAGTTCTTCTACTTGTTTGTTCATTTGATGGAAAGATTGCAGTTGTTCGTTTGCCGAGGCAGAAATTTCTTCGCTGCCCGCTGCCGTTTCTTCTACAACGGCACTAATATTTTCAATCGAGTTCAGCACTTGTCCGCCAAGCTCTGTTGATTGAATAATTTGGTCATTTAAGACCGCCATTTCTTGCTTAATATGTTGTGCTTTTGTTTCTATATCTTCAAAGGAGTGTGAGGTTTTGTCCATTGCATCTTGCTGCTGAAGTGATAGCTTGACCCCTTCTTGTACAGTTTGGCTAATGGATTGAATGCCTTTTTCAATATGACTCACCATGTCAAAAATTTGTCTTGTTGCACGAGATGATTCATCTGCGAGCTTACGGATTTCGTCCGCTACGACGGCAAACCCTTTGCCAGCTTCTCCTGCTCTTGCCGCTTCAATCGCCGCATTGAGCGAGAGGAGGTTTGTCTGGTCCGCAATGTCAGAAACCGTTTTGGCCATTGCGGAGATTCCGCTTGCGTACTGAGTGAATTCTCCTGCTGACTCTTCAATTTGTCTCGTCGCACGTGTATTTTTTTCAATGGCTGCTTTTGTTTCTGTTAACGTGTGCTTTCCGCTTTCCACCGCTTCAATGGCATCCTCTGTACTACGGATGACTGTATGTGATCTTTCGGAATTCTTACGGCCATGTGAATCCATTTTCTCAATCAAACTAACGCCATGCTGAAGGTCTTCTGAAATCGCTTGTGAACCATTCGCCATTTCGTCTGTCGATACAGACACTTGATTGGCCGATTCCATAAGCTTTTTGTTTTCATCATCTAGCTGAATCGAGAACGATTCCACTTGACTTGAGACATGACTGATTTCTTGAATCAAGCTAATCAGCTGATCCGTCATTTGATTGAACGACTCATTTAAGCCACCGATTTCATCTTTCCGCTTGATGTTCATCCGCTCCACAGCGAGGTTTCCTTCGGCAATCTGTTTTGCCCGGTAAGAAAGGGATTTGATTGGTGTCACAATGGATCTCGTTAAACCAATATTTAAAAAGACGGCGATGACAATCAGCGTGAGGGCTGCGACAGATGCGCTTGTGATGATCCTTTGCACATTGTCTGCCGCCTCCTCTAAATGGTATTCATACGCTTCTTGTGCTCTTTTATTCATCGTATGCACGTCGTTTAAAACACCGTCAATTCTGGCAGCCACTCGTCTGGCATCAGAGGCATTTTTTTCACCAATGGCATTGTTTGCTTCTTGCGTCCATGTGTCAAACTTTGAATTTAACCGTGTTAGGGCTTCTTTGTTCATATTTCCTGCGTTTTTGTTTAACGTTTGCAGCTGTTTTTTCGCTGTCGATATATCGGTTTGAACGACCTCTAGCTGTTCATCTGAAAGGGTCATGGAATAATTGGTCATGGCTTGTTCGACACTTTCAAAGCTGGCCTTCGTTTTTTGTACGTTCAGTAAGGTTTGAACTTCTGTTTCGCTTGATGACTGAATCTTTGTCATGCTCACAATAATAAAGGCAATTACGCCCACCGCTAAAAGAAGTGAAATGAGTGAGTTGAGCAAAATTTTGATGCGTAAGCTCATGATGCTGCCCCCTCTTCTTTCAGAAGTGTCTGCTTCAGTCCATTTAATTTTTTGGTCAATTTCTCAGCATCTTTGAGCACCCGGATTCTTGCCATATCGATTCCGTCATTACTTAAGTCATAAACGATATGCCCGCTTTTGATTTTGCTGCTTTTGACGAGCTGTTCGCTGAATTGATAGACGACTTCATCGACTTTTTTGACCATAGACGAAATAACGGCTTTTTCAGCTGTATAATACTGATCGCTGTCCACACCGATTGCATATTTGCCTTGCGTTTGCGCTTCTTTTAATACACCAACACCCGTATAACCGGCTGCGGCATATAAAACATCTGCTTTCTTTTTGATCATGTCTTTCGCTATTTTACTGCCTTTGCCTGCATCACTAAATGTGCCAGCATACGTGGATACAATCTTGATGTTCGGATTCACTGATTTTGCACCTTTTTGATAGCCTTGTTCAAATCGGTGGATAACCTCTGCATCGACTCCGCCAACAAAACCAATGACATCACTTTTTGTTGTCATGGCAGCAAGTGCTCCCGCTAAATAGCTGCCCTGCTCTTCTTTAAAAGTCACTGATGTGACATTTTTCAGTTCAGACACAGCATCAATGAGTAAAAATTGCTTTTTCGGATATTTTTTCGCTACCTTTTCTAAGTCTTCTTGCATACTGAAACCTACACCGATGATCAGGTCATTTCCATCTTTCACAAGCTCGGTCAGCCCTTTTTCATATGTATCGGTTTCTGCAATTTCTCTATAATCGAATTCAATGCCAAGCTCATCACGTGCTTTTTCTAATCCTTTAAATGATGAATCGTTAAATGATTGATCACCAAGACCATCATCCGTCAGCATGACACCAATATGTTTCGCATTTGATATCGGTGGTCCTCCCTGCTGATTGCTGCATGAGGCGAGTACCATGATCATAGCTGCCATCAGAAGTAATGAAATCTTCACTTTCATCCAAAAACACACTCCTTTTATCATCCTTACCCCTTATTTATCGGATTTGAGAGTCATTGTTTCAATGATAAAGTGAAGGATTTTCAGCTTTTTTCATGACTTTTTTCACTGAAAAAAACCATTATTTATGACAAAAATAAAAAAAGTGAGCAAATGCTCACTTCAGATTGTTGACAAAGGGCTAAAATGAACTTGATTTTAGCCCTTTGTCTTCTTTTCAGCGTGATAGAAAACCTTTGCAGTCTAGGAAGTACAGCTACTTTTACGGAGCGAATTTGACATTCGTGAGTACCAGCGCGCAGGACTGACAAAGAATGCGAGGGTTTGTCTACACGCTGAAAGTGAGCAAATGCTCACTTTTTCTCGTATGTCCACCCTTCTTTTTGGTAAACAAGATCATTTTTCATCAGATGACCTAATGCTCGTTTGAAGGCTGCTTTGCTCATTTGAAATCTTTCCCGGATATCTTCTGGATCACTTTTATCCCCGTAAGGCATTGCACCGTTTCTCGTTCTCATGTAAGTTAAGATTTCTTCTGCATCGACAGATAATGCATCCTGTTTTCTAGGAAGCAGAGAAACGTTTACAGTTCCGTCCTCTTTCACTGCAATGACGCGTCCTGTCACGGTCGATCCTAGTCTAGGCTCTTCCTTTCGTTCCGTGCGGTGGATAAATCCACGCACGCCTGTATCTGTCAGCATAAAAGAACCTGTCGCAATTAAGCGATAGATTGTTCCAGTAATTTCTTTGTTCATTAACGTTTCTGGCGCTTCAGTAAATAATTCACTGATCACATCTTCAGTGGCTGGTTTTGCGAACATTCTCCCGTAACTTGTCACTTTGAGCATACAGTATAGTTTGTCGCCTTTTTTCGGCCACGCTTCCTCAAAAGGCGGGAGGTGTTCAGTTGCAACAAGTGCATCCTTTGACAAACCTATATCGACAAAAGCACCCATATCTTCTACAACGTCTACGACTTCTACCCAGTCGTATGTATGTGCATTGATTTTAGGAATTTTCATCGTCGCTGCCAGTCTTTCCTCATGATCTACATATAAGTAGACCTCTACTTCATCACGATCTCCAATATCCTCTGTCATCTCACTGCGATGTAGGAGGACAGAATCTTCTCCATCTGTTAAAAAGTAGCCGTATTCCATCTCGTTATCTATTTGCAAGGTCAGTTGCTCACCTGGTCTCATGTTCTCTTCCTTCCTATCTGCCCTTAAAAGAGCGTTCGTTCATCTTTTGATTCACTTTATTCTACTATACTTCTGTCATCATGAACATCTCTAGTTCTGTTAGCTAAAGTGGACAAACTGCACTTGAATTATACCGCATGCATCTGAACTCTCTTCGATAAAGTTTCTTCTTCCCCTATTGGCATGATAAAATAGACGCAATATCTATAGTTGGAGGTCATATGTGATGGCAAAAGAAAGTTCATTTGATATTGTATCGAAGGTGGAGCTGCCAGAGGTGCAAAACGCCTTTCAAGCAGCACTGAAAGAAATTAAAAACCGTTATGATTTTAAAGGAAGTAAAAGTGATATTTCACTAGAAAAAGAAGAACTCGTTCTCATTTCTGATGATGACTTCAAGCTGGAGCAGCTAAAGGATGTCCTTGTGACAAAACTGATTAAACGAAACGTACCGACTAAAAACATTGACTACGGAAAAACAGAACATGCCCTAGGTGGAACCGTTCGCCAGCGTGCAAAGCTGATTAGCGGGATTGATAAGGACAATGCCAAAAAGATCAATGCCTTGATCAAACAATCTGGTATAAAAGTAAAGTCGCAATTTCAAGATGACCAAGTGCGTGTGACAGGAAAAAATAAAGATGATTTACAAGAAGTGATTGCGCTCATGCGCAAGGCAGATTTACCGATTGACGTCCAATTTATAAATTTTCGATAAATTTCAAATTTTCCATTGATTATTTCCGATTTTTTCGATACAGTTGATGGAAGTTCAATTCATTGACATGTTCATATCGCTTTCTTATCAAGAGAGGCAGAGGGACTGGCCCTGTGAAGCCTCAGCAACCGGTGTAGTAGAAATCTATTTTCTATGACCAAGGTGCTAAATCCAGCAAGCAACTGCTTGGAAGATAAGAAGAAGAATTTCCATACAGCCAAAAAGTCTTCTTCTTATCAGAAGGCTTTTTTTGTTACATAGAAATAAGGAGGAAACCAATGGGCCTATTACAAGACTTACAAAATCGCGTACTGATTGCTGATGGAGCAATGGGAACACTTTTATACTCTTATGGCATTGACCGTTGCTTTGAAGAATTAAATTTATCAAAAGAAGATGAAGTCAAAAGAGTGCACGAAGCATATGTGCAAGCTGGAGCGGACATTATTCAAACGAACACATACGGTGCGAATTATATTAAACTATCCCGCTACGGCTTAGAGGAAGAAACAAAACGCATTAACACAAAAGCTGTACAAATTGCCAAAGCTGCCGCTGGCTCAGCTTATGTCCTTGGAACGATCGGCGGTATTCGAACATTTAACAAAAATGCCTACTCTTTAGACGAGATTAAACGGAGCTTTAGAGAACAGCTCTATATCCTTTTAAATGAAGAGCCTGATGGATTACTGCTTGAAACGTATTACGATATTGAAGAAGCAAAGGCCGTGCTTGAGATAGCGCGCAAAGAAACAGCGCTTCCGATTGTCATGAACGTCTCCATGCATGAGCAAGGTGTATTGCAGGACGGTACACCGCTAAAAGACGGTTTATCTGAATTATCCTCACTTGGCGCTGATGTTGTCGGCATTAACTGCCGGCTGGGCCCTTATCATATGATTCAGGCACTTGAAGGCGTTCCACTTTTGCAAAATTCGCATTTATCTGTCTATCCAAACAGCAGTCTTCCCTCCCTTGAAGAAGGCAGACTCGTCTATGATACAGATAATGATTATTTCCGAAAAAGTGCACTTGAGTTTAGAAATCAGGGCGCACGAATCATTGGAGGCTGCTGCGGAACAACCCCTCAGCATATAAGCGCCATGGCAGAGGCGGTCAAAGATTTAGCACCTATCACCGAAAAAGAAGTGAAAGTATTAAAAGAAGAAATCATTTCCATCCAAGATCAACGGACAGAACCAGGTCTTGACGAGCTGGCTGTGAAAAAACGTTCGATTATCGTCGAGCTGGACCCGCCGAAGAAGCTGAACTTTGAAAAATTCCTTGTCGCAGCGAACGAATTAAAAAGTGCTGGCATTGATGCCCTCACGCTGGCCGATAACTCTCTAGCTACCCCGCGTATTAGCAATGTGGCATGCGGCGCTTTATTAAAACAGCAGCTTGATATGCGTTCACTTGTCCATATCACATGTCGTGATCGCAATTTGATTGGACTCCAATCCCACTTAATGGGGCTGGACACACTTGGACTAACCGATATTTTAGCCATCACAGGCGATCCGTCTAAAATTGGAGACTTCCCAGGTGCGACATCTGTGTATGATTTAACCTCCTTTGATTTGATCCGTCTGATCAAACAATTTAACGAGGGACTATCTTTCTCCGGGAAGCCGCTCGGGAAAAAGACTAATTTTTCAGTGGCTGGCGCGTTTAATCCAAATGTCCGTCATATTGATAAAGCAGTCAAACGCCTCGAGAAGAAAATCGAATACGGTGCCGATTATTTTATTTCACAACCTGTATACTCTGAGGAACAGCTTGTGAAGATTCATGAAGAAAGCCGACATTTGGATAAACCGATTTACATCGGTATTATGCCGCTAACAAGCAGCCGAAACGCAGAGTTTATTCATCATGAAATTCCCGGCATTAAATTGTCTGACTCGATTCGTGAGATTATGGCCAAGGCAGGCGAAAATAAAGAAAAGCAGCGGACAGAAGGGTTAGCGATTGCCCGCTCTTTATTAGATACAGCTTGCGAATTGTTTAATGGTATCTATTTAATTACCCCTTTCCTTCGATCAGATTTAACAGCAGAACTGACAACTTACATCCATCAGAAAGAAAAGGAGCCAAACATCCATGCCAACTATCACTGAACAGCTCAAAAAACGCATCCTCGTCCTTGACGGTGCAATGGGCACAATGATTCAAAACGCCGATCTCACAGCAGAGGATTTCGGCGGAGAAGAGTATGAGGGCTGTAACGAATATTTGAACGTCACAGCCCCTCACATTATCTCCACGATTCACCGGCAATACCTAGAGGCAAGTGCTGACCTCATTGAAACAAATACATTCGGTGCGACGAAGCTCGTTCTCGATGAATATGGACTTGGCCATCTCGCCTATGAATTGAACGTAAAAGCAGCTCAGCTGGCAAAGCGTGAAGCAGACCGTTTGTCGACGCCAGACTGGCCCCGCTTTGTAGTAGGCGCAATGGGGCCCACTACAAAAACATTATCCGTGACAGGCGGCACAACGTTTGAAGAGCTCGTTGCAAATTATGAAGAACAAGCCCGCGCCCTGATTGATGGGAAATGTGATGCTCTTCTTTTAGAAACGAGTCAAGACATGCTGAATGTCAAAGCTGGATTTAAAGGCATTCAAGAAGCCTTTCACGCAACCGGTATTGAGCTACCACTGATGGTGTCAGGGACGATCGAACCAATGGGCACCACCCTTGCCGGTCAAGATATTGAAGCCTTTTATATCTCACTTGAGCATATGAAACCAATCAGCGTCGGACTAAACTGTGCAACTGGTCCAGAATTTATGACAGACCATATCCGTACACTTTCCTCCATCTCAAAGTCGGCTGTCAGCTGCTATCCAAACGCTGGTCTCCCTGATGAAGAAGGACAATATCACGAATCCCCTGCTTCGCTTGCTAAAAAAATCGCCGCTTTTGCAAAAGAAGGCTGGTTAAATATCGTTGGCGGCTGCTGCGGTACAACGCCTGCACATATTAAGGCATTATCAGATGAAGTACGTCCGCTTCAGCCCCGCAGCATGTCGCATGAGTCATCACCGCATACCGTATCAGGAATCGAGCCCCTCATTTATGAAGAAGCGATGCGCCCCCTCTTTGTTGGTGAGCGCACAAATGTCATTGGTTCACGCAAATTCAAACGGCTCATCGCAGAACAAAAGTTTGAAGAGGCAGCAGAAATTGCCCGTGCTCAAGTGAAAAATGGCGCTCACGTCATTGATGTGTGTTTAGCAGACCCTGATCGTGATGAGATAGCAGACATGGAAGGCTTTTTAAAAGAAGCCATGAAAAAAGTGAAAGCTCCTTTTGTCATTGATTCAACCGATAAACATGTCATCGAAAAAGCACTCATGTATTCTCAAGGAAAAGCCATTATTAATTCTATTAATTTAGAGGATGGAGAAGAGCGCTTTGAAGAGATTCTTCCGCTTGTCAAGCTATATGGCGGCGCACTTGTTGTTGGAACAATCGATGAAACAGGGATGGCCGTCACAGCAGATCGAAAACTTGAAATTGCCGTAAGATCCCATGACCTGCTCACGAAAAAATATGGAATCCCTGCGAGTGATATCATTTTTGACCCGCTTGTCTTTCCAGTAGGTACTGGAGACGAACAGTATATTGGTGCTGCTGAAGAGACGATTAAAGGCATTGAGCGAATCAAAGCAGTACTGCCTGAATGTCTCACCATTTTAGGCATTAGTAACGTGTCTTTCGGACTCCCGCCAGTTGGTAGAGAAATATTGAATGCCGTTTATTTGTATCACTGCGTCAAAGCAGGGCTTGATTATGCGATCGTGAATACTGAAAAGCTTGAACGCTTCGCTTCAATTCCAAAGGAAGAAATCAAGCTGGCTGAAACTTTACTTTATGAAACAAATGATCAAACCCTTGCTGAGTTCACACAATTTTATCGCGGGAAAAAGAAAACAGAGAAAAAACCAAAGATCTCCTTATCGCTTGATGAAAGACTGGCACTCTATGTCGTCGAAGGGACGAAAGAAGGCCTGATTGATGACCTTGCCCTTGCTTTGGAGAAATTTGAATCACCTCTTCATATCATCAATGGACCATTAATGCAGGGAATGTCAGAGGTTGGGCGGCTTTTTAATCAAAACGAATTGATTGTAGCTGAAGTCCTCCAATCCGCTGAGGTCATGAAAGCATCTGTTTCATACCTTGAGCAATTTATGGAGAAAAAGGACGCAAGCGGCAAAGGGAAGATTCTCCTCGCCACCGTCAAAGGAGATGTCCATGATATAGGGAAAAACCTGGTCGACATCATTTTGAGCAATAATGGCTTTCACGTCGTCGATCTCGGAATCAAAGTAACCCCACAAACATTGATTGAAGCGGTGCAAAAAGAAAAGCCAGATATGATTGGACTATCAGGTTTACTTGTCAAATCAGCACAGCAAATGGTCTTGACCGCTCAAGATTTACAAAAAGCAAACATCTCTGTTCCCATTTTGGTGGGCGGCGCGGCGCTTTCACGGAAGTTTACGAAGATGAAAATTTCGCCTCAATATGATGGCCCCGTCCTTTACGCCAAAGATGCAATGGACGGTCTGTCTTTAGCGAATGAATTAAGAACGAACCCTCTTCAATTTCAAACAAAACCCTTAGAGGATCAAGAAACGCTCCATAAGGAAAAAGAAACAACGCAGCCAAAAGCTGTGATTGAATTACTAGAAAAACGCGCGACACTTCCGGAGGCAGCGATATTCACGCCAGAAAATACGAAACGCCATTATGTACGGGATATTGATTTGCACCACATAATGCCCTATGTCAATGAGCAAATGCTGATCGGCCATCATCTCGGTTTAAAAGGAAAGGTCAAAAAGCTCTTGGCTGAACAGCATCCAAAAGCATTGGAGTTAAAACAACTGATCACAGATCTTCTTCAAGAAGGCAGAGAGAAAAACTGGTTTGCACCTGCATTCGTCTATCAATTCTTCCCTGCCAATTCAAATGGGAATGACCTGCATATCTATGATCCAGAAGCGCCTGACCGCGTCATTGAGACATTCCAATTTCCAAGACAGGAAAAACTTCCGTACCGGTCTATTTCTGATTATGTGCGGAAAACCGGAGAGAACGAGAAAGATTATATCGCCTTATTTGCAGTGACGGCTGGTGCCCGCATACGAGAAGTTGCGCAGCAATTTAAACAAGAGGGTGACTATTTGAAAATGCATGCTGTCCAAGCTTTAGCACTTGAGCTTGCAGAAGGATTGGCTGAACGAACGCACCAAGTAATTCGTGATAAATGGGGATTCCCAGACCCAGTCGATTTCACGATGGAGAAACGATTCCAAGCCAAATATCAAGGTCAGCGCTATTCCTTTGGTTATCCAGCGTGCCCTAATCTAGAAGACCAAGAAAAACTATTCCACCTGCTGCAGCCAGAAAAAATCGGGATTCATCTCACAGAAGGGTTTATGATGGAGCCTGAAGCATCCGTTTCAGCCATTGTCGTTTCTCATCCTGAAGCTCGATATTTTAACGTTCACTAAAAAAACCTCCTGAATTGGAGGTTCTTTTTATAAATAAAAATGGAATAAATATGAAAAATTAAGTTTATTTACCGATATTATAAATGAAAGTCATTTACTTAAAAGGAGATGTTTGTCATGTTCAAAAAGAAGATCGGGGTTTTATTGCTTACAGGCCTCTTTATCGCTAGCCCTCTTTTCCAATCACCTGCTCAAGCAAGTGAAACGTCTACTAAACAAACCAAATATTATACAGAAGAATTGGAGCATCTGCATCCAGACAGTGATTATGCAAACAATGATACGATGGACAAAGCTCAATTCTTACAGCACTCTCTTCATCTAAACAAGACCTATTTATATCACGAAGGCAGTATCTCTTCTATGAATGACATTGATTTTTACCGGTTCACCAGCTCTAAATTTGATGGAGCAGATGGCCGCTTTTCTATCAAACTCGTCAATGTGAAAGCTGGAAATGATTTCGATCTTTATCTTTACAATCAGAGCGGGTCACTCGTGTCTTCCTCTGTGCGAACAAACAACCAAAATGAAATCATCCATATGCCGAAAATTGCCGCCAGTACTGACTACTATTTAGCCGTCAAACCAAAGCAATTATTAAATGAAGAGGACAACATGTATCGTATTGTCTTTGATAAAAGTATTGAAAAAGGCACAACCAAACGATATGGATCACCTGCCACATTGAATAGTTTCAATGAAGCCGGATCTCCCAATTCTTCTTTTGATTTAAGCAGCTTGCCGCAGGATGCCGTTGTCACTGGCCTGTCATTAGAAGCTGAAAAAGGTAGTACAAATGCATATAATTATGTATTCACCGTCTCTTCCTTAAAAGGCGGAACAGTGAACGTACCTTGGAACGGTCAAAAAGTTGACATCTCTTCTTATAAAACAAGTCAAGTGCCAGCAAAAGACCGCTTTTTTGTTTCTTTTAATGCAACCGAGGTTCCTCAATTGATCGGTGGACGGTTAATCAAAGTAGGCGTTGTCTCAATTAAGAACTTACAGCTCACCTTTGAATATGAATACAACCGTGACCTCAATTATTAAACTAGACAAAAGGAAAAGGTATCCCCTTTTCCTTTTTCTTATGCGTTCTTATGGTACGATACATAGAGAGAAATCAGCTAAGAAGGAGTTGCGTGTATTGCCAAACGTTATTCAACGATCTTTAACCCTTGATGACATACCAGACCTTGTCGCATTGTCAAAAGAGGTCGATTGGCCTGATTACAATGCGGAAGAGCTCACATCTCTTTTAACAAATGGACACTTTACCGGTTTTACAACAACTGACGGACAAGTCATTTCATGCGCTGGACTTTTTCAGTATGACAGTGTGGCATCAATTGGAGCGGTCATTGTATCTGAGACACATCGAGGCCTCGGTCTTGCCCGTCAAATGATTGACACACTGCTTCGTCATAGTGATCCAAGTGTCCCTGTCGTTTTAACGGCTACTGTACAAGGACAGCCAGTTTATGAAAAAATCGGCTTTCAGACAGCCGGTTATATTCATACATACAAAGCACAAAAAACAAATCCTAGTGCGCTTCACCCGTCACATCAGATTCATCTTTTTCCCGCTGATGAAACGCACCTCCCGTCTATTGAAAGGCTGGATGAAAAAGGCGCAGGGACCAATCGATCAAACTTCTTAATAAAGCGAATGGAGCGAGCAGCATTTAAACTGATCGCAAAGGATGAACACCACGAAATCACCGGCTTCGCGTTTGGTGTGGAAACACCAGCTAATCTGATGATTGGCCCGCTTGCAGCAAACGATGAACAAACGGCGCTATCACTCATTCAATCACTTCTCACGTCTTATTCTGGCGCCTTTCGTATAGATATGCAGGAAGAAACAGCTGAACGCCTGCATGCATCACTTGTAGAAGCAGGATTTACGAAAACAAACGTCGCACATTTTATGATGATTCGCGGGAACGAAAAGCAGAACGATCCGGCGCTTCTCTATTTCCTGGCCTCACAAGCATTTTCATAAAAAATCAAAAAGCTGTAGACAGATGTTGTCTACAGCTTTTCTTATTTACTTTTCGCCTACGGATGAGAGGACTTGAGCGAGTGCATTTGTGACCTTGCCATGCTCTGATGCATGCGGCCGGTCATCTCCGTCTCCATAGCCGTAATCAATCATGCGATTACGGTTTAAGCAAAGCTTTGTCAGCTGAGGCTGGAATAGATCAAATAAAGCAAAACGATCTTTTAGCTGTGGAAATTGCTTTTGATACTGCTGAATTTCTTCTGCAAGCAAGCGCCAAAGCGTCGTTTCATCTAACAGATTGTGATTGTCTAACACGTTTGACACGTAACGAAGATTGCAAATAAACAGACCCGTAAAAATAAATTGTACAAGACCCTCAGGCGGCTCACTACGCAGCACTTCCTTTAGATCTTCTTCTAATGAAGCCAATTCAGGCAGCGGTTGATCACTAATGTTCACATCATCAACAAAATCTTTGATCGCCAAACGATGCGGCTTGTGATCTTTTAATACAAGAATTGTATTTTGTCCGTGCGGTGAAAACACCGTGCCATATTGATACATAAAGTGCAGAAGCGGCGGCATGACAACGTGGAAGAATGACGCCATCCATTCTTTTGCTGACAGACCCGATTTCTCAATGAGCTGCTTCAGATAAGGCTCGCCTTCATGATCTTCATACGTCAGTGCCGCCAACGTAACAGGGCTCTCCCCTTCATCTAAATACGTATAAATGCTTTCTCTAAAAATGACTCCAAGCATTTCAAGGTATTGATATGGCGCACCAGGTAGCTTGCTGTAATAAGGATGATCAACATTGATACTCGCATTCTCACCCGGTAAAATCACGCGGCATACATCGGATAAATAGGCGTCTTGATCGGCGATTCCTTTAATATGTGCTGTAATACGAGGAGCAATCACCGTACGTTCTGATGGGAGCCCCCGGTACACTAGCGTATTTAAAATACTCATTGGCAGTTTAATATGATGCTTGCCTTTATTTGAGATGTTTGTAAAGGTTCTGATCGATTGCTGTGGAATATATTGATCCAGCCCTTCTCCTAAATACACAATACGGCGCATGGCTAAATCTTCAGGGAAATGCTGGATGATCATATGCGTCCACTGCCATTTATGAACAGGCATCATATAATAATCAGCCGCATTCAGCCCTTCATCCTTTAACACACGTTGGAATTGACGAATCGTGACTTCGTCTAATTCTTTGGCAATGATGTGCTCATAGTTCTCATGATCGACCGCATGGAAAGTCGCAAGTTCTCGGTGAACAGCAATCCAAGACAGCTGCACACATTCCTGCCTTTCAGGTGCATAGGCTAAGTAATCATCGTAGCTGAATCCAATACGCCCTTTGTTATAGACGATCCACGGATGACCAGTCATCTCGCCCTCAATCCATGCATAATCTGTATCTGTTAGCTCATCTGCACGAAGTGCTTTTTTCGACAGCAAATGAACATCCGCTAACAAGGTATGGTGAAGCTCTTTGATCAGATGACCAGTTGTTTCAGAAGACATTGGGATGATTGGCTGAATGTCTAGTAAAAACACAATGGCACTAACATCCTTTGTCCATGTTCCGTCTTGACAGCACTCGATCGATTCAGCAATCGTATCAAAACTATCAAACAAACGAGGTTTTGCGAGATAACGATATTTCTTCTGATCGTGAATGATTAATTCATATTGGGCGATGCCATCCTGATGATTTAGCTGAACGGGATGCAGCATATCCTCATACATATATTCGGACAGCATTTTTGCCACCATTCGCTGGTTTGCTTTTTTCCAAGCAGCAGGATTGACCGCTTTTTTCAATTCATCTTGTACACTCATCGGTTCATCCTCCTTACCCTTTGATTTCTTCAAATGTATTTGCGTGTTTATGTGTACCGAATGTCTGGAAAACATGCTTTTGATAAAGTGGATACACAGGTCGACGAGCCAGTTCATTGATAATGACACTGTTTCGGTACGCCCCTAGCCCTAAATCTGGTGCGCCTACTCCATGTGTATGAAGCTCTGCATTTTGTACAAAAATATCATTCTCACCTAATGTGTTTGTTTTCAATCGATATTCACGTTCAACCTGGAAGCGTCCTTGATGATCCCACTGAATATGATGGGAAATCGGATCAATAAATGGTGGTAATACAGATTGATAGCCCGTTGCCAAGACGACAATGTCTGTCTCATGCGTAAAGGATTCCTCTTTGACCCATTGATTGCATGAAAGCGATAAGCCGTCCCTCGTTTCCTCAATCAAATTGACTTCCGTCATCGCCTGCAGCACGGTGTTCAGCTGCTCTCCGCAAGCAGAACGTTCATAAAGCAAGTGATAAATATCTCGGATCATCGCTGAGCTGATGCCTTTATACAGCAAATCTTGCTGCTTTAATAGCGCATCTTTTTTAGGCTGAGGAAGCTCATAAAAGAAATCAATATAGTCTGGAGAGAAATACTCAAGACCCAAATTTGAATATTCCATTGGGAAAAACCCTTTAGAGCGTGTAAACCAATGAATATCCTTCGCCTCATCGTCTGATAAAATGTCATAGAATACTTCTGCCGCACTTTGACCAGAACCGATGACCGTCACGGATTTTCCTTTAAAACAGCCTTCTTTCTTTCGTTTCAAGTAATCAGCAGAATGAAACACCCGATCCCCTAAAGCTGGCTGAAGAGATACTGGTACCGCAGGCTGTGTGCCGATACCTAAAACAAGATGCTTACTTTCAAACACCTCTACCGTTTGATCTTTCACATGACGGACATGCACTTCATATCGTTTTTCTCCAGCTTTTTCAACGATGGAGACAGATTCGACATTCATGCCAAATCGGCAAGAATCTAATTGATCCGCGACCCAGCGGCAATAATGACTATATTCCTTGCGCGGGATATGGAAGTCTTCTAGAAAGTAAAATGAATACAAACGGTTTTGTTCCTGCAAATAGTTGAGAAAGCTATATTTACTTTTCACATCCGCCATACTGACAAGATCCGCTAAAAAGGGGACTTGAAGTGTTGTCCCTTCAATGAGCATACCTGGATGCCAGTGGAACGCTTCACTTCTTTCAAAAAACAAAGCGTCAATTTCATCTACTTCTTCAGATAATGCAGCAAGCCCTAGGTTAAATGGTCCAATGCCAATCCCAATGACATCCACTACATTATTTTGCTTGTTGAACCGCGTCATGGTTATACTTCCTTTCAAATCGATCTCGATGACAAAACATCAAAAGACCTGTTTTATCTGGTAAAGTAACTGGTTTCACACGTTCGAATCCACACTTTTCAAAGACATGAATCATTTTTTCGTTCCGAATATCTGGCTCAGCCACGATTTTTTCTGTTCGTTTGTTCTGCTCAAACTGAAATGCTGTCATGGCTTGAAGCAGCGGAGCCGCAAATCCTTTCCCTACATAATCTGGCTCTCCAATTAACAGGTGAATGCCTTGATCATGCGGAGAAGGCTGATAGTACGATTCAATGATATCCCCTTTCACATTGTATGCTTCAAAATAGCTCATCGGCGTGCCATCAATGGTTCCTAAATAAAGGGTTTGATGCGGATCATGAATGGCCTGATAAAAGTGCTTTTCAAAAGCAGGAAATGGAATATTCAAATGCCAAAATGGGTGGACATACTCTTCTTGCATCCACTTGTGGACAAGCTGGACGTCCCGTTCATATTCAGCGCGAATGAACCCAATTCGATGCCTCATCCAATCAGCGCCTCCTCATGTAAAAAGAGCGGATTCAATACAGACGTGTACCTGGATTGAGTTTCTAAAGAACCCGTCAGCTCATCCATATCTTCAAACCGCGTGAGTAAGTTCGCTTTTGAAGGCAGCTCCTGTGACCGAAGAAGACTGTTCGTCAGCTCAGATGCACCATATGTCTCTTCATGCGCAAGCAGTGTGTCTCTAATCAGGGCTAATAAATCTTCTTCTTTTGCAAGCCCCTCTGTACCAAAACCATTCACAAGACCAAACAAATGATTAAAGAAGAAATAGTAACGCAGTCTCTCAACCGCTACATCGTCTGCACAAATGGTTTCACTTCTGACGCTTAAGTTTTGAACAAGCTTCGCAAGCTGATCCTTTTTCGATTCGCTATAATAGTAGCCTTGGTTGTCACGATAATAGAATGTGTGCGGATATCCATTCTTTAGCTGTACGACAGCATTTTGCTGATGGGCTTCAAGGGCAAGTCCATACGTTTCAAACAGCCAAAGCATCGGCTCTAACGCAATCGATAAATATTGTGTGAACCAATCACGGCTAACATCTTCTGTTGATCTGCCTTCAGCGTCTGCTAATTCATGGATAATGCCTGAAAGCCTTGATTTTCCTCCGTATGCATGATCCTGACATAGCCCTGCAATTAAGCTTGCCCCTTTTTCATGATGCAAAAATGGATTTTGACGAATGACGACTTCAAAGCCAGATTCCGCCTCATCCCCTTGAATAGATAGATACGCAGGATCTTCAATCACACGGAATCCAGAGAATTTGTCATATAATGAAACGCCTAATTCTGTTTTTAAGATACGAGACATCTCAACTCCGCGATCAAGTTCCTTTTGTTTGTTAACGCGTAAAGAGTTTGTGATCTTTACAGGGACAGAGAATTTAAGCATGTACGCAGAGTCTTTTTGATAGACCGTTCTAAAGGAAGATGTCGCTGTGTATTCAGATCCTAGCGGCCCTAAATACGTCAGCATTCCGTCCTCTATATAACGCTTGACGAACGCTTTCTCCATGACCACTTGGACTTGTAGCGGATGAATCGGAATCAGGACATATTGACCGCCTTCTGTTAACGTCGTCAGTCTCTCTTTTTCTTCTGGCATCTGGCGCATGAGCTCCTCAAACATGAGGCTTGCCGCAGACTGTGAAATTGAAGAATCCTGAAGCACAATTGACGGATGTGCTTTAAAGTAATGAAGCTGGAAAGAGCCTTTCAGCTCAGGAGAATAAATAGCTTCCTCCTCTTCTGTCATTCCTTGTCTGCTTTTTGGTGTAGGATGCGTTAAATGCCCAAGAAGGAGTGACTGCTCCGCTTCGATATATTCAAAATCAGCTGAAGAAAGAGCTGCTCGATCACTTTCTCTCTCTCTGATGAATCGTTCAATATTCCGGCAGCTTAAAATGATGCGAAGCATGAACTCATCCTCTGCATCTGTGCGGCCATATTCAATGAGAAGTTCCTTTGAACATAAAGCAACAAGTGTGGTGTAATCGATGATCGTTCCCTGTTGCTCACTGCCTTGCGGGCGAAAGCGAACGGGAAAATCAAAGAGATGACGGCCTATAGGCGAAAAATATCGAATCGGAATGACAAGCTCAAGATCTTGTTTTGCTAATGCTGCTACAAATACAAGTGAGCCGTCTGCTTTTGTCTCTTTCTTTGCAGATCGATCAATTCCTGTTTCACGTAAAAAACAGTTTAAAAAGCTTTGCATCGTTGCATTTTCAGCCATTTGTTTATATTGACTCAACGTAGTACCCTCCCGGATTGAATATGAGCGATCCCGATATCAACAATGTCAGAAAGGATTTCCTCAATATGTGTAATAGTCGTTCTCGGATTTAACAAAGTGAATTTTAAGCATGTTTGACCATCGGCTACTGTTTTTGCTACGACAGCCGTTCCTGTTTGGAAAAGTGTGCGATGAATGATTTTATTGATGTCATCTGCTTGATGATCATCTATAAAACGGAACACGACTGCATTGATTTCTGGATTAGGATTGATCACCTCAAGATGCTCATTTTTCTCAATCAACGTAGCCACATCTTTCGCAAATTGGATGGTATGGTCAATGATACTTGCAAATCCTTCTTCTCCAATCATACGCAGAGAGAGAAGGAGTTTTAGCGCATCAAACCGGCGCGTCGTCTGAACAGATTTATTCACGAGATGCAGAATGCCTTCCAGTTCATCTTCCTTTGGATTGAGATAATCTGCATGGTAATCAATCAAACCAAAATATCTTTTATCCTTTAGTAGAAATGCCCCGCAGGAGATCGGCTGATAAAATTGCTTATGAAAGTCGATCGTGATCGAATCAGCAAGCTCGATGCCATCTAATTTTCCTCGGAACGTTTTGCTTAATACAAGCGCTCCTCCATAGGCAGCATCTGCATGAATCCACAAACCGAAAGGCTTCACCATGTCATATATGTCACGTACAGGATCAATACTGCCAAAATCAGTTGTCCCGCAAGTCGCCACGACTGCAAATGGAAGCAAATCCTGCTCCTTAAGCTCCATAAGCTTCTTCTGCAAATCATGCAGGTCCATTCGGTGATGTTCGTCTGTCTCAACTAACACAACAGCCTGTTCACCTAAACCTAGCTGAGATGCTGATTTTTTCACAGTGAAGTGGGCATTCTTGGAGCAAAGAATCCGCATACGGTTTGCCTCGCTCGGCAACCCTTTCTGCTGTACATTCCATTGCCATGTGTTTTCGCAAAATGCATCTCTTGCTAAAAGCAGTCCCATGTAGTTAGATTGGGTTCCACCGCTCGTAAAGGTCCCATCTGCTCGTTCTCCATAAGAAAATTTTTCACATAACCACTTGAGGATTTCCTCCTCAACCAAAGATGCAATGCCGCTTTGATCAAAGGAATCCATTGATTGGTTAAAGGAACTTACGATCACCTCTGCTGCCAGAGCAGGGATAAGAGGTGGGCAATGCAAATGTGCCAGGCATTTAGGATGTGACACATCAACCAAATGCGGTAAAAGGTGATTTTTTATATCTTGAAAAACAGACTCAATGGATTCACCAGCCGGTTGTATCTGGAATAACGATTCGACATGAGTCGCTAATTTCCCAGGCAATATTCCGCTATACGGTCCTCTGCTTGTTTGCCACTCTGCCAGTAAACTGTCGATGGATGTGTAGAGAGCCGCTTGGAAGGACTCCCTCCCAAGCTGGCTTTGTTGAATAAATAATGAATCGACAGATGGTTTAGTTGACTGCATCGTAAACTGCCTCTTTAAAAATCGTGATGACTTTTTCAAGCTGTTCTTCTGTCATGATCAAAGGCGGTAAGAATCGAATCACACTTCCAAAACGGCCTCCTGTCTCCACAATTAAGCCTTTATCAAAACAATTCTTTTGAATGAGACTGGCTAGCTCTGGATTTGCTGGATAACTGCCGTCCACATCCTGTTTCTCATCTGGATTCACAACTTCAACACCAATCATTAATCCTCTTCCTCGCACATCACCGAGAGCAGGCACTTGTTTTTGAATGTCTTTTAGATTGGCCTGCATACGCTGACCAAGCGCTTCTACATGATCAAGCAGATTGGTTTCTTTTATATATTTAAGCGTAGCAGTTCCAGCTGCCATCGCCATTTGATTTCCTCTAAACGTGCCAATGTGTGCACCTGGATTCCATTGATCTAAGTCTTTGTCATAAATCACAACGGATAGTGGCAGGCTTCCCCCAATTGCTTTTGATAACACAATGACATCTGGCACAATACCAGCATGTTCAAAGGCAAACATCTTACCAGTTCGGCCGATGCCTGATTGAACCTCATCAATAATAAGTGGAATTCCTTTTTCTTTTGTGATTCGTCTCATTTCTTGTATCCATTCAATTGATGCCGGGATGGAGCCGCCCTCCCCTTGCACCGCTTCAAAGATCATGCCTGCTGGCGGGAGAATTCCACTCTCAGGATCATTTAATACACGCTCAATATAAGAACTGGAAATGCGATGTGAGTCTTTACCGCCGATTCCAAATGGGCAGCGGTATTCATATGGATAAGGCAGGAAGTGAACATCTGGCATTAATCCTTGTACTTTTTCTTTTGGCGATAAGTTGCCGCTTAATGACATCGTGCCATGCGTAGCACCATGATATGCTCCGTGGAATGATAGAATGGAACGATTTCCCGTCGCTGTCTTGACTAATTTAATTGCTGCTTCTATAGCATCACCACCAGTTGGTCCACAAAATTGAATTTTTGCTCTTTTTGCAAACTCTTCTGGCAAGTGAGAAAAAATCTCATTCACAAATTCTTCTTTAATCTCTGAAGTGATGTCCAGCGTATGCAACGGTCTTTTTTCATGAAGCATACGTTCAATAGCATCTATAACAACCGGGTGATTGTGACCAAGGGCAAGTGTTCCTGCACCTGCTAGGCAGTCATAAAATTCTCTACCATCTGCATCTGTCACGATCATACCTTCGGCTTTTTGCATGGCTAATGGGAACCGTCTCGGGTAAGACCTTGCATTAGATTCTCTTTGACTTTGTTGCTCTAAAAATTGCTGATTTTTAGAAACGGTTTTGATGGACATAATAAAACACTCCTCCAATTGATAAAGATTATCATTTTCATTTACTAGCCTAGAGGATGTAAGATACGAAAGTCAATTGTATTCAAAAAGATGATTCTAAAAGCATATGAATGCTATATTCTCTTTTTAACGAGTAATTTCGTGTATTTTTTACAAACATCTACAGCCATAAGGGCGATGTAACGTTTGAGTATGAAAAATATTGAAAAAAATTACAAAACAATTCTCCTAGTTCTTTTGCTCTATGCGTTGTAGCTCCCTTGCTTGATACGCGACGGCCGAATGAAATGAATGCAGTAAAACAAAAAATGAACGTTATTTTATCTTGATATAAATGGTTATGATGGTATAATTTCTCTGAAACGAAAGGGAATCGAGGGAGATCTGATGATTTTAACGAAGCATGACCTTCACCACTACTTGGCACAAGATCAGAAAGCACTTGCAATCAATCGAAAAAGTCCAAAGTGGCTTGGGGATGATATTTGGAAATATCAAAGATATTTACGAAAATATGAGTACTATACGAATAGCGGTGCTACGTTACGCAAATGGTTTTATCGTTACTTACATAAAAAGAAAGGCATGCAGCTTGGCTTTGATATCCCAATTGGTGTATTTGGACCTGGGCTCAGAATCAACCATACTGGGCTGTTGATTGTGAACAAGCACGCCAAAATCGGATCGTTTTGTGATATTCATCAAGGCGTGAATATCGGTCAAAACCATCATGAAAAAGATGTGCCCGTCATTGGAGATCATGTATGGATCGGCCCTGGCGCTAAACTGTTTGGAAATATTTATATTGCGAATCATATTTCCATCGGAGCAAATGCAGTAGTGAATCGCTCCTTTCATGAAGAGCGGATTGTCATTGCAGGTGTCCCTGCTCAAAAAATAAAAGAAAAAAGCCCTTCTTTATGAAGGACTTACTTGACCAAAGCAGTGAGCCACATGAGATAAAATAAGATGGATAAACATGAGGATCATCCTGCCCGATCCCCATCACCATTTATCCTAAGATGCTTTGGCGCAATCAAACCATCAATCGGTAGCAACTTGAAGTGAAACAAATCGCCACAGCCGTACTCTCTAATTTGCGTTGGAGTACCCGAAGACCAGCATGAGAAAGTACAAGACAAAGACGAGGATGGCAATCGCATAGATGAGAATGGACACAATCAGTACTGTCCAGCCCAACCCTTTTCTTCCTGTTTGAATGAGATATATTCCAAGTGTGAAGAGCCCGAGTAAAAGACCTAAGATGGCCCATAACCATTTATTTTTCCCGTGTTTTGGTGCATCAACGAATAGGTAGATTGCGACTAAGATGGATACAAACCAACCTGTAATCCATTTCACATTCATCCGCCACCCTTCTTTTTCAATTTATTGAATCTTACTATACTTTTTTCCTAATCTTAAAAACAACTATTCAAATGAATGATTCGGAAGGCTTTGCCATTCTTCTCTCAGCATCCCATACCGCATCGAATCATAATACTCCCCTTGATAGTAACGTACCTTGCGCAGTCTTCCCTCAAGGATAAACCCGCATTTCTCTGCGCAACGCATCATGCGTTCATTTCCAGACCAGGTGGTCAGGCCGATGCGTGGGATATCAATGTGTGAAAAGAGTTCATCGATCCATAGACGCAATGCCTTTGTACCAACGCCCCCATTCCAAAAACGTGAGTCATAAATAAGAATCCCACACTCCAGCCAGCGTGTGCGTTCATTCTCCCAATAATAAGAAACTGTGCCCTTTAATTCACCTCCGACATCAATGCCAAATAGTTTTGGCAGGACAGAATCATCCTGTAAATAGCGTTTTTTAAATGCAGCAAGCGATATGTCATGTTCAATAAAATACGGAGCATTCCACTTTCGATAGGCCTGATCTGGTGCTTTAAACCTTAAATGCCATACCACTTCTAAATCGGTTTCGTCTAATGGACGTATGCTCACAATCTCTTCTTTTTTTCCTTTCATCTGTTCACGTTCCTTTACTTTGTCGTTCTTTTAGCAAGATGACGATACTCGATAGGCGTCATGCCTTCATTTTGCCGAAACAGCTTTGAAAAATAAGTAGGGTCATCAATGCCTACATGTTCTGCAATGAGAGCTATTTTTTCATTCGTTGAAGCAAGCAGGCTTTTGGCTTTTTCAATTTTGAGTCGATTGATGTACTGGCTCGGCGTCAGTCCGTACACGGTCTGCATGCACCTTGTCATGTAATCAGGATGATAATGAAGAATCTCTGCCAGCTTCTCCATCTGTAATTTTTGCGTAAAATGACGTTCAAGATAGTGAACCACTTCTGAAGCGACAGTCTCCTTTGCACTTGGAATATGAAATGCTTCTTTTTGTAAATGAATGAGCATTTCCTCAAATTGAAGCTGCTTTTTGAGCTGAAGTTCAGACGCATCATCATTTAAAGCGCGCATCGCTGAAAGATGCTTCTGTAGCACGCTTCCCCCTTTCACTTTTCCTTTTCGGGGCAGACGAAATTCATAGCTTGCTGCTTTTTCAAAAGTGGCTTGATTTTGCTTCATGTCAAACCAGTGTTCTCTCGGCCGATCTGTAAACTCAAATGAATCAATTGAAAAATGCAGCCACTCATAAAGTGTTTCTTCTTTGCATGGCAGATGTCCACCATGGGCAAGTCCCGGTGATAAGATGATATATTCTCCCTCTTTTACATGATGAGGCACTTCGTCTTCTGTGATCCACAGTTCACCTTTCGTGACATAAAGAAGATCAAAGACGGTGAAAATTCTGGAGATATGTCGTTCTCCTGGGTGGAATACACCTTTACCTGAAGCAATATAGACTGAAAATGGCGGTACAGTAAATGTAATAAACGGACCCATATTCATCCCCTTATGAAGTCGGATTTCTCCAATAAGTTTCGGTTTCATCTCTTCTTATTATAGTCGATGCAAGGTACACTATAAATCGGATTTATACGAAAGAAGGTGATGTGATGAAACCACAAGCACTCACAATACAAAAGGTTCAAGCCAAAAGTGAAAAATTCCACCCTTCATTATTTGCATTAACTTGGCCTATTTTTATCGAAATCTCTTTATATATGCTGATGGGGAGCGCAGATACACTGATGCTCAGCCAGTATTCTGACAATAGTGTTGCCGCAGTAGGGGTTAGTAATCAGCTATTAAATCTATTGATTGTGAT
Organism: Bacillus sp. 22190; assembly: GCF_052045575.1. Lineage (NCBI taxonomy): Bacteria > Bacillati > Bacillota > Bacilli > Caryophanales > Bacillaceae > Bacillus > Bacillus sp. 22190. The sequence goes on along the minus strand of NZ_JBQEPF010000004.1, from coordinate 192,076 downwards.
GTTCAGCTTCATTACGACTGGGACGACGATTGTCATTGCGCAGCTTTTAGGAGCGGGCCGCAAGCAGGAAGCGACCCAAGTTGCCTATGTATCACTAGGCACTAACTTCCTCATTAGCTTTGTGATCAGTCTTCTTATGTTTGTGTTAGCTGTGCCCATCCTGACTATGATGGGATTATCTAGCGAGCTCATGCCAGATGCAACCGTCTTTTTACAGATTGTCGGCCTGCTTTCTTTTATTCAGGCGCTCATTATGACCTATAGTGCTATTTTAAAAAGCTATGGATTCACGAGAGATACGATGTATGTCACCATCGGTATGAATCTGTTAAACGTTGCTGGTAATTATTTGGTCATCTTTGGACCATTTGGCTTCCCTGTATTAGGTGTCATGGGTGTTGCTCTTTCCACATCATTTGCACGGTTAATCGGTCTAACAGCCATGATTCTCATTGTTCGACACCGCATTGGATTGCGGTTTTCATTCAAGCGAATGTTTTACATCCAGCGAACGCATTTGAAAAAACTGCTAAAAATCGGCATTCCTTCTGCTGGAGAACAGCTTTCTTATAATGGCTCTCAAATGATTATTACGCTGTTTATCACATTTATGGGCACGCAAGCACTGGCAGCAAAAGTCTATACCCAGAATTTGATGATGTTCATTATGTTATTTGGTGCCGCCATTAGCCAAGGAACGCAAATCTTAATTGGGCGCCTGATCGGGGCGAAAGAATTTGATGCGGCCTATCGAAGGTGCATGAAAAGCTTATACTGGGCCATTGCCATCTCACTTCTTTCTTCGACTGCTTTATCTTTATCATCGACGCATTTACTTACTTTTTTCACTAGCAACAGTGAGATCATTCAAATAGCGAGCGTCCTCCTCATATTGACGATTATTTTAGAGCCTGGACGTTCTTTTAATATGGTCATCATCAACTCCTTGCGGGCAGCTGGTGACGCGAAGTTTCCAGTCTATATGGCGATGATTTCAATGTGGGGCATCGGCCTTCCAATCGCTTATTTATTAGGCATTCAACTTGAGATGGGCCTGATCGGGGTTTGGATTTCTTTTATCGTGGATGAATGGGTAAGAGGTATCTTCATGTATAGGCGGTGGCGTTCAAGGGTGTGGACGGAGTACCGGTTTACTTCCACATAAAAAGGACTGCGGGTGCAGTCCTTTCAGATTGTTGACAAAGGGCTAAAACGAACTTTATTTTACCCCTTTGTCTTCTTTTCATTACGTAATATCTTCTAAAATAAGTGCTTTTTCTTGTGTTGAAATATATGACCGCTTCGTAAAGACGCGGTATTCGTTTTCTCTAGTTTTATCTAGAATAGCCTTATAAAAGTGAGCAGCTGCTTTCACTGGTATCCTTGAATAAAGTGGGAATTCATGGAGATGGTCAAAAAATTCCTCATAGTACGCCTCTGCCTCAAACGCTATATATTCCCATACATGCTGGAAGGCTTGATTGACGATCCCTTCTTGTAATTCTTGCTCTGTATACCCAAATTGATCCATGACTTGTTTTGGCAAATAAATGCGGTTCCTTTCCGCCTTATCCTCACCAATGTCTCGAAGAATATTGGTCAACTGCATGCCAATCCCAAGGGAAATCGCGGCTTCTTTTAGCTGTTCTTTTTTACGCGGTGCAATGATCGGAAGCAGCATTAATCCAACTGTACTTGCGACATGATAGGAATAAATGAGCAGTTCATCTAACGTTTCATACCGGTGCTGCTCTAAATCCATCTCCTGTCCACGCAGCAGGTCACGGAATGGGGATTCATCCATACGAAACTGTTGAAATGTATACTCCAGCGCCACCCACATTGGATCATCACGATCTACTTCTCCTTGCAAGAAACGATCAAATGCCTCCTGAAAAGACGCCAGTTCTTCCTTTGGTGAAGGAGACTCATCTACAATGTCATCCGCTCTCCTACAAAAGGAATAAACAGCCCAAACAGCCTGTCTTTTCTTTTTAGGCAGCATGGAAAAGGCACGATAAAACGTTTTTGAATGGGTTTGAATGGTCTCTTCACATATTTTCAATGCTGTTTGCACATCAACCACTTAGCTTCACTTCCTTTCTGTTGTTCAGATCTTTAAGCAGTACAGAAGCCATGAGCTTTGCACTTTGCATCACGATCGGTACCCCGCCGCCGGGATGGATGGAAGCACCTACCGCATATAGATTGTCTACATCTGCAACCTTTACTTGCGGGCGAAACACACCTGATTGAAACAAATTAGGAGCGAGTCCAAAGCTGCCGCCTTCAAACAATCCTTCTCGCATTGAATCATTCGGTGTTCTCACCTTATGCCAGACAACCGCCTCTCGCAGCTGTGGAAAGCCTCTTTTTTCAAGACGCTCCACCATTTTATCCACAAAGTCTGTCTCTTGTTCCCAGTTGATGTGATCTCCTGATGGAACAGGAATGAGCATATATAGGACACTGCTGCCTTCTGGGGCAAGGGATGGATCGATGGTCGATGGATTAAACGTATAAAATGATGGATCTTGAGGTATCGTTTTCGTTTGGAACACCTCTCTCATATGCTGATCAAAGTGTTCTCCCATGAAAAATTGATGAACAGGTGCTTCATCGTATACTTTGTTTAACCCTAGATACACCATCACGCAGCCGGAGGATGGAACGTATTTACGCCGGTCTTGTTCACCTAAACCAAGCTGTTTTAACGCCGCTGGATAATCTCCGTTCATCACAAATGCATCAGCTGCTATGTGCTCATCATTTATTTTTGCCTTGACCACACGTTTCCCCTCAAACTCAAATTGTGCGACTTCTTCACTTTTTCTTATGTGTACACCCGTCTTTAAGAGCTGTCTCTCCAATATATCTACTAAACTCGCATATCCGCCTTTTAAATAGTAAATTCCGTGTGCGTGCTCACTATATGAAACAAGCGAATAAATGGCGGATGCTTCATACGGATTTCCTCCGACATAGAGGGTTTGAAGTGCATATGCATCTCGGAGGCGCTCATCTGAAAAATATTTTTTGAGAGAACTTTGAACGGTTCGATATGCTTTTAATTTCATTAAAATCTTCATGTTCGCTTTTGTAAAAAAGGTTCGTTTTTCATGAAATGATTTTTCTAGAAAAGCTTCCTGCCCTTCTTGAAACCGATCCGTCATTTCTTGCATAAATGTTAAATATCCCTGTTCTTCCTTTGGAAATACACGTTTGATTTCTTCTAGTTGTCGCCGTGTATCAGAGTATTTCGTGTAGGAAGTTCCATCTTGATAGTGGATCGTATACAGCGGATCGAGCTGCAAGAGATCAAGAGATGTTTCATCAATGCCTACGTCATGTAAAATGCCTCTTAACATATCAGGAAGTAGGACAATGGTCGGACCTTCATCTACTTTATATCCTTTCTCACGTACAAAAGCAAGTCTCCCGCCGAGCCGTTCATTTTTTTCAACAAGGGTGACATCATGTCCAGCTTTTTTTAAATAGAGGGCTGAGATCATTCCGCCAATACCGCCGCCAGCAATCAATATATGTTTTTTCATGAGGCGCTCCCCTTTTCTTGATGTGGCACTCTTTTGTGCGTATGTTTCTCTTTTGCCAGAATCGCATTTGTCGTAATACGCGCTGATTCTAAAATGGTTGGCAATCCACTGCCTGGGTGGGTTCCTCCACCAACGAGCCAGCAGTGTTTCAACTCATCAAATTCATTATGCGGCCTGAGTACCATCATCTGCGTCAACTGATGACCCAGATTAAATGTAGCTCCTTCATATACATACAGCTCTTCTTCCCAATGCTTCGGCGTGATCATCCGCTCGACTTCAATATGCTGCCTGATATTCTTAAAGCCCGTTTTCCGCTCCAGTGTATCCAGCACAAGCTCTCTAAATTCTTCTTGATGCGCTTCCCAGTCAATACCGCTTTGATTATTGGCAACGGGTGCTAACACATAAAGAGCGGACTTGCCTTTTGGCGCAAGCGAATCATCTGTCACACTTGCATTTTGAATATAAATGGACGGATCATCCGGCAGCTCAAAGGTTTTCGTAATCTCTTTGACGAACTTCGCATAGTCATCGGAAAAAACGATGGTATGATGTGGCTCATCATATATCGTATCTAAACCTAGGTACAGCATAAAGGTGGAGCATGAGAATTTTTTCTTTTTCAGTTTCTTCTCGCTATATTTCTTTAAAAGACCCGGCTCTACAAGCTTTGTCATCACGTGTGCAAAATCACCATTTACGACGACCTCATCTGCCTGTATTTCTTCACCAGTTTCTAAGCGAATGCCCTTCACTTTCCTGCCTTCCGTCAGCAACTTGTCAACTCCAGTTGATAGATGAAGGGTAGCCCCAGATTCAACAGCTGCCTTTGCCATCGCTTCTGACAGCTGATTCACTCCGCCTTTCGGATGATAAACGCCTGTGTCATGCTCCATAAAGGAAAGAATTGAGAACGCTCCTGGGCATTCCCAAGGTGACATCCCTAAATATTTTGATTGGAATGTAAAGGCATATTTCACTGATTCATTTGAGAAATAATCCGACAGCACATCATATAAGCTTTTATTTAATGAGAGCTGTGGAAGTGCTTTGATGACTTTTGGACGCAAATAATGATGGAAACGATCCATTTTACTTTGTAGAATCGGCGTTAGGCGGTCCATTTTTCGTTTTGTATCATTCATAAAATGTACATACCCTTCGCCCTCACCAGGTGCAAAGGCTTCTAGCCGTTTGTACATTTCGTCTCGATCTCGAATCATATCAAGCTTCTCATCTTGAAAGATTAATCTATACATTTCTTTTAATTCAATCACATCTATATAATCATAGAGATTTTTACCGGCAAAGGTGAACAGTTCCTCTGCAATATGAATCATACTGAGAAAAGTAGGACCTGTATCAAACGTGAAATCACCAAGTTGAAACTTAGAGTTACGTCCGCCAACAAAGGACTGTTTTTCATATATATGAACATCATGTCCTTTGCTTTGCAACATCATAGCTGCTGCAAGTCCCCCTGGTCCTGCTCCGATCACAATGATTTTCATTATCCTTTTTCCTCCAAATTAATTCACTTTAAGTTAATTATACAAATTGAAGCGGTTAGATCAACTTTTGATGTGCTCTAAAAGTCTCATGTTATGTATCAAAAAAGCCGACTTCCTTTCAACAAGTGCAAGAAAGCCGACCCTTTGTTATGCTTCTATATCAATTCGATATGTTTCAAACCAATGATGAATCTGTGCCAAATGGGCAATGAGCTGTGGGCCTTTCATTAACTGACCATACCAAGGAACCTGGAAAGAAGCCCCTTCTGTTTCAATCAGCTGTTTTAATTGATGTGGATCTAAAAATTCATGAAGCACAGAATCCTTTTGCGCGAGACAATCTGTTAACATCTCTTTTACCGCCTGAGTATAAGCAGGATGATGTGTTTTCGGATAAGGGCTCTTCTTGCGATAAAGCACTTCATTCGGTAAAATTCCCTCTAATGCTTTTCTCAAAACCCCTTTTTCCCGATTTCCATACATTTTCATTTCCCAAGGAATATTCCATACATACTCAACAAGACGATGATCTGCGAATGGTACACGTACCTCAAGGCTCGCACCCATGCTCATACGATCTTTTCGATCCAGCAGTGTTGTCATAAACCAAATCATATTTAAGTAAAAAAGTTCTCTTCGGGCTTTATCTACTCCAGTTTCCCCATCTAAAAGAGGGGTTTCTGCCACGGTTTCTTCATATTTGCTTTGCGCATATTCCTTCAGTGATAATTTCTTTTGCCATGAGTCTTGAAGAAGCTGAATGCGTGCTTCCGTTGATCTCATCCACGGAAATCCATTGGTTTCGCTTGCCATGTGAAACCATGGGTAACCTCCAAAAATTTCATCTGCACATTCACCTGATAAACCGACAACAAAATCCTTTTTAATTTCTCGGCAGAACCATAGCAAAGAAGAATCAATATCTGCCATCCCCGGCAAATCTCGCACTTCAACCGCTTCTTTCAAATAAGAAGCCAGCTCTTTTTGCCCAATGATACAGCTGTGATGATTCGTTTGAAACGCTTTGGTCATTCGATCAATCCACGGCCCGTCAGCATTGGGCTGGAATTGACTTGCTTCAAAGAATTGATCATTTCCGTCGTAATCAACGGAATACGTATGCAGCGGGGCTTTCCCTATTTTCTCAAAGTGCTTGGCGGCAATAGCTGTAATGGCACTAGAATCCACTCCACCCGATAAAAACGTACATACAGGCACATCAGAGACGAGCTGTCTTGTAACAGCATCCGTAAAGAGTTCCTTCACGTGCTGAGCGGTGTCATCAAGCGAATCTGTATGTGGCTTACTTTTGACATTCCAGTACCTCCACACACGCAAACCATCTTTTGAGAAGGTTAAAGCATGAGCAGGTCTCAGCTCTTTCACCCCTTTAAATACGCCTTGCCCTGGTGTTCTAGACGGCCCTAGGCCAAAAATTTCTGATAAGCCTTCATGATCGACTTTGGCTTTCATCTCAGGATGAGCCAGAAGTGCTTTGATTTCTGAGCCAAACAAAAAGGAATGATGACGTTCTGTATAGAAAAATGGCTTGACACCGAGCCGGTCTCTCGCTGCAAATAATAATTCACGCTCACTATCCCAAATGACAAATGCAAAAATTCCATTAAAATGGGTCACACACTCTTCCTTCCATTCTGTATAGGCGTGAAGAAGAACCTCTGTATCAGAATGCCCAAGAAAGCGGTGCCCCCTTTTGAATAATTCTTTTCGTATATCCTCTGTGTTATAGAGTTCTCCATTGTATACCACCGTATAATCATGGTGTTGATGGGTATATGTCATCGGCTGCTTTCCGCCTTCAACATCGACAACGGCTAACCGTTTATGGCCGAAAAGAACGTGCTCACTTTTCCACGTATTTGTATCATCCGGCCCTCGTTTAGATAATGTATCTGTCATTTGATTGATTACATGATCCTGTTGGATGAGCTGCTTTTTAAAGTCTGCCCAGCCTGTTATTCCACACATCATCATCAGCTCCCATCCGTTTTTCATCAAGTGTTCTCATTTAGCCTTTCTTAGTTTATGCATCGTCTCCTTGATAGTTGATTTGTCCTTTTTTCCTCCTGTGTATAGGACAAGCTTCATTTGGTAAGAAAAGAAAGAGGAAAGGAGGTTTTGCGAATGGAGAACCGCATGACATATCTTCAGCAAAACCACCCAAAATGGTGTAACGGATACTTACTGATGGAAAACGGTCATTGTCTGATTGAAGACGAAGAAGGAGACATCATGATGCCTGAAAGCCTTCAAAGTTCTATGATCTGTTTGAAAGAAAAGGATCGATGGACAAAAGGAGAATTGCTCGGGTCTGTCGTTCTTTGTGAGAATGGGAAGTTGATGGAGGTAAAAGGCGGTGAACGCATTCAATATACAGCGTCTCTTTCTAAAGGGTGGCTTGATTTGCTCATGTTCGTACCGGAAAGCGTCTTTTATCAGATCATTGACTATGTAGAACAGCTTGGCTTTTCCGTCTATGATTGTGTCTTCTCTTCCTTCCATCCTTCTCATCGCGTGTCTTTTTTTCAGTTTTCAGGAGACATGCAATCACTTGCCCTTCAATGCCACCATCATTCGGACGCAAATCAAGTTCAATTGGAATGGACGACGTCTGACGGTCACCGGCTGATGTCTCAGTTTGATCTCACGTAAAAAGGGCACTGCTTTTGATAAGCAATGCCCTTTTTATCTTAAAAGATATGGAAACCGATCGGCAGACGTAAGCCGAGAAGAATGGTCACAATGGCAACCACGATAAAACCAATGAATACACCCGTCACCGATTTTCCTTTTTTCTTGCGTACAAGGACCATTTCCATGAAACCAATCACAAGAATACCAAGTATCATTTTTCCAACATACTCGCCCCCGTAACCCGGGATTTTCATTCCTGTGCGAACATACAGCTCTACACCCGTTGCAATAATAATCAAGTAAAATAGGCGTACGATCATATGCACAATTTTAGCGCCTTTATCGTTTTTACCTGCTAATGCAAAGGCAACGAAAAATAAAATAATACCTAGCACCCACGCTGTAATATGTAAATGTGTTCCCATTTGTGATTTCCCCCTTTATCAGAACAATTACCTTCTCATCGTACCACGAAATAAGTCGAACACAAAGCGACAATCCTGTGTCAACACGCCTTTATTTGACGCGATTTGATAACGTCCCAATTGGTTCAATTGTTACTTCAACCTGATCGCCTGAGGCTAAAAATTTTGGCGGTTCAAAACCTTTGCCGACTCCAGAAGGTGTACCTGTTGCAATGATGTCTCCCGCTTCCAGCGTCATCCCTTTTGAAAGAGTTGACACAATGTCTTCAATTGGGAAGATCATTAATTCCGTACTGGCAGACTGACGAACCTCTCCGTTTACCTTTGTTTCCACATGGAGTGCTCCATGATCCTCGATCACTGACTTGTGAACGATATAAGGTCCCATTGGACAAGTTGTATCTAAGCTTTTTCCGATGAAAAATTGTTTGTGTTTTTTCTGCAAATCTCTTGCCGTTATATCATTTAAAATGGTGTAACCGAAAATGTAATCGTGGACCTCTTCAGGAGCAATATTCTTTCCTGTTTTGCCAATGACAATGGCAAGCTCCCCTTCGTAATCCAATTCACTTGTCACATCTTCATGGAGAAGAATATCCGCTTCATGCCCTACAACAGAGGTAGGCGCCTTTGTAAAGATCATCACGTCTTTAGGAATATCTGCTGCACTTCCCATTTCCATGACGTGATCTTGATAGTTTTTCCCAACACACATGATGTTTTTCGTTGGTTTTGGAATCGGTGCATGGAGTGTCACGTCCGAAAGCGGATAGACATAAGAGCCGCGGTCTTCTTCTTTTTTCTCCGCCCAATCAAGAAGTTGTTTGACGTGTTCGACAAACTTGTCCCCCATGTTGATGCATTCAGATAAAGAGTTTGGCAATGTTTCTAGCTCAAATAGTTTTGCTTCTGCCTTTTTGACGTCCATCACCCATTCATCATCAATGACGACCCCGATAAACAATCTGTTATGTATCTCACCTGTAAAAAACTTCATGTTTTCCCCTCACAATCTTCATTTCAATACATTATGATGTCTCATTTTTATTTCTCTACGAAATAAAAAAAACCCTTTTTTATCATACTCTCTTTTAAAAAGGGTTTCAAAAATGAAGACCTGACATTTAGCGGCAGCGTCGATACTCCCACATATTCCCTTGATCCCATTTACGATCAACATTTCCTTGATGGCGGGAATGATGTTTTTTCTTCCCGCATCTTCGGCAAGAGTGACTCCGTTTATGGTGATGAGAACGTTTAGATCGATGGCTGCGGTGTGATTTGCGGCAGCTTTTCTTATGATGTGATCTGTGTTTGCTGCGGCATGATTTTTTTGGTTCACTCTTTTTGCTGCGGCAAGACTTTTTGCTTTTATACGACTTTTTACTTTTGCATGGTTTCTCGCTCTTTACACTTTTTTTTGAGCAGCGACTTTTTTTAGAGCGATAGCTTTTATGGCTTTTTTTGCTGCGATGTGACTTACGGCAGCCTCCTCCACCAAAGAACCAGTGACGGCGATTTGAATGACGAGAACGAGATGATTTGTGCGAATGTCCCGATTCTGGTTCACGATCTAAGTGATGATCACGCCCCTCACTTCGAAGTGAATCAACTGCATGTTCAATATGCGAATGATCAAATGTGCTCACGAACAATTCCCCTCCCAATCTGTGCTCTGACAAAACAAACAGACAAAGCTGTTTATCTTCTCTGCTTTATGTTACGAGACTCGATAGACAAGTGTTCTTGGCGAATGCCTCTTTCTTAGAAAACTCCATGAATACCTACCAGCAGGTACAGGACATTCCTTCATTTTCATATAGTGGAGGAGATATAGGAGGGTGATGAACGCATGGACACAGAACCTTTAAAACAACTGGATATCTGGATTCATCCAAAAGATCTCATGGAATTAAAAAAGGACGTATGGAACGATGAACCCGTCGAGGCCATTCTGAAAACCGGCCAAACGAAGTCACATATTTATGCCTCATACCGAGGATCACACATCCGAAAGCTCAAGAAAAAATCCTATCAAATTGAATATCGAAAACCAAAGCAAAGACAGGGCGAATCCCTTTTTCACTTAAATGCAGAGTACAATGATCCTTCTTTCATTCGCAACAGGCTGTCTTTTTATTTCTTTGAACAAATGGGTGTCTTCAGCCCGTCCGCTTCTCATGTGTTTCTGACCATTAATGGAAGAAAAGAAGGCATTTATTTAAAAATAGAATCTGTAGATGAGCTGTTCCTCCAAAAACGACAGCTGCATGGAGGCGGCATTTATTATGCTGTAGATGATGACGCCAATTTCTCTCTTTTAAGTTCATTTGATAAAAAGCCAAAAAAACATCTTCTTCTCGGTTATGAGAAAAAAACGGGAACTCCTGAACACGACAAGCAGCTGAGTGAATTTATTTACTTTTTGAACACCGCAAGGGACGACACGTTTGCAAGTAAGATTGAGCAGTACCTTGATGTAACACAATATTTCCGCTGGCTCATTGGTGTCGTGTGTACCCAAAATTTTGATGGCTTTGTTCATAACTATGCGCTTTATGTGAATGATCAAGGAAGGTTTCAAGTAATGCCTTGGGATTATGATGCGACTTGGGGTCGTGATATTCACGGAGAAGAAATGGCGTTTGATTATATTCCAGTCAGCGGTTTCAATACATTAACCGCTAGATTGCTAGACATCCCTGCATTTAAAAGAGACTATTATGCCCTTTTCCAGCACGTACTAGATACACATTTTTTAGAAAAACGGCTTCTCCCCATCATTGAGACATGGCATGCTTCGATTGAGCAGCGAATTGGAGATGATCCATATACGAAAAACCGACAAGACATGCTGCGTTCAGAGCGAGAATTAATCCGACAGTATATCAACAAAAGACGACGTTATTTACAAACTGAGATTAAAAAAGAGACATCGCACCTGTAAAGACACTTTCGAATTTTGTCACTTTAGTTCTCATATTGACGAAAGAGCTTTTTTTATAGAAAAATAGGGTATACTAACCATATCCTTCTATTTGATAAAAAATGTGAGAGTTGGCGTCCGTTATGATCAATTATGAAATTGAACAAAAAAGATTACATTTGATTGAGACCGCAAAAAAATTCGGAATGAATGCCGAAGAAACCATCAGGTGCAGTCAAGAGCTTGACACACTCTTGAATAAAGGCATCAAAACCACCTCTAAAGAATGCTCGAATAAAGGGTAAACCATACACTTCATTCCTCTCATCAAAGTTCTTCAAAAAGACAATCACATATTAAAAGACCCATCATAAGCTATGGTGAAACGCCCAAAAACGAAGTGCCCTATTTTTCTAAAGGATGTGCACCGCTATGCCGGCTATTGTTGGAGCCTTTAAAGTAAATGCCGTCGGAACGAGCGGAGTCGTTCATGTTGGAGATTGCATCACCATTTCTCCAAATAGTCAGGTTAAAACGTTTGCCGGCGCAGGCAGTTTTAACACTGGTGATCAATTACGCATTAGCAACTATAAAAGTGTGACAAATACGTATGATAGTGATGTCATTGATCAACCGCTTGTTGGTAACTTGTAAGGAGTGAGAATCCATTGAACTTCTATATTAATCAAGCGATACAAATTAATTACTTACGTGTGGAGTCTGTGAGTAACTCATCCGTTCTGCAAATCGGCAGTGCTGGATCAATCAAAGCACTCTCCAATCTGTATAACACTGGTAGCTACGTAGAAGCAGCACCTGCCGCAGCAGGCACACAAGGAATTGAAGAGTCTCAGGGCGCAAGCACGGCACCTTTTGTACCGCTTCAGTCACCAACAACATAAGTTCATCTGCAATCCCCGGAGGTGTATGCATATGTATGACTATCAAAACAGCGCTTCACAAATGTATGGCATCATTCAAAAGCAAACACAGCAAATCATGATGCTTGAAAAAAGGCTTAACGAGCTTCAGCAGGAAATGCAAATGATCAAAGATAAACCGACAACAACGATTGAACGGATTGATTATCAATTTGATCAACTGAAAATCGAGCGGCTGGAAGGCACATTAAATATCGGCCTCAATCCATCTGATCCAAATAGTGTTCAAAATTTTGAAGTGGGCCAAACAACAACCCCGGGAATTGGAATGATGCAGCAAGAAATGGCTGATCAATTTTTCAATCAAACACGCCAGCTTGTCGATGCATTCTTAAATGAAGAAGCACCGCAGCTTCTTGAAGAACTAGAGCAGCGATACGAAGGCTCGCTTGATGAAAGCAACAAACACCATATCATTGAGGACATTCGAAAACAAATAGACAGCAGAATCAAATATTATGCGGGGCAGCTGCCACAAAGGGAAGATATGACCCCGCTTCAACGTTCCGAGCAAATTGCTGAATACGTGAAACATGATGTCAAACGGGCAATCGAGCACTTTTTAGCCCATATTCCAAATGAAACGAAAGGAGAGGAAAACGGATGAATTTCACAGTCGTCAACCGCAACATCGAAACCGGAAGCATTAAAGTAGTTGGGGTATCGTCCTCTTCCCTATTTATTATCGGGGACACGGATCACGTACAACTGTCATCGATTTTCGATACACCGCCAGAATCATTAATTATTGGCCCGTTTGTTCCTCTAGCCCCTCGATAATGATCAAGCGCACATCTCAAGTGAAGTTCTCGAAGGTGAATTCTGTCGGGATTTCAAGTGTTGTTCAAATTGGTGATACACAAGAGCTATGTCCGAACGTGAAGGTGTTAGCTGTTCAGCGAACCATTAGTTTGTTTTATGGAAATGAAGCTGAAAACCTAGATGCAAAAGAATTTGAAGTGTATTATGAGCCGATCCCATTGATGCTGCCAGAACGAGCGGTTAGAACGGCCTTTTATCATGAAAAGCCTCTCATTAAAGTGTCGTCCATTCATGTAGAAGGGGTCTCTTCCTCCTCTATCTATCAAATTGGCTCTACGTGCGGAATAAATGCCGTTGCGCGAGTGAAGCATATTCGAGAGTTATTTAGCAACAATGACGAACAGCCGCCAAACTCACAATTGGACCTACCTGCGCATATGATGGTGATATGACTTCGAATAAAGGATGTCGATTATGCCAGCAATTGTCGGACCCATTTACATTAACTCGATTTCTGGGGGCGTCGTAAACGTCGGTGACTCATTTTATCTTTCGCCTAAAAGTTCTTCAAAATCTGCTTTAGGCTCTGGAGCGGGGAATACCGGAGATTTCTTGATTTTAAATAATGGCATTAGCGCCACCAACTATGTGGATCCTGACTTAAATGATCAGAATATGGTAGGCAATGCATAAAGCGGCTCCTCTTCACTCATTTCATTTAGAGGAGCGCTTTTTTATGTTTATTTCTTTCTGCGTTGTCTTGATTTCTTTGTTTTGACCAGCTTGCTTGCCGGCTGCTTTCGAATCCATTTGATGTACGGAACAAGCTTTTCATCTTGTCTTAGTGCATCCAGCGTATTCAAACGTGCGGCAAGCTCCTGGTTTGTATAAAGAGCATGTACTTGTTTATGGCAAGGGATACACAGGAAGGCAGTCGGTAGAAAGGCCCCGCCCTCTTCTTTTGGGGTCAAGTGATGTTCCGTAAGGACGACCTCTTGTCTTCCGCACAGCTCACATAATCCAATCGTTTGCTTTGCCATCCTGAGATCACCTCACTTTACATTAATTCCATCGAGACTGTTGTTCCTTTCCCGCTTGGATCTGCTGGGTGGACAATCAGTTTCTTTGGCAGTCTCATCTTTAATTCTTCCACATGGCTGATCACACCAACAGCTAAATTTTGAGACTGTAGTTTCTCTAATGCCGTAATCACCGTATCTAACAAGTCTTGATCGAGTGTACCAAATCCTTCATCTAAGAAGAAGAATTGCAGCGGGAACTCACCTCTCAGCTGAATTTGTGCAGACAGAGCAAGAGCAAGTGCTAAAGACGTCAGGAAAGTTTCTCCCCCAGACAAGCTGGATACCGGACGTCTGACACCTCCATTGGCATCATCCCGCATCACAAAACCGCCCTCTGAATCGACTTCAATGGCATACCTTTGTCTTGTCAAAATCCCAAGACGATGAGAAGCATCACGGCTGACACTTTCTAGCTGTTCTTCTGCTAGGAACTCAACAAATGTATTCCCTTTAAACACAGTTTGAAGCTTATCCAGCCGGTCAATTTCTTGCTGCAGTTCTTCAAGGCGCTCATGAATGCTTGCAAAGCGCTGATGGTTTGCTTCAATCACTCGCAGATGCTCCTGTGCAGATCCACTCAGCGCTGTCGCTTCTTCAAGCGCTTTTTCCGCCGCTTCTTTTTTTAGTTGAATATCTGTCCACTCGTCTTCATCCAGCGACTCACCTTTTAACAGTTCCGAAATTCGCTTTAAGTTTGCTGCACATTGCTTTCTTTTATCCTCAAATTCCTCAATTTCCTGTTTGACTGTAAGACGTACAGATCGATCCATTAAAGCAGGTTCAATCTCCTGCGGCTGATCAAAAGGAGTAGATCCTGTTTCTTTTTGCCATGCTTCCTCAGCTTCTTGTTTTCGCCGCTTCGCCTCTTGGAGCTGACGTTCACTGCTTGAGAAATGGCTTTGCGCCTCACTAAATAATTGCTGTGCATGCTTGAATTGCTCGTACGATTGCTGTTCTTTTTCATTTAGATGAGCAAGAGATTGTTGAACTTCGTCCAGTTCATCAGAAAGAGAAGCGGCTTTTAAAGGATATCGCTGTAAATCTGTTTCATATTGATCGATCAGGTGCTGCTGGCTTCCGAGCTGATGCGCCAACTTATCGAGTTCCTTCTCTAGATCGTATATGGCTGTTTGCAGATGCTCTTTTGCCTGCTGTTTTTCCTCTAGAAAAGAAATACTCTTCTCAATACGCTCTTGATAACCTTCCGCTTGTTGATCCTTTTCGTCAATTTGTTGCTGCATTTCCTGCACTTGGTTGATTGTCAGGTGAGGAAAGGTCTGTTCAAATTGCGTCAGTTGTTCGGAAAGCTCAGATCGAAGCTCCTTGATCAGCATGTCTAGTTCTTGTATGCGCTGCTGCTCAAATGTCAGTTGATCTTTGACTTTGCTCATTTCTGCCGCTTGATCATAAGTGACGTCCATTAAACGAGCTCGTTTGCTTTCGATTGCTTGAATATCTTGTTTTACGCCTTTCCATTCTTGAATCAGCTGGTGCAAAGACTGCGGATTCTGTACTGCTTCTACTGCTGCAGCTACTTCAGAATCGGGGGCTTTTTGAGATAAAAAGGAGAACTGTTTAACTAATTGATTGGCATGCGTTTCAAGCAGCTGCTTTGCAGCAAACATGTCTCTAGCATATTCCTCTGCCTGCTTGAGCTCTTTATCCATTTTTACAATCCATTCATCAATTTGGGCAACCGTTTCTTCATGGTCATTGTCTATCACAGCATTTGGATCATGATGAATTGATCCACAAACAGGACATGGTTCACCGTCTACTAGCTCTGCCGCTAATTCTTTTCTTAATTCTGCCGATCTGACAACATCACGCTGTTTTAATTTTTCTTGTTTTTTGTCCTGCTCTTTATGACTCCATTCTGTAAGACCTCGTTCAAATTCACATACATAAAAATACAATTGTTCTATCGCTTGAAACGATTGATTTATTTTTTCATGATGATCTTTTTGCTGTTTTTGAAGCTTTTCATATGATTGTGTCGCCTGTGCTGAACGCTGTCTTAGCTCCTCAATCTTTTGTTCTTCCTTTTGAATACTCACATTCATTCTTTGAACATTTTCACTGAAACGAAGTGCGTCTTGTACAAGTTTCCGCTCTTTGACAGAGACTTGTAATTGTTCCAGCTCATGCTTCAACTGTGTTTGTTTCGCAAGCGCACGCTCTAATAAAGATTGCAGGTTTTCGGCTTCCGCTTTTTTTTGAGTCAATTGCTGCGCTTTTTCATGGTTTTGCTGCTCTAGTACGGTCTTTTCCTGAAGAGCTGTTTCTTTTTTTCGTTCAATTTCTTTTAATTGAATCAGCTGCTCTTTCTTTTGAAGAAGCTCTGGCTCATTTTCCATTTTCTTTTGCCGTGTTTGCTCATACTCCTGCGTCATTTGATCATAGATCGTTCGTTGATGAAGTAAATGTTTTTCTGCTTCCTGCTTCTCTTTTGATGCTTGAGAGAGCTGCTTTTCAGCCTTTGTTAATGCATCCGCATAAGGCTTTAATGTCTCTGCCTGCTCTGCAATGCGAAGTTGATTCTTTTTCTCTTCCATCGTTGGTGCCAGTAGATTGAGTTTGTTTTGTTCCTTCTCGTACGCTTCTTGTTCCTTTTGATACTGCCAGATGGCTTGCGCTTTTGTAAAAGTAGTGAACGCTTCGTCCCGCGTTTGTTTTTTCTCAAGAAAAATAGCTTGCGCCTGCGCAGCTGCTTCTTTAGCTTTCGCTAATGCCTCTGGACCAGCTTCTCCTAATCCAGTCAGTTCAGCCAGCAGTTCGTTTTTCTGACCATAGTGATTTTGAGCCTTTGCGCGTAAACGTTTGACGAGCTGATCACCATATTTCTCCAAATTAAACAAACGCTGCAGCATTTGGCGTCTGTCGGCTCCTTTCAATGAAAGGAATTCCGCAAACTTTCCTTGGGGTAAAACAACCGCTCTCGTAAAATCGTCAATGGTTAAACCAAGTAATTCTTCTATTTTACGATTGACCTCACTTGCTTTATCTGCAAGAACTGTCTGCGTATCACCAATTTCAATCAATCGGCATAACGTCGTTCTAACCTTCATTTCATCTGCCCGTTTAAAGGCACGTTCCACTTTATAAGAAATATGGTGTTCCCTTTGCAAAGCGAACGTAAAGGAGACAGACAGCTTTTCTTCAGCTTGGTTCAAAATACCATGCGTATTATTGAGTGCACGTTCGACCTTGCCATAGAGTGCTAGTGTCATGGCATCTAATATAGACGATTTTCCGCTTCCAGTCGGTCCAAAAATACCAAACACACCTGCATCACATAAGGAGCTAAAGTCAATGGTTTGCTCTTCTCTGAAGCTATGAAGTCCTTTAATGGTTAGCGTGATCGGCTTCAATTCGCTTCCTCCTCTTGCATGTCATTGGCAAGCTCTAAAAATAGCTTGACGGTTTTTTCATCAGGTAGACCTCCACCTGTCTGACGCTCATAAAATTTCACGAACCGCTCTTCAATCGAGAGCTTTTCCACTTGTTTTTGTTCTTCTTTTTGCTGTAACTCTTTAAACTTTGGTCTAATATGGACAAATCCACTATGCTGTTTTCTAAGCTGATGAATTTGTTCGATCGACAGCTGATCTGTTAAGTGAATCTCTAAATCAATCCAGGCTTGAAGATCCCGCTTTTCATCCAGCCAACTGTGTACTTGGCTCAGTCCTTCAGTCGCCTTCCACTTCATAAGTGGTTTACCGCTTGATAAAAACACTTCTTTCCAGCTTGCTGTTTCATTCGGTTTTGCATCTACAATGGTGACTGATTTGGCGTAGCCTGCTTCAGAAAAGCTGTATGCAAGTGGAGAGCCAGAATAGCGGGCAATCGTTTTGGCACGTTTAATGGTTTGGGGGCGATGCAAATGCCCCAATGCGACATAACAAGCCTCCTCAGGCAGACTTTCGGCCGCAACGGTATATGCGCCTCCCACTTCAATCGGCCTTTCCGAATCCGTTTGACTGCCACCTGCCACATAAATATGACTTGTTGCGATATTAACCGTATCCGCCTGAAATTGGCTGCTTAAATGTTGAAACATTTGTTGTATTTTTAAATTGTACTGATCACGAAGCAGTTTCTCTTCAAATGTTTCAGCCAGCACTTCGTTGAGCCTTGCTTCGGACGGGTAAGCGAGTGCTGCAATAGATAGACGTTCACTTGCAGAAGGAACATCGACATGAATTAAATCATTTGTCGGATATCCAATTAAATGAATCCCCTGCTCATTCGTTAAAGGAGATGCGGCTGATAAACGGTCTGGGTTATCATGGTTGCCAGAGATCACAACCACCTGACGCTTTCCTTTATCAGATAATGCAGACAGACTTTCATAAAAAAGCTGTTCTGCGCGAGCAGGAGGGTTCACTGTATCAAAGGCATCTCCAGCCATCACAACGACATCAATGTGTTCATCCTTGACGATTTGATTTAATTCATCTAAAAACTCAGCTTGCTCCTCAAGCCGGCTTCGGCCTTCAAGGGTTTTCCCTAGATGCCAATCCGCTGTATGCAGAATCCTCATGTGATTCACCTCTCATTCATTCCACCTATAAAGAAATTTCTAGATTTCCATCAAAGAAATAAAGGATTTTTTCCTCTAATGTTCTGTTTGTTAAACGTTCTACCGCTGCTGTATACAACGATATTTGCGTTTCATAGCGTTTTTTTAACATCGCTTCAGCTTCCTCTAATCCACCTGAGAATCTGCCAGTCACTCGATCTGTTTTATAATCAAGTAAATAGAGCTTGCCATCTGCTTCAAATAAACAATCAATCATTCCTTGAATGAGCACAGGTTCACCTTCTGCATCAATATGGCTGTATACCTCTTTAACCGGTAAAACCATACTAAACGATACTTCTCGTTTCACCCAGTCCGCTTTCCGCAGTTTTTGACCAATAACAGTAGAAAAGAAGGCCACAATTCCTTCTCGATTGATGGACTGGATTTGTTCATCTGTTAGTAAGTCTTTCTCTTTTAAAGAATGGAGCAGCTCTTCTACACGAGATTCATCATATGGTTCATTTGAAGGAAGAGGGATATGCTGCATGACTGTATGCATGGCCGTCCCTTGTTCTGCGGCTGTGAGTGTTTTTTTCTTCATAAAAGCCGGTCGTTCGTACAGTGTCGCACGAGTCTTTCGGATGGAAGAAGGCACACTGTATTCATCCTGTATTTCTTTCATTCTTTTGATCTCAGAAACTGACTGCTTTGTCCCTACTTGGGAGGCCGCTAAATATGGATAACGCCATGTAAGTCTTTCTTTTACTTCCTCCTCGTAATCGCCATATCCTTGAACAGGCACACCTTCCATTAATGCTTGTACCACTTCGTCTTGTTTTTGTTTTTCAAGTGACATGTCTTCTTTTAGAAGATCGGACGCTTGATGAAAGGTGATAGAAAATGATGATGGATGCGAGAGAACGACTTCTCTCGATTCTTCTAAAAGAGAAGACATCGCTTGATGACGGATAAGGGCTGGGCCAATAAAATCTAAGTATGTTCTCGCTTGATATCGTTCAAAATCAGGAAGAAGCCAGTCATCTCCGTTTGCGGCATTTTGCCACTTGCTTAAAGCTTTCACTTGATTTTTGACAGAGCCGACTAAAAATAATTTTTCCTTCGCCCTTGTGAGCGCCACATATAGAACCCTCAGTTCTTCAGATAATAGTTCTTTTCTCATCTTTTTTTTCATCGCGATCAGCGGTAAGGTTGCATAACTAATTCTCAGCTCAGGATGAATATATTTGCTGCCAAAACCTAATTCTTTATCGAGCAAGTAGGACTGATTTAGATCCATCATGTTAAAGTTCCTGCCAAGTCCTGCAGTAAATACAACAGGGAATTCGAGTCCTTTACTGCTATGAATGGTCATCATGCGGACAACATCCTCTGTTTCACTGAACGTTTTTGCCGCTCCAAGATCATCTCCACGCTCTTGCATTCTTTCAATAAATCGAAGAAATCGAAACAGCCCTCTAAATGCAGCCTTTTCATACTGTTTCGCTCGATCATATAAAGCCCGAAGGTTTGCCTGTCTTTGCTTACCTCCTGGCATCCCGCCGACATAATCTAGATATTGTGTATCTCGGTACACTTCCCAAATCAGTTCTGCTACCGAATGCTGAATCGAAAAATCACGCCATTTGCGTAATTGAAGGAAGAAACGCTCCAGCTTTCTGCATGTCGGATGATCAGAGTGTGTCACACTCATAAATGCCTTCACAGCGTCATAATAAGTGCCTTTTTTATCACTTGTTCTAATCAGTGCCATCTCATTTTCGTCTAAATGAACAAGAGGTGACCTTAAAACAGCAGCGAGCGGAATATCTTGATATGGATTATCAATCACTTTTAACAAAGAAAGAATGACAGATACTTCTGTAGCTTCAAAATAACCTGAGGAAAGATTCGCATAAACAGGGATTCCCTGCTTCTTCAACTCTTCCATCATTTGCGGAGCCCACGGCATTGAGCGAAGCAAGATCACAATGTCTCGATACTGCAAGTTGCGGGTCAGCTGCTGTTTTGCATCGTACACTTGAAAAGGCTGTTCTACCAATTCTTTTATTTTCTTCGCAATCACTCTCGCCTCAAATTGTACCGTCTCTAGCTCTTCTCGTTCTTCATCGTTTTCTGTGTCGTGCTGATCTAAATGAACAAGAAGCATTTCTGACGTCGTGTCTTCGCTTTGCGGATAACTCGCTCCAAGCTTTAATTCAGCTTGTTCATCATATTCAATTTCTCCAACTGTTTCTCCCATCAGCTGTTTGAACAGAAAGTTGGTACTGTCTAAAACATCAGCCCGGCTGCGGAAGTTTTTATTTAGATCAATTCTTTTACCTGTTTCTTTGCTGTCTGCTTTGAATTGTTTATATTTATTTAAAAAGAGCATCGGCTCTGCAAGTCTAAAGCGATAAATGGACTGCTTCACATCACCAACCATAAAGCGGTTGCCTTCGGCAGGATGTTTTCCTTTAGACACGAGCTTTAAAATCGTTTCTTGGACAAGGTTTGTATCCTGGTATTCATCCACAAGTACTTCTTCAAATTGCTGTTGATAGTATTTAGCCGCTTCTGTTTCAATGAGATTTCCTTCTGCGTCCTGCTTCGCTAAAATGCGCAAACAATAATGTTCTAGATCCGAAAAGTCTACGATTGATTTTTCTTGTTTTGCTCTTTCGAAACGCTCTCCATATTGAATCACAAGCTCTACAAGTGTTTCTACAACTGGCTTCATTTCAGCCAAGCTTTTTAAATGCTGATCGGGACTGCGCATAAAGTATTCATCTTTTAGCTTTTCTAATTGTTTTTTGGCTTGATTGCGTGAATCTGTTGCTTTTTCTAACAGAGCTGGGTCATAGTCATCCCCTTTGCAAGTCTTTAACCTTTTAAAATTGATGTTTGGCAAAAGCTCATAAAGTGTCCCAAAATCATCTTGATGCCTTATTAATTCATTTACTTGCTCTAAATCATCTATAAAATTCTCTGCTCTCGGTGCTGGACCGCCCGGCTCTTTTGATAAAGTGAGCGCTTGTTCCAGCAGTTCCTGACAGCTTCTTAAAACGAGAGAAAGGTCCTCTTTGATATATGGATAAAAGGGTAACTCTTCTACCTTTGTCTGTGTATCCACATCATAAAGAGAAAGGAATGCCCGCATCCATTGTTCGGGCGCTGGATGTGACCTAGAAAACTCATAAATTCTTTTGACAAGCCATTGAAGATCTAAATCATGCCGATCAGATGTGTAACGATCAACGAGTTCAAAGAATGACGGCTTTCCAGCCTTATACTCATCCTCAAACAGTTCATCTAACACTTCATCTCCTAATAATTCTCCTTCTGTTTGATCAGCCAAACGAAAACCTGGATCAAGGTCAATCTCATAATAAAAGGTACGGAGAACTTGCAAACAAAAGGAGTGCAAGGTAGAAATATTGGCACGATTCATAAGTGACAGCTGCCTCCGCATATGAAGGGAACCAGGGTTTTTAGATAGTTCTTTTTCAAGTGCTTCAGTGATCCGGTGCTTCATTTCTGCTGCTGAAGCATTGGTAAAAGTCACTACGAGCAGCCTGTCCACATCAACTGGCTGCTCCGGCCGAGTCATTTTTCGAATGAGCCGTTCAACCAAGACCGCTGTTTTCCCTGACCCCGCCGCCGCAGCAACAAGAATATCTTGTCCTTCTGAAACGATGGCGTTCCATTGGTCATCTGTCCAAGTACTGTTATTCGGTTTTGGTATTTGCATACTGATCCCCTTCTTTTTTGATCCGGTCTAACATGACATCATCCTTCTCAGAGGTGAGCACCCTAAATTCATTATCTTCTATTGATTCATCAAATTGGCAAATAGACTTAAAGGAGCAAAAGCGGCAAGGGGTTTGATCCTTTAATTTATATGGGTTTATCTCTACCTCACCGCTTGTAATTCTTTCTCCTGCCTCTTCAAAGGTTCGCCGAACGTGTTTTGTGAGAATGTGAAAATGATCTTCACTTAATACCGCAGAGTCAGATCGGAAAGAACCATCCTTTTTCAAACCAGCTTGGATGACTTGTGATCTTCCTGATTCGAGTGTTTGATCCATCAACTTCACTGCTTCCACATCTTCGAGCAATAGACCCTTCATTTTAAATTTCTTCAATATTTCCTGCTCAATTGCATCTTCTCCAAGCGGAATAGGCGTTTGAATCAGCGGGTCATGAATATGGAAGTATAAAATTCCTGCCGGTGTCGCCTCCATGCCAAGCCATTCTTTAGAATACGTAATGGTCAGGTCTAAATAAGTGAGCATTTGCAAGGCTAAACCGTAGTAAACTTCAGCTAGATCAAGCCCCTTCTCACTGGACTTATAGTCGACAATTCTTAAAAGAAGTCCTTTTGATCCTTCTGCTTTATCCACTCGGTCAATCCTTCCAACAAGCTCCATCGTGCAGCCGTTTTTTAATTGAAAAGTAAACGGCGGCAGAGGTCCTTGACCTCCAAAACCTAACTCAAGTCCAACCGGAGAGAATCCGCTCACTTTTGCATGTTCGCTTAATATAGAAGACACCCTGATGAGGATTTTTTGGAGCTTTTCTTTTATATAAGCATGCCGATTAGAGCTTAATAAAATTTCTTTTTGTAGACGTGGAGCCAGCTGTTCGATTGCATGCCTTGAGTAGGTCACACAATCTTCCTTCGTTAAGTTTTTCCAATCCTTTTTTTGTTCAACAAGCGTATCTGAAATCAGTTTTAAAGCTGAGTGAAAGAGCTGGCCGATATCAGGTGCTTCTAATTTGTAAAATTGTCGATCTTTTAGTTTTAGCCCGTGGGAAGCAAAATGAGAAAATGCACATGCATTGAATTTCTCCATTCTTGAAACACTGCCCTGAATATGGTCACCGTAAAGTTCTTTTGTGACATTCGGATTTAAACGTGTCGCTCTATTTGTAAAGAACAAGCTGGACATGATTTTATTTGATACGTCGCGGTTGGACGAGGTCATCAAATGATTATATACACTCCACCATACGCCGCTGATCGGATATTGATTGAGCCATTGTTGCA
The DNA here is from genome assembly GCF_052045575.1 of Bacillus sp. 22190. NCBI lineage: Bacteria > Bacillati > Bacillota > Bacilli > Caryophanales > Bacillaceae > Bacillus > Bacillus sp. 22190. The sequence continues at coordinate 168,645 of NZ_JBQEPF010000004.1, read as the reverse complement.
GCTGCGAAACGGTATAGGATAACGAGACATGCTCGTTTGTTACAAATTTTAATTGCTCCTGATCATCCAACTGCTCTGGATCTAACACATAGAGGGCTTGCTGATGGTTTGGCATCAGTTCCTCACAATACTTGATGAGGGTCGAAGGCAAAAGAGACCGCCCTTCCGTATCTGAAGCTGAATAGGATACATACAGGTAGTGCGATGGACTGGACAGCGCTTGATAAATCAAAAATTGTTCATCCAGCAGCCGTTCCTTCCCTGTCTCTGCCAGCTCTGCTCCTGCACGTTTTAACCATTCCCGGTCGTCTTCAGACAATACACTTTCATCAGAGGGCCGTGCAGGTATAACTCCATCATTTACTCCAATGACAAACGTACACTTTACTTGATACATTCTGGATAAATCCATACTTCCGATAAACACTTGATCAAGTGAAGGGGGAATCAAAGCGAACTTGAGAGAGGACAGTCCTGTATCCATCATCTGTTGAAATAATGGAAATGAGAGCTCCTCCTCGCCCAGCATTTCAACAAATTCATCCATCAATTGAACGACAGCATCCCACACTTGCCCATGCTGCATCGCTTCAGCTAATCTGCCTGCTTCTTCTGCCTCAAGCCTTGCCTTTTCAAGCTTTTCTGGCACTTGGGCTTCCTCTAGAAAGACATACACTGCCTCCACCATGTCTCTTAGCTTTTGCGCTTTTTTCAATCTTTTTTGCAATTGAAAGAGTGGCGGAACAATCCATTCTTTTACATCATTCAGCATTTGCTCCATTTCTATTTCTTGATCGGTTTGTCCAAAATCTTCATCTAATGATTGAAAGCGGCGATAATGAAAGCGTGAACCATTCGTCCAGCGTTCACCTTTTACACCGTAAGCAATACAATAGTTTTCAAGCTGATCCGCCTGTTCTCTCGCTTTGTTTTTAGCGAGTTCAAGCGGAAATAAGAACTCCGTTTTCACACAGCGAAACACCGCCTCATACCGCCAGTTCCCTTTTATGACATCGAGGCTCGAACGAATGAACTCAATGAGCGGATGATACTGCATCGATTCATTTCCATCAATAAAGAAAGGAATATCGTAATCTCGAAACACCTCTTTTAACGTATCTTTATAGTCGTCTACATGTCTTGCAACAATTGAGATATCTCGTAACCTAAGACCTTCCTCTCTTACTAAATCAAGAATATCTCTCGCTACTCCCTCAATTTCAGCTCGTTTATTTGCACTTTTCGATACGGTAAGGTGAGGCGTTTCTTCTTGATACGGCCGCAAAGGTCTCTGTTCATATTGATTTTCTAAATAAGCTAGATCTGGGGTATGAAGATGCCGCTTATTTCTCTCCAAAATGTTCTCAGAAATAACCGCTCCGCACTCTTTAGCCAGCTGATAAAGCTGGGAATATGTCTTACCTGTCATGCGAAATAAATCAAGTTCATTTGGCTGCGTGTCATGATAGGAACGATCCACTGTGAATGCAGCTGTTATTTTTTCTGCATGTAGCAAAAGCTGTTCAATGACAAGAAGCTGCTGGGGGGTAAACTGATAAAAACCATCTATATAAATGTGTGCCCCTCTCAATTCTTCTGATAAAGGAATTTGCTGAGCCAGAAGTGTCAAGTAATCCTCTGAATGCACATACTCATCTTGCAGATGCTGCTCCATCTGCTGATAAAGAACATGAAGATCATGCAATTTTTCCGCCGCACGTCTTTCTTCTGTATACTCTGAATGCATACTGGATGCCGAGATTTTTTCAATATCCTCCGGCATCATACAGTACCTTTTGAATTCAGCCATCGTCTTTTCTATTTGCTCAACAAATCCCGGTTTATCACTCGCCTTTTTGAATACCTTAAACTTGTCTTTCTGTTCTTCTATTACTTTTCTTAAGAGCATTTGAATCCCTGTGCTTGTGACAAATTGACGGTTCGCACCGCCAGTCTGCTGTAATATAGACCAGGCAAGCCGAGTAAAACTAAAGACTTTGGCCCTGATCATTCCACCAGCTTCAGACGTTTTTGCAAGCTCATATTCTATTAAAAATGTCATTTGATCCGGGACTAAAAAAATGATTGGCGGACCCAGCGGATCAAGCCGCAGTTGTTCTTTGATTTCTTCTAGAATTGCAGTCGTTTTTCCACTCCCCGATCTGCCTGCTAAAAACTGAATCTCCACGTTCCACAACACCTTTCTTATGTACTCATATTCTAGCGAAAATAAAGGTAAATAGCTATTTTCCTATCACCTCCCCTTTCTCCTCCGATTGAAAAGAAGATAGGCACCTTTCCCGACTCTTTTCATATCATAAACCATCATGATCTAAAAGGAGGCTGGCAATATCATGTATTACGGTTATTATGACTACTCGCCATATGACATGCGCCAAAACACAAGGATCATTGCAGACCTTGAAAAGGCCATCAATGGCGAATATTCTGCGATCCAATGCTATGAAAAACTTGCACAAAAAGCAAAAAATCCTGAAGCGAAAAAAATCATTCAAGAAATACGTCAGGATGAAGTCAGACATTATCAGCTATTTACAAAGCTATACTATTCTTTGACTGGTAAAAACCACAAACCAAGCATAACAGAGCCTTGTCCAGACCAATTTAGGGAAGGTCTCTTATTTGCCTTTAAAGACGAACAAAAAACAGTCGATTTTTACTTAACGGTATCAGACTATGTCCGTGATCAAGGAACAAAGGAATTAATGAAGCGTATTGCTCAAGATGAACAGCAGCATGCTGTCTGGTTTCTATATCTTTTAACGCACCATGTTTCTTAGTTACCCCTATTTTAATAGGAGATCGTATGTTCCGTCAAAAAATGAAATTGCTTTTTTGCTCATTCAATATGTGAAATAAAGGGCTGTCATCATCAAAACGACTCTTCGCTTTTCCTTTTTTAATGATAAAACGACCTTTTGACCATAAAAAAACTCCTCTGCTACAAATCGCAGAAGGAGTTTTTTGTTATTTAATGAAATTTTGCTTCATTGCTTTGTTGCTGTTGTTTTAACAATCCATCAATCGAAAGCATCTTGCTGCCACTAAGTGTCAAGTAAAGCGCCATGACCATTAAAGAAAGTTCAAATTCATAACCGCCCACAAATCCTCTTGCAAAACCAACTGTGATAATGGCTACAGCCATAATTGGTACAAATAAAGCTGCGAAAAGACGTGTGCCTAAACCTAGAATCAGGGCAATTCCACCAACCAGTTCAATTGTTTTGACAATATAGGCCATAAATTCAGGAACACCAATTTGACCAAAAAATGCAGCAGTGCCTCCTAGTCCACCTTGATATGCTTGAAGTCCATGTAAAAAGAAAATAATGCCTAAGATGACGCGTACAAAAAGTGTTCCTATTTCTTGATTTGTTTTCATATAGTGATTTCCTCCCATTTTTACACTACATCATGTAATGTTCATTCGTAAAAAAAATTAGTAATTTAAGTTGAGCATAATCATTAAGACCAACATGAGGATGGTTGATGTCACAATTGGGATAAGTGGTACATTGAACGGTATGTTGTATGTTGGGTTTAAGATTTTTTGGATTCTTAAATTCAATGCTCGATCTCCAAAGGACACGGCAAATTTCGTTTGTTTTTGAAACTGGGTTCTATTTTTAATGAGTTTCAAAAGGGCTTGCCCTACTCCTAGCTCAGTCCCTGTCTGTTGAATGGCATAGTCATCTGCAATGACCTCACGAAAAACGGAGTAACTTTGTCTCATATGCTTTAACACAGGAATGTACCAAATCACTTTTGTGAGCATAGAGAAAGCGAAAGTCTTTAAAGGATCGTAGCTGTATTTGTGATGTAATTCGTGATAGACAACCGCATCGATTTCCCCTTCATCCAGCATGTCTATAAGCGCTGTTGAGAGATACACTTTTGGCCGAAGCATCCCCATTGCGAAAGCAAGCGGTTCATGGCAATGAAACACAATGATCTCATTTCTATAATTGTCTGATAGACTTTGCGTTGAATGTTGATCGACTGCCATCATCATATTTCTTTTGAAATGAAGATACTTTCTGACCTGCTTCGTCATATAGAAAACGGCAAAACCAAGCGTATACAAGACGAACGCATCCAGAAAATACTTTAGAGGAGTGAATCCATAAAATTCGAGAACAGATTGACATACATGGATCAGGTTATATGCTTGATTCCAGCCAAAAAAGCTTGAGAGTACATAATAGCCCATCTGGTAAAAGATCACTAAGCCAATCAATATACCGCCTAAAAACAGCAGACTCGACTTCATTTTAATCATGTCGTTTCTCCTCTTTTTTGGATGCAAGCCTTGCTTCGAGTACCTTCAGTAATTCAGGATCAGCACTTTCAATTGCGTCCACCATATGATTGACTGCAAGGGGGCCGAAATCATCCATCAGTCCTTGAGTAATCCATTTCGTTTGCTCATTTAGAAATTCTTCTTTTGTTAAAACAGGGTTATAGATAGATGAACGCCCTTTTGTTTTCTTTTCCACAATTCCTTTTTCGGTTAATCGATTGAGTACCGTCATGACCGTGTTGAAATTAATTGGCTTCTCATCTGACAGCTTCTGCTGTACCTCTTTAATCGGCATATCCTCACCTTGATAAAGGATCTCCATAATCCTTCCTTCTAAAGGACCGAAAAAGCGGTTCAATCCCTTTTCGTTATATTTAAAAGAAGGAATTTTCATGTCATCACCTCACACTAAGCATTGTAGTGTAATTGAAAATGATAGTCAACTGATAACAAAAATAGGGGAAAATCGTTGTATATTGTATTTGTTTTTGACAAAAATTATATGTCATTTATATCAAAAACAATTTTTTCTAACAGAGTTAACCATAAGATAATCTTATGAAAATACTAAAAAAATTCGTATTTTATTTATAGAGACTTTTGTATTATAGTGAAGATAACAACATTTCACTTACTGAACAAATATACAGGAAGAAGGTTTATACGTGATGAAGCAAGGAAACAGCCTTCGAACCGATCTCATTTTGATTGCGGTAAGCGGTTTAGGTGGATTCCTTTTGTCTCTAACAGGGATGTCTATCGGCTGGATGATTGGCACATTAATGACAGCTGCATTTATTGCCCTGCGCCGTCCCGCCCTGTTTCAGCGTAAAGGAAAGAATACCTTACGTATTCACAGCAGATGGCTACTCCTTGGTCAATTCATTCTCGGAATCGAACTAGGACAAAAAATGAACATGAAAGTCCTTCACATTTTCGCTGAAAATTGGCTTCCCGTGAGTTTCATGCTCGTCTTTTCTATTTTATTAGCCATGCTCTCCGGGTTTGTCTTATGGAAGCTGAGTAAAACAGATATGCTGACTAGCTTTGTCGGCACTGCCCCCGGCGGTCTTTCCGCTATGCCGGGCATCGCCCAAGAGGTTGGAGCAAATACAGCTGTAGTGAGTCTCGTACAAACGATACGTGTGTTAATGGTCGTACTGACCATTCCATTTACGGTATTTTATTTAAATACAAAAAGCCAATCAGATGCGGTAGTCGCCCAAGGCAGCGCCTTCTCATCAGGCGTTTTCACAATATCAAACATATCTTGGACTGCTGCACTCATTTTAGGGGCATGGCTGATGTCACGCCTAGCCGTGCGTCTTCACTTTCCCGCCCCTTGGCTGATCGGCAGTATGTTAGGTGTAGCGGCTCTCCAAGTAGGGGCAGGCGCCTTGACAGGTCATGATTTGATTCCTTACTGGCCAGCCCAAGCGAACATTGCGTCACAGGTATTTCTAGGGGCAACCATCGGGTCAAAAATGAATAAACAAATGTTTGTCGGGTTAAAAAATACCTTGATTGTGGCCGCCGTCAGCTCAGCCGGATTGATTGCTGCGACCGTTCTCAGTTCAATTGCCATTGCAGAAATAACAGGTATTTCTGTCATTACAGCCATTCTTGCTTTTTCGCCTGGCGGTATTGCAGAAATGGCCACAACAGCTGTTACACTTCATGAGGATTCCACCTTTGTTGTGGCTGTACAAGTCGTTAGAATTATTTTGGTCATCGCCATGCTGCCACCGTTTTTTCGTTTCTTACATCATGTCTGGGCAAAAAGACAGACTGATTATAAAGCCGCTAAATAGAAAGAGCCGCTCTACTTATGCAGAGCGGCTCTTTTTTATTCATCATGATTCCTTTTTACACCGACTACTTGATCCTTTGAGATCGTTCCAAAATGCCGGCTGTCAAAGCTATGTATTCGATTATCTCCGATCACGAAGTAATGATTGTTTTGTATGTTCTGACGACCGGTGATGGCTTTCAGCTGAAAATCACCTGTTAGGACGTTGCCCATTTTATGTTTTTTCTGCTCTTTTAAATACGGCTCTTTCCACTTTACACCATCAACAAACAGTTGATCATCTTCATATTTGATTGTTTCTCCTGGAAGCCCAATGACCCGTTTGATCAAGATTTGATTTTTAGGGCCATGAAATAATACATAGTCAAACCGGCTAATTTTCGTGAGTTTTGGCGAGAACTTGTTAATTAATAATTCTGTTCCATCTGTAAATGTCGGGTCCATACTAACCCCTTCTACTTTGTACGTGACAAACATGAAATTCTTTACTTGGAACAACAAGACGATGCATGTAATAATCATGAACCATAGCAATGGCTTCTTTTTCATTAAGAGCCTCCTTTGTCCTCACGCTGACTCATCCGAATATTCAACCTATTTTCTACTCTCTTTCCAACATACCATAATAAAGCAATGACTAGAACCGCAAAAACACTTCTTAACGGATTCTTTACTAAAGCTGAAATGTCATAGCCGATAAAACTAATAATAAAGAGCATGACACACTTCCCTGATAAAGCAGCTAATGAGAACTGCCAGACGCTGATTCTTGATAGACCTGCTACGACATTAACGGCAGCAGACGGTGTAAAAGGAAAGCAGAGTAAAATAAACAACGGACCAAATCCCCGCTTTTCAACCCAAAGCATTAGCTTTTGAATAGAAGGGTGTCTGCTAATAAAGTTCAACATCCTCATCTGTCCAAATTTTCTGATCAGTAAAAAGACAAGGATAGACCCTGCACTTGCACCAATCCAGGTCAATAAAAAGCCTTCCCATAGCCCAAAAGCATTTGCATTGGCCACCGCAAATGCCACGAGAGGTAAAAACGGTAGAAATGCTTCTATTAAAGGGAGTAATATAGCCACAATGGGTCCAAAAGCCTTGTAGCTTTCAAAAAATGATGTGATATTTTCATGAGTAAATATAGAAAGAAATAATGGCAACTTGTTTGACTCCTTCAAGGTTTGTCTATCTTTCATTTTACATGGAAAACATAAAAATATACAAATGAATCCCTCTCAGCCCCCCCCTTGAGATTTTTTAACTCATCCGATATAATAAATAAGAACAAATGTTCTATATATAAAGAAAGCAGGCATGGACATGACGAGATTATCAAGCGTACAACTTCAGATGATGGAACAAGCCATCTTTCTTCCAATGGTCATCTCCATCCTCAATCGTGATTTGACGTACCTTAAAAAACATCAAACATTCAAACTAAATGAACCATATATTCAGCTAGTCACCTCTTCATTAAAAGAAGCACAAAAAGCCCTTTATCAACTGAAACAACAGTTGCGTAAAGAAAAAATGAACGTACAGCAAATTGAACACGATGAAGGATTTACGACATATTTATTTCTGATCAATGGCTATGAAGAAAAGCATAAATATTTTAATCCCCGTATACGTCATCGTGTAGAAGAAATGCTCACCCATTATTTCCTCCATTCAGGAAAATAATATGGTTATATTTTACATTTATAGAAGGAACTCTTCAGTTTTTGGCGAATTGATTATTATACCAAAAATTAGGAGGTTAAAAACTAATGTTCAAAAAAATAACAGCACTCACCTTAGCAGCAGGATTACTTGTGCCAAGCACAGTGTCAGCATTAGAACCACTGCAAACAGGAAAACAAGCCCCAGCAACATCTGCACAAATAACAAGTGTAGCCTATACAACGGTTTCTATCGTTGGAAAACGAGTGAAGTTTGAAGTGAAAGCACTCGAAAATCCTTTTAACATGAATTACTATAATCGAATTGCTTGGACGAGTACGGACGAAGAGCCAAGTGTATTCAATGACAATATTCTATCGGTCATTGTCGCTAAAAAAACCGGACAGGCTTATCAAGTCTCTTCATACGAAGCACTCATTTCGGTAAAGGACAAGATTGAATCAGGTCAAAAGGTGTATGGCTGGGCGCTTGCTTTAAATGGTGTGTGGTACCCAACGATGCCTGCAACCCTCTATTATTAAAAAAAGCCTGCCACTGTGGCAGGCTCTTTCTCCATTATGATAATTCGAGCTGTTTTCTCAGCTCTTGTCTCACTTCTTCTAATCCTGGTCCATCTAACTCAAAGTAATACACATTCCCAGGCTGGTAATCGTGCCCTTTTAACTGGATGGTATCCACTGATTTTAATGAACTCAGTAAAGGGAATAGACCGATCAACTGTTTCATGGATAAATTGGTGGAGACGTTATCTCCAAGTGTATCAATGATGTTGTCATAAGACGGTATGGACGAAATGGATTTGGATTTTTCAAAGATGGCTTGAAGTGCTTCCATTTGGCGCTTTCCGCGCATGAGATCACTATCTGCCTTTCTCGTTCTCACAAACGCTAATGCTTCTTCACCACTGAGCGTATGCGTGCCTGTTTCCACATGAACTTTTCCTTTTGAATCCTTTTCCATTTGTTTTGCAATGCCTTCATCTTCAATCGTTACGTCAATTCCATTTAGCTCATCGACAATGTCTTGAAACGCCTTAAAGTTTCCTGCAATCACATAGTCTACCGGGATGTTTAACAAATTCTCTACCGTTTTGACTGATAAATCTGCACTCCCAAACGCATGGGCGTGAGCAATTTTATCATATCCTCTCCCCGGTATATCAACATAAGAATCACGAGGAATACTTAGGAGCTTGATCGTTTTGTCTGTTCGATTCACCGTCGCCAGTAAGACCGCATCACTTCTTGCTTCGTCTACCGTTTCACCTGGACGGCTGTCAATCCCTAAGAGCAGCACCGAAAAGCTATCCTTTCCTGGATCAAAAGCTTTCACACGCTTTTGCGAGGTCTCTCCTCTTTCTAAAGATACTTGCGCTTTATTCGACGCTTTTGAAATTTTATAGTATGCGTATCCTGTGACAGATACTGCCATGATCATGACAAATGCCATGATAAATAGCACGACTTTCACCCAAGGTCTTAGCCTTCTTTTTGATCTTGTTTTCTCCTTCATCCTTTCCGAACCCTCACTCTATCTTAGTCTCACAATGTAGGTTCCACTATAACATATTTTGATGAAAGTTTCCTGCATGCAACATATTTTTATGTATCCACAATAAAAAAGCTGCTCAAAATGAGCAGCTTCAGATTGCTGACAAAGGGCTAAAATGAACTTGATTTTAGCCCTTTGTCTTCTTTTCAGCGTGATAGAAAACCTTTGCAGTCTAGGAAGGACGAGTACTGGCGCGGAGCGAATTTCACATTCGTGAGCACCAGCACGCAGGACTGACACCGAATGCGAGGGTTTGTCTACACGCTGAAGCTGCTCAAAATGAGCAGCTTTTCATCCATTACTTTTGTTCAATTCCTTTTTTCACTTCATCAATCATCGCATTCAATGATTCAAGGCCGCCGCCTGCTAAATACCACATGTCAGAGTTTAAATACACCACATGATTGTTTTTCACTGCGTTGACTGATTTCACATAATCATTTTCAACAAGTTGTTTCGCAGACGTTTCTTCTCCAATTGCCGCGCCGCGATCCACGACAAATAAGTAATCTGGGTTCGTTTTGACCATATACTCATACGAAATGCTTTGTCCATGTTTATCAGATGGCTCTAGCTTTTGATCTGCTGGTGTGATGCCAAATACATCATGGATCAGACCATATCTTGACTTAGGACCAAATGCCGTCATTTTGCTGTCGTTCGCCATGATGACGAGACCATTTTTCTTTAACTCTTTTGCTTGTTTCTTTAATGCATCTACTTTTTGATCAATAGCAGAAAGTTCTTTTTTGACTTGGTCTTCCTTATCAAAAATCTTTCCTAATGTTTCAGCATTCTTTTTAAATGAATCCATATAGTTTGCATTATCTACATCCATATAAATCGTCGGAGCAATTTTAGAAAATTCATCAAATGCATCTGCTTGACGGTGCTGAATAATGATCAAGTCAGGCTTGATTTCTGCAATTTTCTCAAAGTCTGGCTCTTTTAAGCCGCCGACATTCTCATATTTGTCACTTTCATATTTAGATAAATAGTGAGGAATCACTTGTTTTGGTAAGGCTGTCACGTTGACACCAAGCTTATCAAGTGTATCGAGACTTCCCATATCAAAGACGACGACTTTTTTCGGGTTTTTCTTGATTTTTACACCGTCTTTATTCAACATATCCTTTACTGTTACGGTTTCCTCATTCGTTCCCGCTGTTTTTCCTTGGTTACCACAGGCAGCAAGGACAGCAATCGCTGTTAATACTGTTATCATCCAAATCCATTTTTTCATGATTGATCACCTCTTCATTTTTTCAAGAAAAATATAAGCAAATACGCTCACCACGAATGACTTCGATCGGTATGCGCATGTCATAAATGTGTTCAAGTGCTTCTGTTTGAATCACTTCATCAACGCTTCCTTCTTTGATTACCTGACCCTCTTTTAAGGCGACGATGTGATCTGAATAGACAGATGCAAAGTTAATATCATGGAGAACAACAACAATCGTTTTTCCAAGATCTTTCACGAGCTGCTGAAACAGCTTCATCATTTCAACTGAATGGTTCATATCTAAATTATTTAAAGGCTCATCTAAGAAAATATAATCCGTATCCTGAGCCAGCACCATGGCAATAAAGGCTCTCTGCCTTTGTCCGCCGCTTAGTTCATCTAAATATTGATGCTGGATTTCGACGAGTCTCATGTATTGAAGCGACACATCAATCATGTTCTCATCTTCTTTTGTCAAGCGGCCTTGAGAGTAAGGAAAGCGACCAAAGCTGACAAGCTCACGAACGGTCAGACGCACACTCATGTGGTTCGACTGCTTCAAGATGCTCATTTTTTTCGCAAGCTCCTGAGGAGAGTACGCACGATAAGGTTTGTCCTCTAAATAAGCTTCCCCAGTATCAGGTTGAATCAGGCGGCTCATGATGGACAAAAGCGTACTTTTGCCTGCGCCATTTGGACCAATGAGAGAGGTCAGCTGTCCTTTTTTTACACTGACAGTTGTTTCGTGAAGCACTGTTTTTCCGTTATATGTCTTACTGACTCCCTTCATCACGACCATGAACGACTCTCCTTTAAAAGTAGATAAATAAAATACAGTCCGCCGACTAAATCAATCAGCACACTAAGCGGTGTTTGAAACGTAAATACCTTTTCCACAAGAAATTCCCCGCCTACAAGCGCAATGACACTAATGAAAAACGAGCCTAATAGCAAGTACGTGTGCCGATATGTACGAAACAGCTCTCTTGCCACATTTACAACGAGTAAGCCAAGAAACGTAATCGGGCCGACGAGGGCCGTCGCAATAGAAACAAGGACGGCAATGACGATCAGCATCTTTTTTGTGATCCTGTCATAGTCAATCCCGAGATTCACAGCCTGTTCCTTTCCTAACGACATGACATCTAATTTCGCGCGGAAGGTCCATATATAAAGACAAAGTGCCGCAAATAAAAGAGAAGCGAAGAGTAAAATATCTGTGTTCATGTGATTAAAGCTGGCAAAGGACTTGTCCTGTACGACTTGGTATTCATTCGGGTCAATGAGCATTTCCATAAAGGAAGAAAGACTTTTGAACAATGTTCCAAACACAATCCCGACAAGCAGGAGTAAGAAAATATGCTTGTTTTTGCGCTTGAACATGACCGTATAGAGCAGCACAGAAAACAGAATCATTAATCCAACGCAGAGAAAGAAATTCAGGTTCTTATTCGCGATCATCAAATTGGTCGATCCAAAAAGATAAATAATCGCCGTTTGCAAAAACAAGTAAAGCGCGTCTAACCCTAAAATGCTTGGCGTTAAGATTCGGTTGTTGGTCAATGTTTGAAATACAACAGAGGAAAAGGCAATCGCGCCTCCTGTCAAAGTCATGGCAAGCACCTTTTTTAAACGGCTCGGCACTGTGTACTCCCAGTACCCCATTTGAAAGGTGACGAAGATGACAACGAATACGGCTGCAATGGCTGCAATGAGAAATAATGTTCGTTTCTTATGCATAGCGCTTCCTCCTTAATAACATGTACAGGAAGATCGCACTTCCAATGATGCCGACCATAAGCCCGACAGATATTTCATATGGATAAATAATCACCCGTCCGAGCACGTCACATATGAGCACAAAAATGGCCCCTAATAAAGCCGTATGCGGCAGGCTCTTTTTCAAGTGATCCCCTCGGTAGATCGATACAATATTCGGAATGATTAAGCCAAGGAATGGCAGCATGCCAACAGTCAAAATCGTTACAGAAGTAATCATCGAAACAATCACCAAACCAACTGCCATGACACGTTTATACGTTAAACCTAAATTGACGGCAAAGCTCTCACCCATACCAGCCACTGTAAAGCGGTCAGCATATAAATACGCGATGATCAATAGAGGAACACTCACATAGAGCAGTTCATAACGCCCCTGAACAATAAGAGAAAAATCCCCTTGCAGCCATGCGGATACGTTTTGGATCAAATCATATTTATAGGCTATAAACGTGGAAATTGAACTAACAATTCCGCCAAACATTAAGCCGACTAACGGTACGTAGATCGTATCGTTCACCTTAATATGGCGTAGAATTTTTAAGAATAATAGATTGCCAGCTAACGTAAATAAAAACGCAATCGCCATTTTCATCAGCGGGCTTGCCTGTGTAAAAACAAGCATAGCGGTTAAAATACCCAGCTTGGCCCAATCCATTGTTCCTGCAGTCGTTGGAGAGACAAATTTATTTCTCGTCATGCTTTGCATGATAAAACCGCATAAGCTCAGGCTCATGCCAGCAAGCACAATACTCATCAGCCGCGGGATGCGACTTGAAAATAAGGTGTTCATTTGTTCATCTGATAGATGAAACAACTGTAAAAGAGACAGGTCCTGTACTCCGACAAACAGCGACGCACATGCCAAACACACAAACAACAAACTTAATTGGTACAACTTCATACAGGGTTCACACTTTCTATCAAGCTCTCTGCCACAAATGATTATCATTATCAATTAACGGCAGTTCATATATTATCATATTTAGTGAAATATTCAATAGTAGAATGAGAAAGGGTGAAAACTGCATAAAAAAACAGCTTTTAGGATCAGCTGCTTTTTTACACTTCAATATTCAATTGAAACTGCCCTTGCAGTTCCTCTTCAGCCTCTTGAAATAACTGCCGCAAATTCTCTGCATAATCACCAAGCTCGTCTTTGCTTGCTTGATAATGAATCCATGTAAGCTCTACAGGCAAGCTCACTTCTCCTGTTAAACAGTCCCAAAGGGCATCAAGATTTTTCCCGTAATGATCAGGAAGTTGTAACACTGTTTTTAGTTGATCATGAAGCTCCTCTTGTGATCTGCACATCGCTCCATTTAGCTGTACTTTTTTCATTTCCCTCCCCCTCTTCTGTCTTTATTTTAAACGAATTGGAGAGGAAAGAGAAAGAATCCATTTCACTTTTGCCTCTCTCTGAAACTTAAACTAAACAAGATCAGACAGGCTGCCAGCACGAGCATGAAAAAGAGCGTTAACACTGTCTGAGTACCGTACATATCAGCAAAGAGACCAACGAACACACTTGGTATGCCAAGACCTAGATACGCAAACAAGTAATATCCAGCAACGGCTCTAGCCGCTTCCTTCTTCCCTTTCTCAACAATCAGCTGGAGACCGCCTAAGTAAGTAAATCCATAGCAAGCTGTGCCCGCTAAAAGAGTTCCAGCAAGGACAAGGAATATAGACCCGCTATTAGCACCGAATAACAGCAGGCCATATCCGCACGGAAGACAAATAAAACCGATACGAAGCGCTGCACTGCTATTCATCTTTCGGACAAAAGGCTGCATCAGAACACCTGCCATATTAATAAAAAACAGCGCCGGGCCTACCCACAATTCATAGCCATTTAATTTAAGCTGTGCTGGCAAAATCGAAATGACAAGACCGCACACAGACCATGCGATAGCAATGGCTATGTTCGCAGGCATTGTCCCTTTTGGAAACCTCGGCATGTTCATGAGCGGTTTACTTGCATCCCCTTGTACAGGCGGCACCAAAAAGAATACAGCAACAATCGTCAACATAATCAAGACCAACACAATCCAATAGCTAAGAGGCGTCAGTGACACTTGCTCAAAAGAAAGAATCGCTGTAAAAAGAGCACCTCCACCAAATCCAATTGAACTGCATAATGCGATAAACGTTGGGATCCAGCCCGATTTCTCTGGATATAAAGCAATCAAGTAGGCAGTACATGTGCCAACACTTAACCCAAGTCCCACTCCTTGCAGCAGCCGGGCGACAAAGAGCATTTGTATGGTCGGATGCACGATCATGAGCAGGGTGGCACATAATGAAAAGCAAAGAGCGATCAATAAAATCGGTTTTCGTCCAGCCCGGTCAGACATGCCGCCAAGTAACAGTAATACTGGAATCAGTCCGAAAACATACGCAGCAAACACAAGGGCTGTTGACGCCTTTCCGTATCCTGCCTGCTCTGCATATTCCGTATAAAGAGGGACTTGCAGGTTCACTGCTGTTGTAATCATAAAAAGGCTAAATAAAACGAACACAAACGGAATCATGGATAGCTGTGCTGTTTCTTCTTTTGATGCAGGAATCATGGGACTCTCTCCTCTGTGTAAATGATATGAACCAGTGTACACATCATTTGGATTTCTTCCCACATCCAAAAATGAAGCTATTGACCAGTCCATAATTCCATGTCATCATCAATGATGACATGACAAAGGAAAGAAGGTGCACTGTGTACATTCATTTAGACCGTTCCAGCTCTACCCCGCTCTGGCAGCAAATCGTCAATGGCATCATTCAAAAAATTCATACAAACACCCTGAATCCTGATGATCAGTTGACTCCGACAAGAGTATTGGCACAAGAGCTCAACGTATCTCGATCCACCGTACAGCTTGCCTATGATGAACTGCTGGCAAGAGGCTATGTCAGCACCTCTAGAAGAGGCGGAACAAAGGTCATTTCAAGTGATCACTATGCTGCTTCTCCCCCACATCAAAACGAACCGCCTTTTGCACTTCCGACAAGACCTCACTTTGACGAGGCTGAAAAACAAATGGATCACTGGCTCTCGGCCAATCAATTTCATGACACACTTGAGATTGATTTCCGCCATCAAGAACCAGCCATCGACGACCATTTTCAAAACATATGGAAACGCTCGCTTCTAAAAGCATTACAGCGTTTAAATATGAAAGATTGGGGCTATTCTTCTCCGCATGGATTATGGGAAGTGCGTTCAGAAATTCGCCAATACTTATCCGTTGAACGCGGCATTGATATAGAAGAAGACCAAATGGTGTTAACAGGGGGAACACAACAAGCCATTGACTTGATTTCACAAGTCATGCTCAAAAAAGGAGATACAGTCGCTGTTGAAGATCCTGGTTTTCCTGGAGCTAGGTTGTCCTTTTTACATCGCGAAATGAATATTTACCCCGCACCAGTCGATGAAGAAGGAATGATGGTGAATACATTGCCAGAACGTACAAAGCTGATCGCTGTAACGCCCTCTCATCAGCGGCCAACCGGTGTCTGTATGAGCGTCAATAGAAGACGGGAGCTGTTGCAGTTTGCTGCGAAGGCTCAATCTTACATATTAGAAGATGATTTTGATGGGGATTATCGTTATCATGGCGGACCGCTTCCTTCTTTATTTTCAGAAGCACCCGATCATGTGATCTATATTGTCAGTTTTTCCAAGGTGCTTGCACCAGGCATCCGCCTTGCTGCCATCATCGGCTCCAAAGCAGTCATCAAAGAAATCGCTGCACTGCAATCACTTATTCAAAGACAGCTGCCGATCATGGAACAAATCACTCTTGCCTCTTTTTTCAGAGAAGGAGAATTTACGCGATATGTCAGGCGGATGAGACAGGTGTATAAAAAACGGCAGGCAGCGATGATGGATGCTCTTTTGACACATCACTTTGATAAACACTTCCGTTTATATGGAACCGATACAGGCCTTCACGTCTTTTTGGAAGGAACATCAGAATTTGATGAACAAGGCACGATTGAGGCCGCAAAAGCGGCAGGTGTCGGCATTTATCCATTAAGCCCCTATTGTTATGAAAGCAAAAGGAAAGGGTTACTGCTTGGTTTTGCCTGTACGGATGAAGCCATGATTCAAGAAGGTGTACGCCGATTAAAGCAAACACTGCACATCTAAAAAAGCCTGGAAGTCTCTCTTCCAGGCTTTTCATTGTGATTGCTGAACGTTTCCCACTTCTTCAATGAAAGAGGCTGTCTCTTGCAATCCATCTTGAAAATATTGAGTGGCTGACATAAACAGCTTTTCTTGATCAGGACGCTTCAACAGCTGCTCTACCTTGCTCATTCCTTTTTCAAATGAAGCAAGACCTGTCTTTAATTGTTTGTCTGCCTTTTGATACACAGCTGGCACTTCTTGATGAGTAAGCCCTTTTTGAATGACACGGT
This sequence comes from Bacillus sp. 22190, assembly GCF_052045575.1. Taxonomy (NCBI): domain Bacteria; kingdom Bacillati; phylum Bacillota; class Bacilli; order Caryophanales; family Bacillaceae; genus Bacillus; species Bacillus sp. 22190. Next base: position 151,845 of record NZ_JBQEPF010000004.1, on the reverse strand, counting down.
CGAATGCTTTCGTCGCTTTTGTCAATTTTTCATTGACTTGAATTTTTCCATGTCCATCTGAAATAAATTGATCGGTCATGTTTTCATATGCTTCATTTAACTCATCCATATAACGCTGAACCCATTGTTCATACGCAGCTTCTTTTGTGTTTTGTTTTGAAGGCGGCTGACCTGCTTGATTGCAGGCTGTGAGTAGTGTCACTGTCACGGTAAATAGCAGCATCAAATGCCATCGTTTTTTCATACACGGCCCCCATTTCTCTTTCCCATTTGTTCATATCGGTCAAATATGATCAACTTTTACCTCATACGAACACCTTGCAAGAAATGACTTATTTTTATTGTAACAGACCGCATGTATCACTTCTGTGATTTATGCGGAAATGAATGAAAATCCTTCTAATGGTTCACATTTCCCTGCCATTTCATGATGATACAGTCAATAGACGACGAGAAAGGCACATTTGGTTTCAATCTATTTCATCTTCGTCATTTTTTCTCAAATAAAAAAGACCCCTTTCGGCGCCTTTTTCTTAGATGTATGGATTTCAAATGATGATCTTTCTTAGAATCAAATCTGCCTTATATTCTGCTCTGCATAGCGGCAACACCCTCTATGATCCTACCCATTTATTGCAGCTTTCCTTTACAAGCAATATCCAGCTCTTCTACCACTTCGCCATCTTGAATGAGGTATGCTTTTTCATGAAGATTCACAGCAGGACAGATGTGATTCGGAATAATTTGCACCTTCTCACCGATTTGTACACTTTGACGAAAGCCTTCATGATAGATAATGGCATGCTCGTCAAATACGCTTGAAACAAATACATCATCATATTCTTTCACTTTGCCTAAGCCCTCTGTTTTGGTCAGCCCTTTTGTACGTGTTTGTGCCGTCAGCCCCTTGGCCCCTACATCTGTAATCACCCGGCGCTCTGTCGGTTTACTAATGACCGTCGTCAGCACAGATGCTGCACAATGTGAATATGTGCCGATTACATTGGACTGGGAAGCATCCATCAAGATGTATGTGCCTGGCCGTATTTCTGTGACTCCTTTTGGAATATCAAATTGAAATAAAAATGGCGGTGTTGATCCAATACTGACGACCTCTAGCGGCATACCAGCTTCTTCTGCAATCTGCGCAAAACGGAGCGTTCGATTTACAGCCTCCTTGTATAATGTCTGGCAATGTGCTTTACTTTCGGCTTGATACGTATGACCATCATGAGAAAAAATCCCCTTTAAATGAACGGCATCACTTGTTTGAATCGCCTCTAATATGTGGCAGAAATCACGTTCTTCAATGACACCAGATCTTCCCTCTCCAACCTCTATCTCAATTAAAACCTCCGCTTTTTTCTCTGATTCACGAAAGACTTGCTCAATCTGCTTCACATGCTCAACACAATCTATACCGAATGAAATCTGTATCGACTCTGCCAGTTTACGAATCCGCTTGAGTTTAGTCTCACCTACAATTTGATTGGCGATAAAAATATCCTTGAGCCCATGGGCTGCCATTACTTCAGCCTCTCCTACTTTCGCTACCGTAATGCCAGATGCACCTTTCTCTTCCTGCAGCTTGGCAAGTGCAGGCGTTTTATGCGTTTTCGTATGAGGGCGCAATTTGACATGCTGACGGTCTGCGTATTGCTGCATCGCCGCTACATTCTCCATCATCACCCGTTTATCAATGAGTAGTGCCGGCGTATCCAGTTCTTCATACATCATCCCCATGACCCCTTTCATTATATAAAAAATTATACGATATAGATAAATTATATATTTTTTTATACGATAATCAATGGTTTTTTCTGCAAAAAAGTGATGGCGATGAGTAAGCAGTCCAGCGGCTGTCTGCCGCTGGTCTCTCACTAATAACGATTACGAAGTTCTCTTAAGATAAAATCATACACAAGGTTGAGCTGCTGTTCCTTTGGATACAGCATAAATTCTTGTTTCTTAGGAAGACCTCCATCAAGTCGATCTTGAAATTTCGTTCGGAGATACGCTGTTCGGTGTACCTGACTCTCAAATGACTTATATGAGACATCTAGTTTGACCGATTGCTCATTTGTAAAAGTAACAACCGTGTCTCCGAGGGATGATTCCTGAAAGATATGAATGTATTTGTGGGAGATCCATCCGCATTGAGGGCGGTTGGATGAATAGGTTGGGAAGAAATACAGATGATTGGATGAGTCAATCACGATGGGAGGCTTGTGGGAAATTCCTGTTACTTCGTATGTTCCCGCTTTTCTGCCTGCATAGCTTGAGCCAAAGAACCTGCAACTACGTTCTATAATTTGCAGCGGCTTTAATTCAACGTAAAAGCTTGTCTCTCTTTCGATCACTTTTGAATATACTCGTTTTCCTTCTTCAACCGGAAGGACCGCCATTGTTGTTTGATTAATGACGTATGAATCTAATGGTGTTTCACTAATTCCTGACACTTCATTTCCTCCTGTGTTAATTTTTGGTTATTTTAGATACTATTAATCTATCACCAACGTATAAGAAACGACAGGATTTTTTCAATATTTATTTAAAATTATCTTTTTATCATATTTTTTAGTACATTCGATCTATCTAAAAGCCATTTTTAAAGATATATCGTATCTTGTCGACTGGACAAGGGGTGTCGATATGGCTCAAAAATAAATTGTCTAAAAATTATAAATTCTTGTTGATTTTTTCTCCGCCAATCCATATACTATAAAAAAGGCATCGGGGGGATTCTTTATGAAAGAGAAAAAAACGTATGCTGAGCTCATGAAGTCCCGCAACACCCAAAAAACCGAAGAGAATGGCGTTACTATTTTAGACATTTATATTCAAATGGTTTTAGATGAGGCGCTTTATAAACAGCGCTTAACCTTCCTTAGAGAAGAGATTGACAAGGCGCTAGATCAGCGTGATGAAAAGCGTTTTAATGACCTGTCAGCTCAATATGCAGAACATTGCTTACATCAATCATGATGATTTTACTTGCGGCAGAGAGACAGAAACTTGTCTCTTTACCGCAAGTTTTTTGTTTTTATCCATTTAATATGGTTCCGCCATTCACATGAATCATTTGTCCATTTATATAAGAAGAGTCTTCGCTCGCTAAAAATAAATAACTCGGCGCTAACTCTACTGGTTCACCAGGCCGCTCCATTGGGACATCTCCACCAAATTCAGACACTTCCTTTTCCGTAAATGTGGATGGAATCAGCGGTGTCCAAATCGGTCCAGGCGCTACCCCATTTACCCGAATCCCTTGTTTGATAAGAGATAGAGATAATGACCTTGTAAACGTTACAACCGCCCCTTTTGTCGATGAATAATCAATTAAGGTTTCATGACCTTTATAAGCAGTGACCGATGCTGTATTAATAATACTGCTTCCTTTCTTTAAATGAGGGAGCACCGCTTTTGTTAAATAGAACATGGCAAATATATTCGTTTGAAATGTCCGAAGAAGCTGGTGAGAGGTAATCTGTTCAATGCTTTTTTGCGGATGCTGTTCACCTGCGTTGTTGACCAAAATATCAATCGAACCGAAAGCATCTTTTGTTTGTTTGACGACCTCGTGTGAAAAAGCTTCATCGCCTAGATCACCTGCTATTAAGATGACGCGGCCTCCCATTTTTTCAATATAGTCCTTCGTTTCTTCCGCATCACGGTGTTCATTCAAATAAACAATCGCTACATTGGCTCCTTCTTTCGCAAATAAGACAGATACTGCTCGTCCAATCCCGCTGTCTCCACCTGTGACAATCGCCGTTTTCCCTGTCAGCTTTTTGCCTTGCACCTCTCGATCAAAGATAGGTCTAGGGTTCATTTTATATTCAAGTCCTGGACGTTCGTTCTGATGCTGAGGCGGTAACGTTTTCTTTGGCTGCTTTGTTGACACGTCAGTCCACTCCTTCCTTTTTATCTCGTTTATTTTTATGTGTTGCTCATTTTTTTATGTATTTCGCTCTTGTTTTCACTAAAATGTATGATTTTCAGCATCGTGGAAAAATTATACACAACAAGTGACTGGAGGCGACAACATGGAACAAGAACATAAAGGATCGGAGCAAGCAAAGTCGTTATGGCTAGCTGATAGTGAGAAGCCCTCTTTTCCTACTGTCAGCGAAGATCTTACAGCAGATGTCATCATTGTCGGTGCCGGTATTACCGGTATCGCTACTGCATTTGAAATGACAGAACGCGGACTGAATGTCATCATCATAGATGCTGATCAAGTATTGCAAGGAACCACCGGACATACGACAGCGAAAATTACCTCCCAGCATGATGTGTACTATCATGAGCTGATTCAGCATATAGGTATGCCGAAAGCCCGTTTATATGTAGAAGCAAATGAAAAAGCAAAGGAACTCATCCAAGCACGTGTGAAAGAGTATGACATTGATTGTCATCTTGAGGTAAAAGATGCTTACCTTTATGCAACAGAAGAAAACGGCGTCAAAAAGTTAAAGAAGGAATTAGATGCGTACAAACAGCTCGGTATCGATCGCGAATGGAAAACAGAGCTCCCGTTTGATGCTGGCATCAAGGCAGCCCTCGCCATGACGCAGCAAGCACAATTTCATCCTCTTCATTATCTTCATGCACTGATCGATCAGCTCATTGACCGAGGCGTGCGCATATTTGAACAGACAACGGCAGTCGATGTAAAAGAAGGAAAACACCCTGCTGTCATCACAAAAAGTGGCCATCATCTGATGGGGCGCTCTATCATTTCATGCTCACACTTTCCTTTTTACGATGGCAAAGGACTGTATTTCACTCGAATCCATCCTGAGCAATCTTATGTCGTCGCAGCCAAAACAAAAAAACCGCTCCCAGACGGCATGTACTTAGGAATTGATCAGCCTGCCCATTCATTAAGAACGGCGAGATTCCATGGAGAAGATGTCGTGCTCATCGGTGGACAAGGTCATAAAACCGGACAAGGCGGAGATGAATCCGCACACTATGAAGCACTAGAAAAGTTTGGTGAAGCCACCCTTGGTATAACGGAAGTCCTTTACCGCTGGTCCACTCATGATATGGTCACAATGGATCAAATCCCTTACATTGGCCGCCTGACATCACATCATTCGAATATTTTTGTGGCAACAGGCTTTAGAAAATGGGGCATGACCACAAGCCACGTAGCAGCGACACTGATCGGAGATTTGATCGAAGGAAAATCGAATCCTTACGAATCCCTCTTTACTCCATCAAGACTCGTGTCAGACGCATTCGTAAAAGACTTTATCAAAGAAAACACCAATGTTGCAGCAAAGCTGATCAGCGGTAAATTAAAGCGAGCTGATCAAACAATTGATGATTTAAAACCGGGTGAAGGCGGCATTGTATCTTATGAGCACAAAAAATGTGGCGCTTTTAAGTCAGAGGACGGCGATCTCTTTCTTGTCGATACAACCTGTACTCACTTAGGCTGCGAAGTCGCGTGGAATAATAGTGACCGCACGTGGGACTGTCCTTGTCACGGGTCTCGTTTCTCCATTACGGGAGAAGTAGTAGAAGGTCCGGCGAAAAAACCACTAAAAAGGTCATATAAAGAACAGTAAAATTTCACTGTTTCCCCTTTAAAAAATCCAATATTATCCGATAAAAAACATAAAGTCTGATATTTTTGATGATCATGGGGGGACAAACACATTGTTATTTAAAAAAGAGAGTAAAAAGAAAAACACTGCTTTTTTCACACAGCAGGATGATGGGATAAAACGAATCAATTTTCCGGAGAATACGGACATTGCCAAACAAATTAAAATGATTGATTTGACGCAGCAAGACCTTTTTATCTTGAAACAGCTGAATCCAATCGTTCAAGATGAAATTGAACATATCGTCGATAAATTTTATAAAAACCTAGAAGTCGAGTCTTCCTTGATGCACATCATTCAAGATAACAGCTCAGTCGAGCGTCTAAAGAAAACACTACGCATTCATATTAGTGAAATGTTTGCCGGTGTGATTGACGAATCTTATGTGGCCAAAAGAATTAAAATTGCACAAGTTCATTTAAGAATTGGACTTCAACCTAAATGGTATATGGCAGCCTTCCAAGACCTATTGCTATCCATTATGGATTTATTCGCCCAGCATATCCAAGATTTCAAAGAATATCAGACGGCAGTGAAAGCGACGACGAAAATTTTAAATCTAGAGCAGCAGCTTGTCCTAGATACGTTCCAAAATGAATACTCTAAAGTTCGTGATGAAGCAGAACTACAGCAAAAAGAGCTTCATACAAAAATTACAGAAACATCTAATTCACTTGCTTCTCTCTTCTCAAACACAACAAATGCAGTGGACAAACTTGTATCAAAATCTGATGAGATGGCGGATATGTCACAGGCTGGCACAAAGATTTCTGCACAAGTTGAAGAGAAATCAATTGGCGGTAAAAAAGAGTTAGAAATTCAGCAGACGCAAATGAACCAAATTGACGGCAGTATGACAAAGATTGAAACAGAAATTAAACGCTTAGAAGAAATTGCAAAACAAATTGAACAAATTTTTGGGATCGTCACAGGTATTGCGGAGCAAACGAATTTACTATCTTTAAACGCTTCAATCGAATCAGCTCGAGCAGGTGAACATGGCAAAGGCTTTGCTGTCGTTGCAAACGAGGTTCGCAAATTATCAGAGGATACAAAGAAAACGGTTTCAACTGTATCTGAGCTCGTCAACAACACAAATTCACAAATCGCCATTGTGTCACAGCATATTGCTGATGTGAATTTACTTGTGACAGACAGTAAAGAAAAAATGACCCAAATCAACTCGCTATTCGATGATATCGTCAGCAGCATGAACTTAAGCAAAAACCAAAACGGAAAAATTGAAATAGATTTGCAAACATTCCTAAACGAATTGAAAGAAGTCAAACAAACAGTGTCCCAAGTGGCAAGTTCGGTCGAGTCATTAACGAGCCTGACAAATCACTGATCCAGTCATTCTTCTTCTGTTTTAGTATAATAGAAGAAAAGATAGAAAAGGCGGGATTTGATTGACAGCAATTTGCCTAGTCAGACACGGTGAAACCGATTGGAATGCAGCAAAACGAATTCAAGGACGAACAGATATCCCTTTAAATGACACTGGTAAATGGCAAGCGGAACAAACCGGTCTTTACTTAAAAGATGCCCACTGGGATGTTGTCATTTCCAGTCCGCTATCAAGGGCAAAAGAAACAGCTCATTTGATTTTACAGCATGTACATGCACCGCTCGTGATCATGGACGATTTTATTGAACGTGACTATGGCGACGCTGAAGGCATGTCATTTGAGGAACGTCAGAAACTGTTTCCAAATAAACAGTATCCAAATATGGAACCACTATCGGCACTTCAAGATCGAATGCTAGAAGGTATCGAAAAAGTGAGAGCAACCTACCCAGATAAACGGGTACTCATCGTGGCACACGGGGCTGCCATCCATGCCTTACTCACCTCACTAGCTGACGAACAGATGGGTATTAAGGATACAAGACTTGAGAATGCCTGCTTAAATTATGTGGAATGGACAGATGGTGAATGGAAGGTGAACGATTACAACGTGGTCAGCCATTTAACACAATCTGCCCCTTCTTAAAGAACCTGTTTTCATAGCAGGTTCTTTTTCATGACAAAAACAATGATAAAATAATATTTTTTTATATCGAAATTCGAAATAGATGATAGCCTTTTCTACCTATTTTATGGAATTTCGGGTATCGAATGTTTATCCTCAAATGGATCATGAGAAAAAAAGCACGATTCCTTTTTAATAGAAAACCGTTGAGAATATAGAATAAACATATTTTTCCATCATTTCCAAGTGACTTAATTCCCTATTTTTCGCTAGGACTTCCACAAAAATTCGGGTCTACTCTTATTTGCCTATCTCTATTAAACTGAAAATACAGAATAATCAAACGGATCATTCTTATAGACTACGGATGATTATTCTGAAATAAGAAAAAAGGGATGTGGAATGTGCGTGAAAAAGAAAAATGTGATGACAAGTGTTTTATTGGCTGTCCCTCTTCTGTTTTCAGCAGGGTTTGGAGGCTCGATGGCAAATGCCGAGACTGCCTCAAAGTCAGAAAGTGAAAAAAGCTATATCGTTGGCTTTAAAGCTTCTGCCACCACAAACAGCTCTAAGAAACAAGCAGTGACACAAAATGGTGGGAAATTAGAAAAACAATACCGCCTCATTAATGCTGCACAAGTGAAGATGTCTGAACAAGCCGCAAAAAAACTTGAACACGACCCTAGCATTGCTTATGTAGAAGAAGACCACAAAGCAGAAGCATATGCACAAACCGTCCCTTATGGTATCCCTCAAATCAAAGCTCCAGCCGTACACGCTCAAGGTTATAAAGGTGCTAACGTCAAAGTAGCTGTCCTTGATACTGGAATCCACGCCGCACACCCTGACTTAAATGTTGCAGGCGGTGCTAGCTTCGTCCCTTCAGAGCCAAATGCCACACAAGACTTTCAATCACACGGAACTCACGTAGCCGGAACCATTGCTGCCCTTGATAACACGATTGGTGTTCTTGGGGTTGCGCCAAGCGCCTCCTTGTATGCCGTTAAAGTGTTAGATCGTTACGGCGATGGACAATACAGCTGGATTATCAGTGGTATTGAATGGGCTGTTGCCAATAACATGGATGTCATCAATATGAGCTTAGGCGGACCAAACGGCTCCACAGCGCTTAAAAATGCTGTAGACACAGCGAATAATCGCGGAGTAGTTGTCGTTGCCGCAGCAGGGAATTCAGGTTCCACTGGCTCTACTAGCACCGTTGGCTATCCTGCTAAATACGACTCAACCATTGCTGTTGCCAACGTGAACAGCAACAATGTCAGAAACTCGTCCTCTAGCGCAGGTCCTGAATTAGATGTTTCTGCACCTGGTACATCGATTTTAAGTACAGTACCAAGCAGTGGATATACATCTTATACGGGAACATCGATGGCATCTCCTCATGTAGCAGGAGCAGCAGCGCTTATCCTTTCTAAGTATCCGAATCTATCAACGTCTCAGGTTCGTCAGCGCTTAGAAAATACGGCAACACCGCTTGGTAATTCGTTCTATTACGGAAAAGGATTGATTAACGTTCAAGCAGCTTCTAACTAAAATAAGTGTGACAAAAAAATCCGGCGAACTGAGCCGGATTTTTTATTTATTGCTTTTTCGATGTTTCCTCTTTTTTCGCCGCTTTTTCCATATCGATGATTCTCTCCATCATCGTCGGGTGTCCATAGCGGAATATTTTCACTAAAAGTGGCGGATTGACTTGGGAAAGCCCTGATTTTGCAAGCTTTTGAAATGATGTTACCCCCGCCTCTCCATCTTTCGTCAAGTTCACGGCGTATTCATCAGCTGCACGTTCTTGATGCCTTGACACAGCATTTGTAAAAGGAGAAGCAGCAAATGACAGCATAGATACAATGATTAAAAGAAGCGGAAGAGCAGCAACGTCATGTGGTGCCTTCAGACGAAATGGAGAAGCGCCTTTTTGGTAAAGGGAAAAATAAAGACGATCAATGGCAAAAAATCCAACCAGAGACAACACTAAATATCCTGCTAAACCAATATATACATGCTTCATCACGTAATGTCCCATCTCATGCGCCATGATAAATAAGATTTCACGGTCTTTCAGCTTTTGAAGTGTCGTATCCCACAAAACAATACGCTTATTTTCACCAATTCCTGTGACGTAAGCATTCATCGTGTTTGTTTTCTCTGACATGTTGACTTCATATACATGATCTGCTGGAATGTGCGCTTTCTCTGCAAGAGTTAATATCTTTTTCTCAAGCGCTTGATCCTTCAATGGGTAAAAATCATTGTAGAGTGGATCAATAACGACCGGCTGTATAAAGAAGAGAAATAGTGTAACTGGAACGGTTAAACACCAAGCATACAGCCACCAATATTTCCTTTTCTTTTGAATGAGCCAAAAGAACACAATCGCGCATAGAACAAGCAGTGGATATTGAATCCAAAAATCAAGCGTTTGGTCTTTTAGCCAACTTGCCGTGCTTTGTGCTGAAACACCGTAGTGCAAGGACAACTGGTAGCTCACCCACTTGACCGGCAATGTGATCAGCATCGTCAAAAGTGACAGCACAAACACATACACAAGTTTGCTCAAAAGATGAAAACGAGCTGCTGCCAAGCTCCAATCTGCTAATTTCCTTGAAAACCCTGAAATGAGCAAAAGGAAAAAGACATACCAATCTAAAGGAATTGTCATAAAGTACAACAGGTTACGAATGTTCGAGTAACTTCCACTAATCACAAGCTCATGGCTTGTCATAAATGTATGCGGGTCTGCACTTGTCCCTTTCACACTGTCAGGGACAGATGAATCCCCCATTAGAAATAAGTAAGAATAAATAAAAAGACCGTACAATATGTATGCTACCGTTGCAAGAGCTACCCATTTGCGTACTCGCACTGGTCAGCCTCCTTTCCATTTCTCTCTCTATTGTAATCACGCACGTTTTTGTTTAGAACCTGTCTCATGTGGCTCCATCATAGCATGCCCTATCTGAAAAAGCTTGAGTGAAAAAAATGATTATGCTGTTCAAAAATCGGAGAAACTAACCATAAAAAAGTGAGTTGGAGGTTCATCATGAAGAAAATCCTTGCAGGAATTGTGATCTTTGGGCTTTTACTGATTACCTTCTTTTATGTGTTCAGCCGGACAAGTGACATCTTCGATGAAAATCGAGCAGAGAAATTATTGCTTTCACCGACGAACCAGTCCATTTCTTATGAAATAGATGATAAAGATACAACTGAGGATCTAATTGAACAATTAAACAAAGGGAAACAAACAAGCAGCCATCTCAAAAAGAATGTAAAAAAGCCAGATTATATCGCCAAGGTCATGTTCGGACGGACAAATGGTACTTCTTTTCAGCTATGGACCAACCGCTCTCAAGTTGTTTTTTTAGTAAACGGCACCTATTATGAATTAAATCAAAAACAGTCAAATTCCTTTCGAAAACAGGTACAAGAAGCGATTCAAAAAGGAGCCTCTTCATAAGAAGAGACTCTTTTTTTATTTACTTGTTTCTGCTTGGTACTTATCCTTTAGCGCTCTTCTTAAAATTTTACCAGTCGTGTTTTTTGGAATATCATCAATGAAATGGATCGTTTGGGGCTGCTTATATTTCGCCAAATAGCGTGAACAATGTGTGATGATGTCTTCTTGATTGATGTGAGCATGTTTCTTAGGGGAAATGTAACAGACAACAGCCTCTCCTGTGTTTGGATCGGGCACACCGATGACAACGGCTTCTGCTACAGCTTGATGTTGATAAAGTACTTCTTCTACTTCTCTTGGATAGACATTATACCCGCCAACGAGAATCATGTCCTTTTTTCGATCGACGATATAAATATATCCGTCTTCATCTCTTCTCGCCAAATCTCCTGTGTACAGCCAGCCATCTTTCAGTGCCGCCTCTGTGTCTTCTGGCATTTGATAATAGCCTTTCATAATGTTTGGCCCTTTTGCGATCAGTTCTCCGACTTCGTTTGGTCCAACTTCCTCTCCAAGTTCATTCACGATCTTATTTTTCACATTCATAATATCAGTGCCGACCGAGCCTGGTTTTCTTTTTCCATCAAGGGGATTGAATGCCGTCACTGGGGAAGCCTCTGATAATCCGTAACCCTCTAGCACCGTGACACCGAACTTTTCTTCAAAACCGTGAAGTAAAGCAACAGGCATGGACGCACCGCCTGATATACAAATCCTCACCGACTTCATCGCTTCCTCATGACCGTCCTGGCGGTATAAATAGTTATACATGGTTGGAACACCAACAAATAACGTTGGTTTTTCTTTCTCCATCATTCGTAAAAGCTCTGATGGGCTGAAATGCGGCAGGACATAGATGGTCGCTCCATGAATCAAGGGGGCATTCATACAGACGGTCAAACAAAACACATGGAACATCGGCAAAGCAGCAATCACCTTGTCCTTCTCATCAATTGACAGGTACTCCGCAATGTCTCTTGCATTTGAATAAAGGTTAACATGAGTGAGCATTGCCCCTTTTGGTTTTCCTGTTGTGCCAGATGTAAATAAAATAACAGCCGTATCGTCAGGTTGTATGGAAGGATGCTCAGCTTCTGGTGCACCTCCAGATACAAGCTTTCCGAAGAAAACAAGACGATCAGATACTTCTTTTAAACTTGACCTGCACGCAGATTCATTTTGAGCACAAATAATGACTCGTTCAATCGCTGGAAGCTGTTCATACACCTGCTCGTATATCGGCAGAAGCTGATCCGGTGCAACAATCCCTTTTACATCACCAGTGACCAGCATGTAGCCGATTTCACTTGGCGTATATGTTGGATTGACAGGTACAACAACAAGCCCTGCCTTTAATGCACCAAAAAATGAAATCACAAAATGCGGTGAATTTCCTAAAATCAGCGCGATATGATCTCCCGCTTGAAACCCTTCGCTCACTAAACCATCTGCAAAACGTTCGATACTTGTCATCAGTTCTTGATAGGTCCACTTGTTCCCTTCAAAGATCAGTGCGACGTTCTCTCCCTTGGTCATCGCAGTCTGCTCAAGATTTTTGATCAAATCCATTCTCCCACCCCTTATACTTCATCAATGAATGAATAGCCATTCATTTTATGACCAAACATTCCTCCTTTCTATTATAATAGACAATCGAAAAAATTCACAAGATCAAATGTAAACCGCTTTCATCCCTTTCATTAGAAAAAGCACCGCTATCTCTAGCCGTGCCTGTCCTTGCTTAATAAATCAAATCCAGAAAATCTTCTTTTGATACGTTACCAAAATAATGGCGCATATCCATGTCTTCTAATACATCACTAATGGTTTTGCGATCATATTGCTGCCCAATGAGTCGTTTCTCAATATCAGCAATATCCCCTACACCGAAGAAGTCACCAAAAATTTTGCAGTCTTGAATGATGCCTTTTTTCACTTCTAATCGAAGATCAATCGATCCAGCTGGAAAACGCTTAGAGTGCTGCAAGTTAAACTTAGGTGAACGGCCGTAGTTCCATTCCCATTTTTGGTATCGATCACGAGAAATCTCATGAATCTTCTCCCAATCTTTTTCTGTCAGCTGATACTCAGGCACGTCTCCGTTCGTGTCAAAAATATAGCTTAAAAGAATTTTTCTAAATTCTTCTGTTGTCATTTTTTGATCCATCAGTTCACTAATGTTGGCGACCCTGCTTCTAATGGATTTAATCCCTTTTGATTCGATCTTTTCTTTCTTCACATTTAATGCCGAGACAACATGTTCGATTTCTGAATCAAATAATAGGGTGCCATGACTGAAGATACGTCCTCGTGTAGCAAATTGAGCATTCCCCGAGATTTTACGCCCATCTGCCATGATGTCATTTCTGCCGCTTAATTCCGCTTTGACGCCAAGCTTTTCAAGCGCTTTGATGACTGGCTCGGTGAATTTTTTAAAGTTATGAAAGCTGTCCCCATCGTCTTTTGTAATAAAACTGAAGTTCAAGTTTCCTTTGTCATGGTAAACTGCACCACCGCCAGATAACCTGCGAACGACTTTGATGCCATTGTCTTCCACATATTTTGTATTGATTTCTTCTATTGTATTTTGGTTTTTTCCAATAATAATGGACGGCTGGTTGATGTAAAACAGCAAATACGTTTCTTCTGGATCTAAATATTTTAAGCAATACTCTTCAATGGCTAAATTAATCATTGGGTCATAATGTTGCTCGTTATCGATAAACAGCATCTCTATCTTCCTTCCTTGTTCCATCTAAGCCCTGATTGGGCAAGCTGTATATTGCCAGTATATAACGCCTGTGCTTCATTGACTAGGTCTTTATGCCGACCGAAATGAGGGAGATGGGTGATGATGAGCTCTCCAACATTTGCTTCACTTGCCAGCTTCCCTACTTCAGTACTGTTCATATGTCCTGCACCCGATCCATCTTGTCCGGCGTAAAAGTTGCTTTCGGCAATAAGTAAGTCTGCATCCTTGCTAAAAGGGATAAATGCATCTTGATAGCTTGAGTCAGCTGTATACACCACCACAGCCTCATTTGCCTGAATTCTCATCGCATAGCATTCTGCCGGATGAACCGTTTTCAAAAAATCAATTTGAAATGGTCCGATTTGAATGCCCTCTTCCGGCTGATAAGGTGTTGTCTTTGTATGTACATCATCAGAGAGCCGCTGAAATGCTTCTTGATCCCCGGTGTGTCCGTAGATCGTCAGCGGACCACTGCTTTTTCCTAAATGATAACCCACTAGCTTGGCATATTGGAGAGGTCCGATATCTGCAATATGATCGTGATGATAATGAGAAAGGAGTACAGCATCTAGTTCTTCTATATCAATGTATTGCTGAAGCTTTGACAGAACTCCGCTCCCGCAGTCGACAAGCAGACGAAAACCATCTGATTCAAAAAGATAACCTGATGTGGCTTCACCAGCTGCTGGAAATCCTCCGTAGCAGCCAATCACGGTTAATTTCATCGTCATATTTCCTCCTTTTCAAAAAATCCCCTTCTTACAATATACCCATTTTTCATAAAAAAAGCATTCTTCTTGCCTATTGTTACAAAACAGATTGACAATTATCAATCTGTTATAATACAATGATAACAATTAAACGTATTGGAGGATGACAAATGCTAGGAAAAATCACTGAGTTTTTTAGAAATTTGCCTTCAAAAAAATGCACAAAATGTGGAAATGATTTAATGGAACAGCACGAGTGTTACGGTAATGAATGTGAGGAATGCTCACAAGTAAGTTATCTTAAATAAGGAAATAAATAGAATAAAAAAGCACTTTTTTCCTCCTCCGTCAGTTGGAGTCAAAAGTGCTTTTTATTTTTTCTGAAAAATAGGTAAAAAGGTAAAACCCTTGGTACAGAAGGGTTTTTTAGTATTTTCATATGATGACTTTTAGTTCGGAAGGCACTTTTTATTGACTTAAAACAACGAAGGGGGTTCGAAGTGTCCATTTTTTCAAATAATTTTGTATTTTCTTAATATAATTTAATCGTGGACGAACCTCTTTAATTTTAGTTATACTTTAATTCATATATTAAAACTTAATATAATGGGAATATTCCTTTAATGAATATGTTAGGGAGGAAATCTATGAAAAAATTAAAATTTGGATTAGCTACTCAAATCCTAATCGGTCTTATTCTCGGTGTCGTGGTTGGTGCGATCTTTTTCGGTAACCCTGGTGTTGAGACATATTTAAAACCAATTGGAGACTTCTTCTTACGACTCATTAAGATGATTGTCATTCCGATTGTCGTATCTAGCTTAATTTTAGGTGTTGCAGGTGCGGGTGATGGTAAAAAAGTAGGGAAGCTTGGTTTTAGAACCATTCTTTATTTTGAAATTATCACAACGTTTGCGATCATCCTTGGTCTTGTGCTTGCGAACTTTGTTCAACCAGGTGCAGGCGTTGACTTTGGACATACAGAAAAACAGGATATTAGCCAGTATGTTGAAACGGAAAAAGAACAAAGCAGTAAATCAGTTGCTGATACGTTCCTTCATATCGTTCCGACGAACTTCTTCCAATCATTGGCGGAAGGTGATTTGCTTGCGATTATTTTCTTCACTGTATTATTCGCACTTGGCGTTTCAGCGATTGGTGAACGCGGCAAACCAGTGCTCGCCTTCTTTGAAGGTGTGTCACATGCGATGTTCCATGTCGTCAATGTTGTGATGAAAGCTGCACCATTTGGTGTGTTCGCGCTCATTGGTGTGACAGTATCAAAATTTGGTCTTGAATCTCTTGTTTCATTAGGTAAGCTCGTAGGTCTTGTTTATTTTGCGCTCGCTCTCTTCCTTATCGTTGTATTCGGAATTATTGGAAAGATGATTGGCGTCAATATTTTCAGATTTCTTGCTTACATGAAAGACGAAATGCTTCTCGCCTTTAGTACATCCAGCTCTGAAACAGTTTTACCGAGAGTCATGGATAAAATGGAGCGCATCGGGTGTCCAAAAGGAATTGTTTCTTTTGTTATCCCAATTGGTTATACGTTTAATCTAGACGGCTCCGTCTTGTATCAAGCCATTGCGGCGCTTTTCTTAGCGCAGGTATATGGCATTGACCTCACGATCGTACAGCAGCTCACACTAATCCTTGTATTGATGGTGACATCAAAAGGAATGGCTGCCGTTCCTGGTACATCCTTTGTTGTATTACTTGCAACACTTGGAACGATCGGTGTTCCTGCTGAAGGTCTAGCCTTTATTGCAGGTGTTGATCGTATCATGGATATGGCAAGAACCGTTGTCAACTTAACTGGTAATGCACTTGCAGCTGTCGTGATGTCTAAATGGGAAGGGCAATATGACCCTGAAAAAGGACACCGCGTGATGACTGGACAAGATGTACCTGAGCCAACACAACTTTCAAGCTAATCAAAAAGAACCCCGCGATCGGGGTTCTTTTTTTATACTGTGATTAATTTGCTTTGAACATAGTGGTACAGAAGATTGGCCGTATGAATCAATGAGTCTTCATGGGTTCTTTCAAAGGCATGCGAAGAGTCAATGCCAGGTCCAATCAGTCCATGAATGATATCATGCCCTGCTCGAATCGCTGCTGACGCATCTGAACCATAATAAGGGTATATATCAAGGCGGTAATCGATCTTATTTGCCTCAGCTAATGCGGCTAAATGTTTGCGCAGACCATAGTGATAAGGACCGCTAGAATCCTTCACACATATTGACACACTGTATTCATCAGTTGATTGACCGTCACCGATGGCTCCCATATCAACAGCCAAATATTCCACCGTTTCTTCCGGGATATTCGAGTTCCCACCGTATCCGATTTCTTCATTATTTGAAATTAAGAAATGTGTCGTATGCGGCAATGTGATGTTCTCTGTTTGAATGCGGTGAATCAATCTCAGCAACAACGCCACACTTGCCTTATCATCAAGGTGTCTTGATTTAATAAAACCTGAAGATGTCACTTCCACTCTAGGATCAAATGAGATAAAGTCTCCTACTTGAATGCCGAGTGCTTGCACATCGTCTGCATTTTTCACTTTTTCATCTAAGCGAATCTCCATATTTTCTTGATTTCGCTTCGCTTTTCCAGCATCCTCATATACGTGAACGGACGTTTGATGCATCAGAATGGTACCTGTGTATGTACGGCCTGTTACTGTTTCAATTTCACAATACTCGCCTTCTATCGAGTTATATTGAAAGCCTCCAATGAGTGCAAGACGCAGCCGACCATTTGATTTAATTTCTTTGACCATCGCACCGAGCGTATCGACATGTGCTGTCAACATGCGGTGTTCCTTGTCATCTGTTCCTTTTAGGGTGGCAATTAATCCGCCTTTTCGATTTCGCTTCGTTTCAATATTTAAATCTTGTAAAAAACGTTCGACAAAGCCAATCACTTTCTCAGTATTTCCTGATGGACTTGGGATTGACACAAGCTTTTGAATAAGCTGAACCGTTTCATTTACTTCCGTTGTCATTCGGCATATCCTCCTTCATCTAAAAGAAATTCTTTCCAAGCATGCCTTTTTTCAGCATCCTTCTTAAAATATATCGCTTCGGGTTCCTGATGTCTAATTTCTAATAGAAAAAAACCTTTCTTATGAAAGAGAAAGGTTTCAACGTGTAGACAAACCCTCGCATTCGGTGTCAGTCCTGCGTGCTGGTGTTCACGAATATCAAATTCGCTCCGCGCCAGTACTCGTCCTTCCTAGTATTCAAAGTTTTTCTATCACGCTGAGCTGAAAAGAAGACAAAGGGATAAAATAAAGTTCATTTTATCCCTTTGTCAACAATCTGAAATGAAAAACCTTTCTCATGAAAGAGAAAGGTTTTTTTGATTATGCTTCTTCTTGTTTCATTTTTCTTATGTTCCAAGCAAAGTATGCTGTTGTTGCAGCCATCATGATGATGGCTACTGTTCCAAGAATCGCTGCTTGGTGCCATAAATAACTGTTATCACCGCTTGCAATGATCGTTCTAAATCCGTTGATGGTATACGTCATTGGAAGCAGACTGTGAATGACTTGGAAGAATTTTGGTACAAGCTCAAGCGGGAATGTACCCGCACTTGCTGCAAGCTGAAGAACCAAGATAATGACGGCAATGAAGCGTCCTGGATTCCCCATCGTCGTCGCAAGAAGCTGAATGATCGCTAGGAATGTCAGACTGACGATGATTGCAAAGAGATAGAAGCGCCAGAGGCTTTCCACTTCAAGTCCAAGTCCAAAGATCAGCATGGAGCTTGCAATCACTGCCTGCAAGATACCGACTAAGAGAAGCACACTATATTTGCTGACAAACCATTCAAACGCATTTCTAGGGCGTCCAGCAGGATCTTTCATTGGGAATACAACAGTTAGCATAAGAGCTCCAACAAAGAGTCCCATTGATAAAATATATGGTGTGAGCCCTGTTCCATAGTTATCAATTTTTTTCGCTGTATCATTCTCTGTTTTGACTGGGCTTGCAATCATATTGTAATTGTCCTGCCCCGCATCAATCTCTCCTGTTTCATCTGCAGCGCTTTTTAGCTTATCAGAAAGCTTTCCAGTTCCACTTTTTAAGTCACCTAATCCTTTATCAAGGGATTTTGACCCTTCAGCCAGTTTAGATGAGTTGCTTTGGATACTCGCTGATCCACTTTCTAGTTTATTCAATGCTGCACTAAGCTGGCTTGATCCGTTTGCCAGTTTATCCGCACCACTTTTCGCTGTATCAAGCTTTCCATTTGCTGTTTGCAGGCCATCTTGTAATTTCCCTTGACCCGTTTGAAGCTTCAGTGCACCTTGATACAATTTATTCGTACCGGATGTCATTTGATCAATCGCATTTTGTATGGCGACTGTTGATGTATACAGCTGTTCTGTTTTCTCTGGCAGCTGCTTGACTTGCTGTAGCTGTGCTTTTGCAGATGCAACCGCAGACTGAACTTCACTTGCGTCAGGCAGTTCCTGCAGCGCCGCTAAACTTTGCTCAAGCCCAGACAAATCAGGCAGTTCGATTGTAGGAAGACTGTCTAGTTGATCCATTGCCGCCTTTTTCTCTTCATCTGTCATCGAGCTGTTTTGAATAATACTTTTTACTTTTGCATCTCGATTAGATAATGCTTCTTTTAAAGAAGCAAGTTTGGTACTAAACGTTTTTGCATCTTTTTTCACCTGATCAATCTTAGGCGCCATCTTTTCAAGATTCGCTAATTCAGGTGAAGACAATACTTTCTCCACAGCAGCGATTTTTTCTGAAAATGACTGTGCTTTATTGTTCAGCTGCTCAATGCCTGCTGTGAATTGCGGCATTTTAGAAGAAAGCTGCTCATGTCCTTCACGGCTTGTGTTTAACCCTTCGGTCAATGTATCAATTCCTGTGCCAAGTTCACCAAATTTCTGATCAATCGTTTGATAGCCTGTTAAGAGCTGACCAAGACCGCTATCAAGAGATTGAATTCCAGTGTTCAGTTCACCCATTTTTCCTGCAAACTGATGAACACCTTCGCTATACGTTAACGTTCCTTCTGCCAATTTCGCCAGATTGTCTTTTAACTTTTGGCTACCGTCTTTTGCGCTTTTTGTTCCGTCATCAATTTTCTTCGCTCCATCGCTTGCTTGATCTAATCCTTTTGCAATCGTTTTGAAGTTATCAAAGATGACCTCTGCATAATTTTCTGTGACTTCCTTTGAAACCGAATCTTTTAATTTGATAATGGCGTTATTCGCAATTTGAGACGCAGCATAGTTTGCGCCTGGATTCGTATAATATTTCAGATTCGATTTTTTCGGATGTTTGTCTAGTACTGTACTCGCATTTTTCGAGAAATCTTTCGGAATCTCGACGACGAGATAATAGTCTTCGTTATTTAACCCTTTGATGGCCTTTTCTTCACTATCAACAAAATGCCATTTAAAACTATCGTTTTTCTTCAATTCCTTCACTAAATCATCGCCCACTTGAAGGGTTTTGCCGTCATAATGACTGCCTTCATCCAAGTTGACAACCGCTACAGGTAATTGATCAACTGTACCATATGGATCCCAGTAAGCTTTTAAAAATACACCACTATAAATCAGTGGAATAAATAAGACAGCTAAAATCGGGATCAGTAGTTTTTTGCTCGTCACAATGTCTTTCCATTGATTCCGAATTACATTCATTGCTGTTTTCCTCCCATTGATGAATGACTAAATTAAGAATTCGGTCATTTGAACTTAAAAAAAATTATGTTGTTGCAGACAGTCCTTTTAGTACATAAAGCTCGAGCGATTCAGCGACCTCTTCTTTTGTTAAAGGCTCATATCGCTTTTCCCAGTCAAAAATAAGTGCAATATATAGTTTCACCATCACAAATGCCGTCAATTCAGGATCACAGGGCTTAATGTCGCCTTTTTCAATCGCTTCTTTTACTTTTGTTTTAATATAGCGAATGATCATCTGCTCCATTTTTTCAATCATTTCTTTCACTGCTGATGTGCCAAGCTCCGCATTTTCCTGAAAGATTTTAATTGTAAGCTGGTGGTTTTTTCGAAATTCTAATATTGCAAAGAGTGCTAAGTGAAGGTTTTCAGAGAAACTATTCTTCTCATCTATTGCTTCATCTGCAATTTTCTTCATCTCCATTAACAGTGATGTGAAAATTTCATCGAACAGCTCTTCTTTGTTTTTAAAAAAGGTATAAATCGTTCCTTTTCCGACGTTGGCAAGCTTTGCTACAAGGTCCATTGTCGTGGCTTTATACCCGAACTGGGTAAATGCCTTTGTTGCTCCATCTAAAATCATTTGTCTCCTATCAACACTCATGATCTCACTCCCAAAATGACTATTTGAACGTTTCGGTCATTAAGTACAGAAAGTAATATACCACATCTTTTTCGTCAGATGCAACAACTTTGTTCAATTTTATTATTCACCACTCTTTTCTAAACATACGAACATGAAAAACTCCCTTTCCATGACAGAAAAGGGAGTTTGTTTTTTATGAAAATAGATAAGATACAGCTTCTGAGATGGCAGCTTTTCCTTGATCAATACAATCAGGAATCCCAACACCTTCAAATGCAGCACCCGTGATATAAATACCAGGATATGATTGCTTAAACGTTTCTCTCATCGTCGAAATCTGTTTTTGATGACCCACATGATATTGCGGCATGCTTGTTTTCCAGCGAGTCACTGTCGTCAGCTCTGGATCTGCTTTAATATCCATGATTTTCTTCAAATCCTCCAGCACGATGCTCACGATTTGATGATCAGACTGTTCGACAATTGATTCATCGCCAGCTTTCCCGACGTATGCACGGAGCAATGTTTTTCCTTTAGGTGCAGTGTGAGGCCATTTCTTATTTGTCCACGTACATGCTGTAATGGAGAAATCACTATTTCTTGAGATGACAAAACCAGTACCATCATATTCATTGTGAACATCCTCTTCTTTAAATCCGAGTGCAACTGTTGCAACAGAAGTCGATGTCATGTCATGCAAGTACTCAAGCCCTGCTTCTTTTGGAAACATGGAATAGATCGATTGGTGAGGAGTTGTCACAATGGCAGAATCTGCAAAAAGCGTTTGACCGCTGTCTAATTGAACGCCATAGCCTCCCTCGGCTTTTTCGATCTGGGTCACTTTTGTCCCTTTGTAAATCTTCGTCAGCTTGAGTTTACTTTCGACCGCTTCAACAAGTGCTTGCAGCCCTTGATTGATTGTCTGGAACTGTCCTTGCTTTTTCGCTGTCACTTGTTGCGCTTTTGCATGCTGCTGTGATTTTTTCATCCCAAGAATCAAACTACGATGCTTCTGTTCTGTTTGATAGAACTGCGGGAAGGTAGACATTAAGCTCAGGCGATCAATGTCACCAGCATAAATGCCTGATAGTAGCGGTTCAATTAAATTCTCCACCACTTCATCACCCACACGTCTTCTAAAAAATTCCCCAAGAGATTGATCTTCTGTCTGTTTGCTTTTTGGCAAAACGAAATCCATCGCTGCACGTGCTTTTCCGGCAACTGAAAAAAGCCCAGTTGTAATGAAAGGACTGATTTGAGTTGGAATGCCCATGACAGCGCCCTTTGGCATCGGATGAAGGGTTTCATTGACTAATACATACGCTTGCCCTGTTTCATTATTGACGAGCTGATCAGATAGCCCAACATCTTTTGCCAGCTGGGGTCCACTGACCTTTCTTTCTAAAAATGAATCGGGTCCACGTTCAATGATATAACCGTCTTTATATAATGTTTGAATTTTTCCACCTAGCCTAGGACTCGCTTCAATAAGAGATATTTGGAGAGGAAGGCCTTTTTCTTCAATTTCCTTTTCCAAATAGAAGGCGGCGGCCAAACCCGTGATGCCACCGCCAATGATGACAAGGTGTTTTTGATTGTCATGCATAGGATCGCCTTCTTTTATATGATTACTTGCTTTCATTAAGCTTCTTTAATACGACTGTTGCCAGTGCATCAATAAATGCTGGTTTCGCATTTGGCATTTCTGGACGATAGTAGGCTGCACCAATTTCATCCGTGACGACTTTACATTCATAATCATTGTCGTATAACACTTCAAGGTGATCAGCGACAAATCCAACAGGCACGTATACAAAAGTTTTATAGCCTTTTTGCTCAAATAGGTCACGCGTGAGATCCTGTACGTCTGGTCCAAGCCACGGATCAGGCGTATTGCCTTCACTTTGCCAGCCAATTTCATAATGCTCAATTCCTGCACCTTCAGCAATCATTTTTGCAGATTGTGCAAGCTGTTCAGGGTATGGGTCCCCTGCTGCAATAATTTTTTCAGGAAGACTGTGTGCAGACACAATCAGCACTGCTGAATCTCTTTCTTCCTGACTCATGGATGCATACGTCTCTTTCACTTGTTTCACCCAATAGTCCACAAACTTCGGTTCATCGTACCAGCTTTCAACAGAAGTAATGTTCAGATGGCCAAGCTTTTCTGCTTCATCTTGTGCACGTTTGTTATACGATTTCACACTAAATGTGGAGAAGTGCGGTGCAAGGACAATACTCACCGCTTCTGTGATGCCATCTCGGTGCATGTCAGCGACTGCATCTTCAATGAAAGGCTCAATATGTTTTAACCCAATGTATACATGAAATTCAATCTCGTCTTGGATCTCATTCAAATGTTCACACAAACCATTTGCCTGCTGTTCTGTAATTTTGGATAAAGGAGAAATGCCGCCAATTGCCTTGTAGCGGTCCTTTAAATCTTGCAGCATCTCCGGCTCTGGCTTTCTGCCTCTACGGATATGTGTATAGTAACGTTCAATGTCTTCTTCTTTATATGGGGTGCCATATGCCATGACAAGTAGCCCCATTTTCTTTTTCTCCACAACCAACACTCCTTCAGATCATTTGAAATCATTTAGATGGATGTCTTTTTATGTTTAGCTGAATAATCGTGAATAAAATCAGTCAGCTTCTTTAACGTGTCTGGTGAGACATCAGGAAATACCCCGTGACCTAAGTTAAAGATGAATTGATCTGATTTCATCCCTTGATCTAAAATCGCTGCTGCTCTTTCTTCAATCACTTCCCAAGGAGAAAGTAAAATCGTTGGATCAAGGTTTCCTTGTAACGTTTTTGTTAAGCCTTCTTTTCGCGCTTCGTCTATACTCATACGCCAATCCAGTCCAACGACATCAAGCGGCAAGTCATGCCAATCTTTCGCCAGATGGCTCGCACCGACACCATACATAATCATTGGTACGTTTTCAGACTTCAGCTCTGTGAAAATACGCTGCATGACAGGCTTAATGAAGGTCCGGTAATCTGCTGCATTTAAAGCGCCAACCCAAGAGTCGAAGATTTGAAATGCTCGGACGCCTGCTTTTACCTGAGCGCGTATGTATGTGATCGTCATATCGGCTAATTTATTCATCAAAAGCATCCATGTCTCTGGCTCACTGTACATGAGCGCCTTTGTTTTATGATAATTTTTAGATGGACCGCCTTCGATCATATAGCTTGCCATCGTAAAAGGTGCACCTGCGAAACCAATCAGCGGAACATTCAACTGCTCCTCTGTTAACAGCTTGATCGTATCAAGCACATACGGCAGGTCTTCTTCAGGATGAAGCTCTCCAAGACGCTGGATATCTGCCTTTGTCCGAATAGGCGAGTCAATCACTGGTCCAATTCCATTTTTAATTTCAACATCCACACCAATAGCTGGAAGCGGAGTCATAATATCTTTATATAAAATAGCGGCATCTACACCATATTGTTCTACAGGAAGTCTTGTTACGTAAGCACATAGCTCTGGCTGATGCGTAATTTCAAATAGCCCGTATTTTTCTTTAAGGGCACGATATTCAGGCTGCGAGCGTCCTGCCTGTCTCATATACCAAACTGGTACATGGTCTGTTTTTTCCCCTTTGCACGCCTTTAAGAACGTGTCATTAAAAGCCTTCGTTTTTCCCATTACCTTTCATTCCACCTTTCGCCTCACACTCTCTTTGTATAAGGCTCAAACACTGCTTTTACTATACCGCTTTTTCAGGGCTCGGTATACTAAAGCGGCTCAATGTTCAAAAAATCGCCGAATATTAACGTCCAAAAGCCTCTGGCTTGATATAAGCACTACCTTCGCCTTCTTCTTGTGTTTGAGTATTGTATGGAACAACCTTATACTGCGCATCTGAAAACACATTTGCATACGGCATTGTGTAGCTGTTTGTTCCTGTTACAGAATCGATCAGGGTCTCGCTTCCATTTCTCTTTTCATAAATACGATATTCAACGCGTTTGTCTTCCTGTTCATCCCATGACAGCTCCAATGTAAAGAGCCCTTTGATTTTAAATGCATAACGTGCTTCAAAGCCTGACAGTCCTTCTAAATGGATTGGCGATTGAAGTTCTTTAATTCCCTCTGGTTTTTGGAATGTTTCATTGGTTATTTGGGCTGTCGTTAAAATATCTTTCATTAACTGCACTGGATACTGACTGCCGCCAGTTAAATAATGACTGTTATCCGTTTTGTCATACCCCATCCAGATTGCCCCTGTTGTACTAGGCGTGTAGCCAGCAAACCAAGCATCTTTCGTTGCCCCTTTGACACCGGAATACGTAGTTGTGCCTGTTTTACCAGCCAAATCTCCAGCGTATGATCCGCTCTGAGCGGTTCCGCCTTTGACGACCTGTTGAAGCATTCTTGTCATATTCCAAGCATTTTGTACGCTAAACACTCGTTCTTCTTTGTTTCGATTTTTTTCAACGGTTTCACCATCATCATTCGTGATTTTCTGAATGAAGAACGGCTTTTTATAGACGCCTTCATTTGCAAATGTATGAAATGCTCCAGCTATCTGCAACGGAGAAACCCCTTTTTCTAAACCGCCAAGCGCTATGGCAAGTCCTTTATCCGAAATATCCATTCCCATTTTCTCAAGATAGGATTTAGACGTATCGATGCCAAGCTGGCTTAACGTCCATACGGCAGATGTATTTTTACTTTTCATGAGAGCCTCTACCATCGTGACCCTGCCTTCGTACTGTCCATCGTAGTTCTTTGGAGAATAGCCGTCATAGCTTTTTTCCTTGTCCTCAAGCAGTGAATACGGTCTGAATTTTTTCTCCTGCATCGCTGGACCATATACTGCGATCGGCTTAAAGACAGAACCAGGCTGTCTAACAGCTGTGACTCTGTTATAGCCTCTTGCCTGATATTCTCGTCCGCCTATTGCTGCTTTTACACCACCAGATGCGTTGTCAATAAACACAGCGCTGCCTTCAGGTGACCCGCTTTTTCCCGGGAAATAACGATTGTTTTTCATCGCATCATAGGCAACTTTTTGCAAATTCATATCGATTGGTACGGTAATAGTATAGCCGCCTTGAAGCAATTGTTCATGCGAAATCGAATACTGTGATTCTGCTTCTTTAATCATGAGATCTACATAACTGTCCACCCAAGGGGTTTCTGATTTCTTTTTTAAATGAATACCAAGTGTTCTTCCTTTTGCTTCAACTGTTTCTGTAGAAGACAAATATCCTTGTTCATTCATTAAATTCAGGATGGTATCCCGTCTTTGTTTATTTTTATCTGGGTGTAGAACAGGGGAATACGTTGAAGGTGCCTTTGGCATGGCAGCAAGTGTAGCTCCTTCACTGACAGTGAGATCTTTTACATCTTTACTAAAATAGTAATTGGCCGCTGCTTGGATCCCATAGACGCCATGACCAAAGTAAAGCTGATTCAAATACATTTCAAGCAGCTTGTCCTTTGAATAATCTCTTTCTAAATTGATCGCAATAATGACTTCTTTTGTTTTTCGAAGAAACGTTTTATCATTTGTGAGAAAGATATTTTTGGCGAGCTGCTGGGTGATGGTACTGCCGCCTTCTACCTTTCCACCTGCTAATATATCTCGATAAACCGCCCTTGAAATCGATTGTGCATCAATTCCGTGGTGCTCATAAAAGCGCTTGTCCTCTACAGCAACAAAAGCTTTCGCCACTTTATCTGGGACCTCTTTTAATGACACAGGGTCCCGATTTTCTGAATACATGCTTGTGAGTTCTTTTCCATTCTGATCAATGATTTTCGAGGAAGCGTGAAAAACGAGCTTCTTTTCGTCTATGACATAATGTCCTAAAAATAAAATGGTCAGATAGCCAATAAATGAAAGCACGATTGTACTTCCTGCAATGACTAATGGAATGATTATCTTCTTTTTCTTCAAATTAGGTCACCTCATTCCTTTATACGGATAGTATGGGATGTATTGCTTCATAATATGTTTTATGGATTGACTACCAAAGAATTATATATCATTCTTTTGTTATACTATCAAGCAGGAGGCGGTTTAGATGAATTTCTATATTACATATGGAACAGCAGACTTTTTGCAAAAAATCGCAAAAAAACATCATCTTGAAAATCTGCTTTATACGGTCGGTAAGGAACAAGCGGCTCTTTTTCATGAAACGGAGGGTGAGACAGTCTTTAAAGCACCCCATGCCTATGATGTGATTTATACAAAAGGTGAGCTCGTCCAATCTGGCTTTGTCACGCTGAATCATATCCCTGTAAAGCTCGAAAGCAGAGCACTTTTTGAATCCACCTTTCAGAAAAAAACAAATATGTCAGAACACCAGCGCGGCTTTCAGGCGCTTCGTGTGTTAAGACCAAAAAAGGATGAAGAAGTGTACTTAATTTTGACCCTTTGGGAATCTGAAGACTTATTTCAAGACTTTCAAGAGTCAGAAGCCTTCTTTCAGCCGCACGAGGATACTGGCTCCATCTTCTCTCGTCCTGCCTATCTGACATCCTATCATGCCGTCATAGACCATTAAGGAAGTGCTGCTCTTCGCACTTCTTAGATTGTTGACAAAGGGCTAAAATGAACTTGATTTTAGCCCTTTGTCTTCTTTTCAGCGTGATAGAAAACCTTTGCAGTCTAGGAAGGACGAGTACTGGAGCGGAGCGAATTTGACATTCGTGAGCACCAGCACGCAGGACTGACAAAGAATGCGAGGGTTTGTCTACACGCTGGGAAGTGCTGCTCTTCGCACTTCTTTTTTTCATAAAAAAAAGCCCTTCTACTGCTGGGCTTTCAACGCTTATCTCTAAGCTCGTACCGATGAATGATTGGCTGAAGTACATAAAAATTCAGCAGGATCCATCCTAATAAGATGGGCCATTTGAGCATAGGTGAAGCACCTTTCATCTGAATAAGTAGTACCAACAGTGGAATCAAACAAATCATCAAAAAGCTCATCTTCGAAACGAACGTTTCTTTGATTTGATGCCGGCAGCTTGGACAAAGCATCATTCTCGTATGCGATAAATGAAATTTTTCGACGAAAGAAAATGCTTTTGAACAATTTGGACAGCTTCCCAATGCCACTCCCCCTTTTTCAAGCTTCATACTTAACCTTCGACTTTTATGTAAAATGACCTTTTCTGTCATTCTCGACATCCTCTTCTGTTGAAAGATTCTAACAATTACCATACAATCAGTAAAAGAGCCTAAAGGAGGTTTTCGGATCAATGACAGTATCCACTTTACACAAAAGGATCAATGAACGTCTTGATGAACATTATGAGGAAATGGTTGAAATTAGACGCTATCTCCATATGAATCCAGAACTTTCTTTTCAGGAAGAGGAAACAGCTGCTTACATCGCTCAATATTATGACAGATTACATATCCCAACACGCACACATGTAGGCGGACATGGTGTACTCGCTTTTATTGAAGGAACTTCCCCTGGACCGACCATTGCACTGAGAGCTGATTTTGATGCACTTCCCATTCATGATGAAAAGGATGTACCTTACCGTTCAACAAAACCTGGCGTCATGCACGCATGCGGTCACGATGGCCACACAGCAACACTTCTCGTCTTAGCGAAGATCTTACATGAGCACCGAGATCAATTAAAAGGAAAAATCGTCCTCATTCATCAACACGCTGAAGAATATGCCCCCGGCGGTGCGAAACCAATGATTGAAGATGGCTGTTTAGACGGTGTTGACGTCATTTTCGGCACCCACCTTTGGTCCTCAGAGCCATGCGGCACTGTTCTTTATAAAAGCGGGAACTTTATGGCAGCCGCCGATCGTTTCTCTATTCAAGTGCAAGGGAAAGGCGGACATGGCGCACAGCCGCACCTGACGAAAGATGCCGTACTCATCGGTTCACAAATTGTAGCCAATCTTCAGCAGGTCGTGGCCCGTAAAGTCAACCCGATTGATTCTGCGGTTGTATCTGTAGGGGGATTTGTCGCTGAAAATGCCTTTAACGTCATTGCAGATTCGGCCGTGCTGACAGGTACTGCACGTTCCTTTGAAGAGAGTGCACGCCATATCATTGAACGTGAAATTGAACAGGTGGTGAAAGGTGTCTGCCACATGCACGATGCTTCTTATACTTATGAATATGTAAGAGGCTATCCTGCAGTCAAAAATCACCCTGCACCAACTGAATATATAGCAGAAATAGCCAAACAGACAGAAGGAGTCACAGAAGTAAAAGAAGCCGAAACCCAAATGGGCGGAGAAGACTTTGCTTACTACCTTCAGCATGTTCCTGGTACTTTCTTCTACACAGGCGCTATGCCAGAAAACAGCCAAGATGTGTATCCACACCACCATCCAAAATTTGATATTAACGAAAACGCAATGCCTGTCGCAGCAAAGGTAATCGCTCATGCCGTCCTTTCCTACGATGAATGAAAAAAAGCCGCTGCTGGGCAGCGGCTTTTCTATTTCGATTCTTTCAACACTCTCAAGTGAAACACATGGCGTGCGACTTCACCAAGCTGTCCTGTCAGCTGATGATTTGCCACCCCGCCAACAGCGGCACCGACCACAGGCATTAATTGAAACAGCTTCACAAGATCAATATAATCTCGATATTCCTGCTGAAAGCTATACCAATCCATTTCTTCCCGGGTTGTTTCCCATTCTTCAATGAGTTTCATCATTTTTTGACGGTGTGTACTGCTTGAAAAGGCGAGTTGAAAAATACAAAGCAAAAAGAGCCTTTCCTCTTTTTGAGACAAATCAAATCCATATATACAGGCAAGCTCATAAAGACATTTCATTTTAATACTCAAAAGGAGAGGGAAATCCGCCATTCCGAGAAACAATCCACCCGCACCTGTGCCAATTCCTTCAATCGCAGCGGCCTTTTGATAATATGTCACCTTTTCCTTTGCCAGCTCATTTCGCTCTACAATAGACAATTGTTCATCAATGACTGTAAATGAAGTAAAATGGCTTCCTGATACGGTGGATTCAACCATTGTTTTCACCGCACTTGTGATGACTTGATGAAATCGAGCAGGGATTCGGCGATTCACTTGCTGCTGAACGCCTTTTGAAAACCGCTCGATCTTGGATGGTTTTCTTAAAAAACGCATTTGAAAAAAAATGGCCTCTTCATACAGTTCCCGTTCAGCTGCATTCATCCCAATTCCCTCCTTGGTGACATCATACACACGCTGTAAAAAATGCTTATCTCATCTTTTTTAATCTGCTTTGTACGTAAGGCTTGAAGAGGACAAGCACAAATACCAATGAAATGAGAAGAGCAAGTCCGCTTCCCTTCCATCCACCTGCTGGGAAAACGGCGGAGCTCAGTACAATTGACTGGATGATGAGTACATTTCGTACGAGAACAAAAAAGCTTCGATCTTTTTCTTGCTGAGACACAGGATAAAGTGCCTGTAACGACAGATGAGCAAAGTGCTTTGTTAACGGGACAAGCTGTACACCTGTGATAAAGACCGTAAACAAGACAAGTAATGCACCCACCCAGCCTGCTGCACCCGTATACAAGAGGATGAGCACAAACACGACCGTTAACCTAAACACAAGACCAAAATAGTCATTTGAACGTAAAAACGCCCTCACATACATATAAGAAAAAGCTTTACTCTGTTCATAAGGGACAAACTGCAAGACCCAGTCCATATACGCCCTTCTTTTCACTTGTTTCTTTAGATGAGGGACATCCGTAAATAAGTTTGCCAAGCGGTAAAAACGCTGTTTTCGTTTTAACTCATCAGAAATATGCAATTCCCATTGAAAGGGCTGTTTTTTTACTGCATTTGTTAGATAAATGAGATAGACAGCATATAAAAGATAAAAAACAATGGCAATGGCATAAGCTGCTTGTAAAACGGTATACATTAACATTGTATTGAGCAGAAAACGAATCACTGCATCAATCCATCTGACATGTTTCCCTTGAAAATAAGTGATTCTCCATTGAATTGCTGTATTCAGACCTTTTATTAAGATCATTTGCGCCAAAATGAGCACATATAGCATCAGATCGCCTGAGGAGACAGCCGAATATAGCGGAAGTGCAATAATGGACACGGCAATCAAAGGAAATAACTGAGAAATGAAGCTAAAGTTAAACGCTTGTTTTAAATAAGGGTCCATCTTAGCTTCCAAAGGAAGCATAAACACAAGATCTGCCTCTTTGATCAACGTTCGCACGTAAGAACTAGTCAGTACCAATGAGAAAACAACTGCCATCACCCAATAGGATGGGAAGTGAGCTGGAATATGCTTCAGCCAATTACTGTACCAGCTCGCCCCGCCTGCAAGGAAAAAAATGAGCACAATCACAAGATGATCGTTGAACATATATTTTAAATATTTTCTTGTTTCTTGTACGTGTTCTTCTAATCGTGATTTCCAAATGGTTTGCGTTGTTTTACTCATAGCTTTCTTCCTTTGTTAATTCCAAATAAAGATCATCGAGTGTCGCATCTCTCATGTTGAACTGCTCTCTTAGTTCTGTCAGTGTTCCTTTCGCTCTAATTTCCCCTTCATGCAAAATAATAAAGGAATCACAATAACGTTCCGCTGTGGCTAAAATATGCGTTGACATCAGAACACTTGCGCCATTTTGTTTCGCCGCATTCATACGTTCTAATAGTGCGTTGATCGCAAGCGGATCAAGCCCTAAAAACGGCTCATCGATAATATACAACTCTGGCTCCACAAGAAACGCACACATAATCATCACCTTCTGCTTCATCCCTTTAGAAAAATGAGCAGGGAACCATTTCAATCGCTTCTCCATTCGGAATTCCTTCAGCAAAGACGGCAGACGTTCTTCTAATTGTTCTTTTGAAAGGCCGTAAGCCATCGCTGTCAGCTCTAAATGCTCTTTTAACGTTAATTCTTCATATAAGACAGGTGTCTCTGGAATAAACGTAAATTGTGAACGATACGCCTCTTGATCTTCTTGAAGGGTTCGTCCGTTCAGCTCAATGACCCCTTTATGAGGTTTCATTAATCCAATAATATGACGAATGGTTGTACTTTTTCCCGCCCCGTTTAAGCCAATGAGACCAACGATTTGGTTTCTTTCTAATTCAAATGAAATATTTTTCAGAACGGGATTCTTTGTATATCCACCCGTTACATCTTTTACAGTTAGAAGGGACATCAGTTCGTTCCTTTCTTTCTTTTTTCCTTTATAGTACCAAAAACGAAAGACAATTTGAAATGTTTACCTATAGACAACTCATGAATAAAACATCGGCATACTGGTCATCATAATGTATGTAGAAGAAATGAACTTGATGACCAATACGTAAATGAGGTGTTTGTTAAAGGCAATGACCGCATGACAAATTGGTTTTTCATCTAAAACCTTAGCTTCTGTTTTGCTTCACTGATTCTTGATTTTTGTGTCCTATACAAATATGTATACGACGAACCAAAACGTCAAATGAGGTGTTTACGGCAGAAATAGCAGGCATATGAATTCTTTATTTCAGTAAATAGAGAATTCAAAAGGCATATCAAATGAAAGCATCAGCATTTCTTCTGCAGGAGCAGGATGAGCGACCAAAGGAGTTCGCTTGTCCTGTTTTCTTTTTTGCTTCTTTTTGTGATACGATAAAGGAAAAATAATGAGGAGTGACATGGCGTGAGCGACTGCATTTTTTGCAAGATCATTGATGGAGACATTCCATGTGCAAAAGTATATGAAGACGAGAATGTATTGGCTTTTCTTGATATCAGCCAAGTAACAAAAGGACATACCCTTGTAATCCCGAAAATACATAAAGAAAACATTTATGACATGACACCAGAAGTGTCTAATCATTACTTCCAAGCGATTCCAAAAATCGCTAGAGCCATCAAACAAGAATTTGAACCAATTGGTTTAAACCTTCTGAACAACAACGGTGAAAAAGCCGGACAATCTGTGTTCCATTACCATATGCATATTATTCCGCGTTATGGCAAAGGCGACGGCTTTGGTGCCGTATGGAAATCTCACCAAGATCAATATACATCAGAGGATTTAAAAGACATTTCTTCTGCCATCCATACGCGCCTTACCTCATCTTAATTGATGAGGTTTTTATTTTTTTCGCCTCTTTTCTGAGCTTATCCTCTGAATCGTAAGATATTTAGGACGATTCAAATTTTTTGTCCAAATGCTTCAAATTTGTGATAGGATGGTTTTATCTTTTGATCCATTAACGCGAGAAATAGGGAGAGATTGTGATGAAGCGAACGACGAATTTTAATGCTGGTCCGGCGGCGCTGCCGCTAGAAGTGCTTCAAAAAGCACAGGAAGAACTTGTTGATTTTAAACAAACCGGGATGTCTGTGATGGAACTTTCTCATCGCAGCGGTGAGTATGAAGAAGTCCACAATAAAGCGAAAGCACTCTTGGTAGAATTGATGGACATTCCAGAAGATTATGAGGTCCTCTTTTTACAAGGCGGGGCAAGTCTTCAATTTGCAATGATTCCGATGAACTTCTTACATGAAGGCGAAACGGCTCATTTCATCCAAACAGGTGCTTGGTCAGAGAAAGCCTTGTCAGAAGCAAAAGGGTTTGGTGAAACATCAGTGTTTGCCTCAAGTGAAGACGACAACTATTCGTATATTCCAGATGTAGATGCGTCCGTTTTAAATGACGGTGCTTACTTGCACATCACATCGAACAATACCATTTTCGGTACTCAGTGGAAAACGTTCCCGAACACGTCACTCCCGCTTATTGCCGACATGTCCAGTGATATTCTCAGCAAAAAAATAGACGTGTCTTCATTTGATTTCATTTATGCCGGGGCACAAAAAAATCTAGGGCCTTCTGGTATCACGATTGTGATCGCGCGCAAACGTTTATTAGAGAAAGAAAAAAGCGGCACACCTAAAATTTTAAAATATTCAACACATGCCAAAGCCAATTCTCTTTATCACACACCACCAACTTTTGCGATTTATATGCTGTCCCTTGTCCTGGAGCATGTGAAACAGGCGGGCGGTGTAGAAGCAGCAGAAAAACGCAATGAACAAAAAGCAGCGCTTCTGTATGATACGATTGATCAAAGTGGCGGTTTTTACAAAGGGCATGCACGTGCTGACAGCCGTTCGCATATGAATGTCACGTTTACCCTGCGTGATGATGCACTCACTGCATCCTTTGTG
Source organism: Bacillus sp. 22190 (assembly GCF_052045575.1). Lineage (NCBI taxonomy): Bacteria > Bacillati > Bacillota > Bacilli > Caryophanales > Bacillaceae > Bacillus > Bacillus sp. 22190. Next base: position 117,841 of record NZ_JBQEPF010000004.1, on the reverse strand, counting down.
GAGAAAGCAAAACAAGAACAAATGGTTGGACTCGCCGGCCACCGTTCTGTTGGCGGATGTAGAGCCTCGATTTACAACGCTGTCTCTATAGAAGACTGCCAAAAGCTTGCGGACTTTATGAAAAAGTTCCAGCAAGAAAATGAGTAAAAAGGCTTTTCTATCGTGAAATAAATTTGTTATAATAACGAGAAATATAAAGTCATGACTCTTGCAATAAATGATCAGCCATATTATTGGAGAGTTCTAAGAGCTTAGCAGAGGAGAGCATAGAAATGAAAACAAAAGAATTAGTGATTATGTCATTGCTTGCAGCAATGGGAGCTGTTTTGCATACGATTTTTCCGCCCATCTTTTTCGGAATGAAACCTGATATGATGCTGGTCATGATGTTTTTAAGCATCATCCTTTTTCCGAAGGTACAGCATGTCGTTGTGATCGCCCTAGTCACTGGGGTCATTTCCGCTTTGACAACAGGTTTTCCAGGCGGACAAATTCCAAATATGATTGATAAACCGGTGACAGCCTTTATCTTCTTAGCCCTTTTCTTATCTTGCCAGAAGATCAAGAACAAAGTCGTTCTGACTGCTGTACTCACCGCTGTTGGGACCGTCGTATCAGGCGTGATTTTCCTATCTGCCGCTTTACTGATTACTGGACTGCCGGCTGCGTTACCAGCACTTCTTGTAGGTGTTGTCTTGCCAGCAACTGTGATCAATACGATAGCTATGGTATTTGTCTTCCCGATTGCTCAGTCCATATTAAAGCGCGCAAGAATGATTGAAGTCGCTTAACGAATAACTGAACCTCTTCATTGGATGAAGAGGTTTTTTTCATGCTTCTATAAAAGAAAAAGGGTAAGCAGCAAAATGGAGAGCGAAATCCCTGCACCTGCTGCACACACAATTGCTTTTTGTCTTAATACATGTTTTGGCGGATAAGACCCCGCATACCCAAGCTGCCTTACATAATGAATAGAACCACCTGCGAAAATCACACACATACACGTAAAAACGAACAGAAAGACAGACAACCTTCTCCCCTCCCTTTTCTTCAAAAGTATGCTAAAATAAAGCAAGCTATGTATGGAAGTTCAATGAAGCTGATCGTCAGCTCAGAGAGAACATGCGAATGTGTAAAATTTGACTAGAGGTGATTGGAATGGCTAGTGGACGTTCTTTATTAACAGGATTATTTGTAGGCGGTCTCCTCGGAGGTGCGGCAGTGCTCCTGACGACTCCCTCTTCTGGCAGAGATGTACGCGGAAAGATGAAAGACGGCTATGACAAATTCGAAGATACGCTGACAAGATTAAAAAGAGATGGACAAGCTTTAAAAGAGCAGATTGTTGAAACCGCAAAAGAAAGTGCTGAGGTCATTAAAGAGGTCGGAACTGAATTGCAAACATCCATTCAGCAATGGCGCGAGGAAATCAAACCTCATCAGCAGGACTTACAAAAGGAAATTCAGGAAATTGAGGAAAAGCTCAAACAACTGGAGAAAACCTTACAAAACTAATATACTCACAAAAAAATATTCGTTTACAAAAGTGTGCGGGGTGCGTATCCCGCACTTTTTTTGTTGAAAAAAGGTTATTTTGTCAATGTTTTTCATGACTTTTAAAAATTCTTGAATTTTCAGCTTTATTAATCTTTATTTTATTGGCATAATAGAATTACAAGAAAAAGAGAAGTAGGTGAAATGGATGAATCATTCGGAACAGCCTTTCGATGTAAAAGAAGCACTTTTATTCAGTCAAAGAATGGCCCAATTGAGCAAAGCTCTTTGGAAATCCATTGAAAAGGACTGGCAGCAGTGGATCAAACCGTATAACCTAAATATCAATGAACATCATATTTTGTGGATTGCGTATCAATTAAAAGGAGCTTCAATATCAGAAATTGCAAAGTTTGGCGTCATGCATGTATCAACGGCGTTTAACTTCTCTAAAAAATTAGAGGAAAGAGGATTTTTAAAATTTTCTAAAAAGTTAAACGATAAACGCAATACGTATATTGAACTAACGCCAAAAGGCGAAGAGACATTCCATAAACTACTCGAAGATTACGACCCGGCCCGAACTGGTATTGTTAAAGGCGCACAGCCGCTTCATGACATTTACGGAAAGTTCCCTGAAATTTTAGAAATGATGTGTATTATCCGAAACATTTATGGTGAGGATTTCATGGAGATTTTTGAGAAATCGTTTTCAAACATTGAGAAGGACTTTTTGAATGAACGTGGGAAAGTCACGAAAAAGCCTGAAGAACTTGAAGACTCAGCAGAGGAAAAAGCGGCTAAAGCAAATCAAATTGTTTAATGATCTTTATAAATTCATTCATTAACGGCTGAAACAGCCCTTGATCATGCAAAGCAAAAATCGTCTCATGAACATCCAGCTTTCCAATTAACTGTCCCGCAAACAGCGCAAGGAGATCGTCGAACATGACGTAGCCTTGTGCTTTTTGCTTGTCCATTTCATCTGAGAGCTCAACACAAATACGCTCAATGTCCTTTGCCTCTTCTTTCGATACACGCTGCCGGATCAATAGCGCATAATATGGATAACGGCTCATATCTGTCGCCGTCAGTAACAGTTCCATATAATATTCGAGCTGGCTCATTCGTTCCTCAATACTCATGTACGTTCCCTCTTTCTCTTAGTCACTCTATTTTAGCCGAAATTACTCATTGACGAAAGAGACGAACCTCCCTCTTATGTCTTTTTTTCTTGAAAAACCCAAAGTTTCCTCTCTTTATTCCTTATGAATGTAACAATTTATTTTTTTTCTTGAAAACCATTGATTTTTATCCTCAGGAAGAGTAAATTATCTTGAGATATTCAATTAGTTTTTTTGAGATTGGAAGGATGAAAAATGAATTGTTGGAAGACCATTAATCTTGAAAAGGATTATGGTTATACGAGAATGATGATTTCAGCCATATGTCTTACTGTATTTTTTTTCATTATGGCATTTTTATGTTTTCAACTGACTCATCCTGAAACGAGACTCAGCAGTCACAATGCACCACTTTTTGTCGTGCTTTTACTTGCGACATTGCTTGTCCACCGCGTGGTTCACTTGATCCCAGTCATGAAACATAAGAAAAAAATGACGTTATTTAAACGAAATTGCTGGCAGCGCGTGCCTAAGAGAGTGATGCTTTTCTCACTGCTCAGCCCGTTTTGTGTCATCTCACCTGTTTACTTTGTTTTAGGAATGGCATTTCCAATGTACGCACACTATTTTATCATGATCGCAAGTATTCATGCAGGCTATTGTTTGCCTGACTTTTTATTTGCTTGGAAACTGCTCAAAGCGCCAAAATCATGCATCATTGATCAAGCCCAAGACGAGTTTGATATTTTAGTTGACCCAACTTCCTCATCATGAGGTTTTTAAAGCCAACTTCTATCTTTTTCATAAAAAATTTGGTAATGTAGTATGGGAATAGCATAGAGAGGGGGGATCTCCGATAGTTTTATTTTACTTCATCGTCTTTGCCGCGTTTATTGTGTATTCAATAAACAGGCTTACTAATACATTATGCCTTGTCAGAGAGATTCCTGAAGAACGGCAAGATAAGGTGTTTCGCTTTATCAATGTATCGATACTGATCTTACTGATCTCATCATTTGTTGAAATTACCATATCTATTTAAGATCAAAGCAAAAGCTGCCTGTTTGATGGCAGCTTTTTGTGTATGATGATCTATTAGCAAATCCAAGATGCACCGATAATGATCAATAAGATGAATAATACGACGACTAGTGCAAAACCGCCAGCAAAGACTTCTCCTCCCATGTGAAAACACCTCCTGCCAGTTCTTCCTCTGTTCTAAGCTCAGTGTATGCAGAAAATTTTAAAACGTTTAGGCACTTGTCATCGTTTTAAAAAAGAACCGCCCGCACGCATGGCAGGACGGCTCCTTTCTGTAACAGCGATTTAATTAATAAAGATATGCTGCACCAACGATGATCAGCAAAATGAATAGCACGACCAATAAAGCAAACCCATTAGAATATCCTGCTCCCATATAATTCAGCCTCCTTTTTGTGATCAATATATGTGTATGTTGGTCGCAAAAATTTGACTAGACGAATGCCCTCCCATTTGCATTTCTTTTTACAGCATGTCACAATATGTTATGATACAAGCAATGATAAATAAATTGGAAAGATTAGGAGTGTTTTTTGAATGAAAAAAATGGCTTTAGCAGCTGTAACAGCAGTAAGTGTTTTAACTCTTGGCGCATGCAGTAGCGGTGACAAAGAAGTGATCGCAACAACAAAATCAGGAGATGTCACAAAAGAAGAGCTTTACACAACACTTAAGAAACAAGCAGGTGGAGATGCTTTAAACCTACTTGTTCAACAAAAGGTTCTTGCTGACAAATACAAAGTATCAGATAAAGAAATTGATAAGAAATTGGAAGAATATAAAAAGACACTTGGTGAAGATCGTTTAAAACAACTTCAAGATGAATTCGGAAAAGATTACATCAAAGATCAAGTAAAATATGAGCTGCTGACTCAAAAGGCTGCCAAAGCTAACATCAAAATCACTGACAAAGAAGTAAAAGCGTATTACGATGACCTAAAAGGAAAAATCCGCGCAAGCCACATTTTAGTTGCTGACAAGAAAACAGCAGATGAAGTAGAAAAGAAATTAGATAAAGGCGAAAAATGGGATGACCTTGTATCTGAATATTCAACTGACACTGCTTCAGCAGCACAAGGCGGCGATGTAGGCTGGTTCGCAAAAGATGGCCAAATGGATGAGAACTTCAGTAAAGCTGCCTTCAAACTAAAAGTAAATGAAATCAGCAAACCAGTAAAATCTCAATTTGGTTACCATATCATTAAAAAGACCGAAGAACGCGGTAAATACGATGACATGAAAGCAGACTTGAAAAAAGAACTGCTTGATCAAAAACAAGCAGATAACAATGAAATTCAAACGATCTTAAACAAATTGGTGAAAGATGCTGATGTGAAAGTAAAAGATAAAGAACTTGAAAATACATTCAAAGAAAAATCTGAGCAAACCACACAACAAACAACAAACCAATAATGAACGAAAAACCCCTCTACATGAACTTGTAAGGGGTTTTTTATTCTTATTGATTATGCAATCGAATGGTCCTCATGCTTCGCCGTTTCCTGGGATCGTTTCATTTGCTGTCCTTGACGTCTACGCTCTCTCTCTTGCTCCATTCGTTCGATAAAGATTTCTCCCTCTTTTTCAATAAAGGATTGATCAATCTCTTGCTCCTCTTTGGCTGTCGTCATTAATTTATAGGCACAAAAGATAATACCAATGATACATGCATATACCCACCATGGAAAAAATAACATTGTCTTCCCCTCCTTTTTCAGGACTAATCTCTCTTCCTTTGTGTTACATGCTTATGCGAAAAGAAGACAAGTTATGAAAAAAACGCCCGCATCAAACGGGCGTTTTATCATGATGATTCATTGTGAAAGGTTGGTTTATAAAACGAACGATTCTCTAGTGCAAAAATACGCTCTGTATATTCTCCTGGCTTCACATGCTCAAGCGCACGATCCATCATGTTCATTTTTGCATCTAAATTATCTATATAGTGGAGAATTTCGGCTTCCTTCACCATTGGTGGTTTAGGACTACCCCACTCCCCTTTTCCATGATGACTGAGCACTAAATGCTGCAGAATCAGAATTTCCTCAGAATCAATGCCAAGCTCCTCTGCGGCTTTCGCAATTTCTGTCACCATAATAGAAATGTGGCCAATTAAGTTCCCTTCTACTGTATATGTGGTGGAGACAGGACCCGAAAGCTCTTTGACTTTCCCTAAATCATGTAGAATGATCCCTGAATATAAAAGATCTCGATCTAGTGATGGGTATAGATCAACAATGGATTTCGCTAAATGAAGCATCGATACCACGTGATAGGCAAGACCCGAAACAAACTCGTGATGGTTTTTCGTAGCTGCTGGGTAATCAGCGAATTCCTGTCCATATTTCTTCAGCAAATGTCTTGTGACACGCTGAATATTAGGGTTTTTCATATCAAAAATATATTGCATGATGGTATCCATCATATCGTGCTTTGGAATAGGAGCTGTTTCAAGAAAATCATCAATGCGGATTTGCTCGTTTTCAGCAACAGGACGTATATTCCTAAGCTTCAGCTGATTCCTTCCGCGATAATGATGAATATCACCTACTACCTTCACAATGGTTTGCGCAGCATATGTGAGTTCATCATTCTGCTTTGCATCCCATAGCTTCGCCTCAATATCTCCACTTTGATCTTGAAGAATTAACGTTAAAAATGGTTTGCCATTACTCGCAATCCCTTTAGTAGATGATTTAATTAATAAATGCAGGTCAACTTGTTCGCCGACGTCATAGGTCATGATCCCTTTAGCCATTCAATAAATGCTCCTTCCATGTTTCTGCTCATATAAGTATAACATAAGTCATAATTTGTCAATCATTCCACTACTAAACTAGTAATCTGCCCGTCTTCCGCAGCTTGTTTCATATAATGATGACAAGTGAAATAAAACAGCTGTGTTTCAAAACGAGTGAGTTCATTCATCAGCTCCAGTACCCTGTCTAGACGGACATGATCAAAGTGAACGAAACTGTCATCCATCATAAATGGGAGCTGACAATCTTGCTGGTGGGACAAAGCAAGTGCAAAACGAATCGAGAGATAAATTTGCTCACATGTTGCTTGTGAAAGCTCCTCCGGGCGGAATAGGCGTCCATCCCTCCGTTTCACAATCAGACGGTCATCTTCGGCAGAAAATAAAATCACTTCATATCGATCATTCGTTAACAGCTGAATAAATCGGGAAGCTGTTTGGAGGAGTGCTGGTAGCCTCGTTTCTTTATGCTCATTGAGTTTCTCTCGAATGACGGAACGAACGAGCTGAATAGCCGCCCATTTTTTCGCTAGATGCTTTGCCTGCTCCTGCTCTACAGCAAGCTGATGAGTCAAATCAGACACTGTACCTGATGCTTCTATTTGGCGTATTTCTACTGCTAATTCTGCCAAGCGTTTTTTCATATTCGTCACATTCTCTTGCATGTCATTCAGACGTCTTTTTGCTTGTGCACACTGCTCCTCAAGAGTGCGTAAACCTTTACGGACAATGACCTCTTCCTCATCTATATAACCGCTTTTGTGTAGCTCTTGGTTCAGCTGCTGCAAATTGTACAGCCGCTCCCGGTATTCTTTTGATAGATGAGATAGGACATGATAATCTTCTTTTGACGCTGCTTCTACTTTTCGAAAAAGCTCGTCCGTTTGTTTTTCATAATATTGAACTTCTCCTTCTAATGTTGTCAGCTGCTGCTCTACATGTTGAATGGATACGTGCAATGTCTGACGTTCTTTTTCTCTTTTTTCCTCATCTTTCAATATCTCTTGAAAAGCTGAGATATTCTCTTGAATGGTCCCTTCTTTTCTTTGAAGGAGACTCATGAGCGCTGAAACTCTTTGCTCGTAGATCGATTGCTGCTGTGTGAGCATCTCTATTTCCTTGTTAAGCGCCTCATATGCCGCTGTATTCGCTTTTAATTGTTTCAAGATATGGAAAGCTTCCACAAGGAATGAGAGCTCTGAGGACAAACCCAGCTGCCTTCTCATATCTTCTACTTGCTGCTGTACAGGTTCCAGTTCCCGCTCCCAGTCTTCATATTGCTGTATCATTCTTTCGTATAAAAGCTCCTTTTGCTTCACTAGCGTTTCAGCTGAAGCTGTTTGAACTTGAAAAGAATGATAGGCGTTACTGTCGTTTGCTTCCTTCAGCTGAGTCTGTTTAAGCACTGGATAAATAGCAATCAAGATAAATACGGAAAATCCTGCAAACAGTAACGTCACCCAGCTCTCTGCTAAAACGAATAAGACCGTGAGAATGATAGCACATAGCACGAACATCAGCGGGAATAACCACACTCTGGAATGCTTCTGTTTCACTGTAGCCCTTGTGCCCCTGACATCTTCTGCATCTTGCTCTTTAACGGGCTGTTCCTTTAATCCTTTTAGAGCGGTTTCCGCTTCTTCTAGCTCATGTCTTGCATGATCAAACCGGTCATCGAGCTGCGTTTTCCTATCCATTAAACGAACGTATTGGCTCACAGCCTCTTTTAATTCCCACTCAAAGTCAAGTGAATCATCCAGCTGGTCAAGCTTGATTGGACGCTGCCACTTCAGCTTCGCTGATGCTTCTTCTATTTTTTGTTTCAAAGAATTCTGCTCTGATTTCCCTTCTGCTAAGCGTTTCTTCACAAGTTCAGCATCAGATGATTCAGCTATGACTCGCTTCATCTCCAATACCGTATCCTTGTCATAGAGTGGCTGAACTTGCGTGAGCGACGTTTGCAAATGATCTAATTTTTGTTTCAGTGCCGTCACTTGCGCCTTTTTTGGGTGAAGGTGTGATTCTAATTTATCAAGTTCATGCGCGGTTTCCGGTCTAAACCGTTTGACTCGTTCTGGATAACTAGCCAAATCTTTTTTTAACTCTATCTTGTTTTCTATCATAGGATAAAGTCGAATATGTTCCGTCAAAAGCTGAATCTCTTCTTCAGTCTGTCTCATTTCATGCTGAAGCATTTCTACCTTTTCGGTTAATTCAGCTTGTTCTTTTTTCTTTGCGGTATAACGACTTTCTACCAATTTGGCCTGTTTTAACTTACCTGACAGCTCTTTTACATGATCAAGCTGCTGATTTAATTCAGGCTTACGTCCATTCGGTTTAAAAAGCTGCTCCTGCTGTTTTAGCAGCCTGCTGTCCATTTTGGATGCCGCATCTGAGCCAAACAAACTTGAAAAGAGTAGAAATTCCCCTATTTGATCTTGATTTAATGCTTGTACATTTTGCAGACCAAACACGTCAAAAGAATAGATCGATTGGTATAATCTGCGATCCGTTCCCTTTAACATCGCATGTAGAAACGCTTCATCTTTCACTTCACCATTTGGCAGCAACACCTGAGCTTGTCCGCCATGATCAGATGTTCTTTCAATATGAATCACACCTAATTCTTCATCTAAACATGTAAGAGACCCGCCATAAAATGAGCCATGCTTTGGCTTATACATATGGCTTTTGGAAAAACCAAATAACATCGATTCAATAAACGCCTTCAATGTCGTTTTCCCCGATTCATTCAGGCCATAAACTAACTGAAAACCGTCATCAGAAAAGTGGAAGGTTTGATTGGAAAATTTCCCGAAATTCGCAATATGGAGTGAACGTATTTTCATCATACCTCTCCTTTTCTCATAATTGCTTCAGCTGTTCTGCCAGCAGCCTTTGTGCCTCTTCTTTAATATCGATCTCGTCCTCTTTTGTAAATGCTCTTCCTGCCTTTCTATAGGTTGGATGACGCTTGATCGGTGAAAGCAGCTCATCATACGCATCAAACTCGGCAATTTCTGCTGTTAGTTCTGTCAAAAAAGAATCTTCTGGATAGACGGCATCTTCATGTGTCCGGCAGTCAATCGACATCACCCAAACGAACAAGTCTTCATCTTCCTCCTGTTCATGAAGAACAGCCATCAGCTCCTCAAGCACTTCAAGCTGCGTGAGCTCCATATAAGCAGGAGCATCGCCAGTTAGTTCGATTTTCACAAAATGAGGAACACCTCTCTCTTTCAGTCCACTCATCTTTTTGTCCACAAGTATCACAAGATCGGTCATATGAGCGGTATGCGTGATATCTATAGTCAATGTCTCAAAGATGACATCTGAACAGCTCATAAACTCCGCTCTTTGAGCATCTTCAGATAGGTAAACGACATAACAGCCTTTCTCTCCTGTTTCTTTTATATGTCTTCCTTGCACGTTTCCAGGATAGATCACCATTGGATCTTCATGCAGAAGAGCCCGCTTATGAATATGTCCAAGCGCCCAATAATCAAAATCCCGCGCTAGAAGCTGCTGAAGCTGAAATGGTGCATACGCATCATGCCCTTCTTGACCTGCTAATGTGCCGTGAAGCATGGCAATATGATAGGGGGCATCTGTTTTTTTTTCATAATAAGGTGTCATATTTTCATGGACAGCCCGCTCTTTGTAGCTGAACCCGTAAATACTTGCCACAAGCTGACCTTCTCTATAAAAGGCTTGCTCACTTGGCGTACTGCTCAAAAAAACGTGAACATTCTCTGGCCACTCAATTGGTGTCCATTCACCACCTAAATGATCATGATTACCATAAATAATAAACACTTCAATCCCGTGTGATTGCAGCTGAAGAAACTGATTTCTTAAAAAAAGTTGTGCTTTTAGGCTGCGATTCGATTCGTCAAATAGATCTCCGCTAAGCAGTATAAAGTCTACTTCTCGATCAATTGCAAGTTCAAACATGTTCTTGGCACTTTGAAATGTACTTTCTTTCAACCTCTTAAAAATTCGGTTCGGTATATTGGACATTCCCGCAAACGGACTATCTAAATGAAGATCTGCGGCATGAATAAAAGTGAGCTTCGTCAAACGTCTATCTCCTTGTACGTTACTGTAGTTATCCATATTTTATCACGCCGTTTTTACGAATGCACGTTCTATCGCTCTTATTCTAAAAAACACATTTTTAGGGGTAAAAAAAGAGGTTTTAACTTCCTCCTTGTATAATTCATTAAAAAACAAGAAGAAAGGGAAGATCAGAGATGGAGAAAACCTACTTTTTGACTGTATTTGATTCGTCAGGTGAAACCTTATTAAACGAAAAAATCACCACAGATAGTGATGAAAAAGCAAAAGAATTAGGACGTCATCGTTTAATCGAACAACAATACACAAAGCATTCTCACCGGCTCGTAAATGATGCAGGTAAACTTCTTTTATTTGAACGTTAAAAAAGCCGGCATCCGCCGGCCATTCATTCTTCTATTTAATGAAACACAGGACGTCTTTTTTCCAAAAACGCTTGAACACCCTCCTGATGATCACGGCTTTGTCTCAGTCTAGCTTGTGCAGCACGCTCTTTTTGAAGAACGGCTAACAGCTGTGATTCTGACTGCTGAAAATAAATCATCTTTGTTTCAACAAAGGCTTGAAGCGGCATATTTAAAAACGTCTTGACGCACGCTTTCTGATACGTATCCACCTCATCTTGAAACACGCCGTCTGCAAGGCGAAGCTTGAGCGCTTCTTCAGCCGGCAGCTTTTGCCCGCTCCAAATCAATTGTTTAGCGGTTTGCTCACTAACTCTTTTGGTGAGGAAAAAATGCCCTCCGCCATCTGGGATTAACCCGATTCCATTAAAGTTCATGGCAAGTTTAGCATCTTGATGCATAAACAAATAGTCACAGCTAAGAGCAAAGCTAAAAGCAAGACCAGCCGCTGCCCCGTGGACAAGTGCAATCGTCACTTTTTTCATACTGGCTAAAGAAAGTGTAATTCCCTCGATCAGATCCATCACGCGATGAAAATCTTCTTCACGATCTTGCTTTAGCATCATTCCAATATCTCCGCCTGCTGAAAACCCTTTGCCCATCCCCTTGAGTACAACAATTTTCGCACTGCTCTCACTCGCTCTATCACACGCTTCCTTCAATTCAGCAAACATGTCAACATGAAACGAATTATACGCTTCAGGCCTATTGAAAACGATTTCAAAAATATCCCCATCTACCTGACAATTGATATATGTCATCATCCATTCCCCCTCTTTCTTTTCAAGCTCATCACTTACTTCAATTTCCATCAAGTAATTCCTTTTCCTCTACATAAAAAATTTCAAGATCAACTGATACTAAAATAAGCATAATTGTTGAAACGAGAAATATATTTTTATATAGTAAAATAAGAAATAAAACATCATATGAAAGGGGGAGAATGATTGATAAGAAGTTCCATATGTATATTGATTAGCTGCATCGTCATGTTTTCTCCCTTTTCAAATGTCGTTTTTGCTTCACAAGCAGAAGCGAGCACACCCAGCCTGATTTCTCCATCGATTTATGATGAAGAAATCAATGCTGTGAAGACACCTCCATTTTCAAAAAAACATGCCGCATCTCTTCTGTTAAAACAGAGGTTATCAATGGGCGCTTCAAAAGCTTTTCTTGTAAAGCTTGCATCAACCACAGCGTTATCTATTGATTTATGTTTTTTAGAAATGAAGTGTGCGATCCCCATTATGTACCAATCAAATTACCTCGACTGATTCATTTTATTTCATCCGTACTCACTATATGAAAAACAAAACCTATCATATTCGGAGGGATAAAATGAACATTAAAGAAAATGATCTTCCTGGGATTGGAAAGAAATTTGAAATTGAAACGAGAAATAGAGAAAAGATGACGATTGTGATTCATGATGATGGCAGACGGGAGATTTATCGTTTCGACGATGAAGATCCAGATGAAGTACTGTCCACCATTTCTCTCGATGATGCTGAAGCCCGGCAAATTGCTGCCATTATTGGCGGTATGGTGTATAAGCCGCAAGCACTTGAAACGATTGAAATGGCGTTCAATGATTTGATCATTGAATGGTTTAAGGTAGAAAAAGACGCAAAAGCGGTTGGACATACACTCGGCGATTTAGATGTGAGACAAAATTATGAAGTTACCGTCATTGCGATCATTAAACATACAAATGAAAAATTACTCAACCCCGGTGCCGATTCGATTATTCAAGCAAATGATACGATGGTCATTTCAGGCGAAAGAAAACACTTGAAGCGATTGATACGTGATTTTCTTTCTAGAGGGGGAGAGTGATGAATGGATCATTTAGTCTTTGAAGTTGGAACGGCGCTTATTCTCATCGCCATTGCCAGCTTAATCGCCAATAAAATTAAATTTTCTATCATTCCTTTTCTCATTGTCCTCGGGATGATTGTTGGTCCGCATGCACCAACCATCGGGATCATTGATTTGAAGTTTATCGAGAGCACCGAGATTATTTCATTTTTTGGTAGAATGGGTGTCCTGTTCCTTCTATTCTACCTTGGGCTTGAGTTCTCTGTCGGCAAACTCATAAAATCGGGTAAATCCATTGCAGTCGGCGGATCTATTTATATTTTGATCAACTTTAGCTTAGGATTGCTTTATGGGTTTATCACAGGCTTTGGATTCCTTGAAGTTCTCATTATGGCAGGCGTTATCACCATTTCATCCAGCGCCATTGTCGCCAAAGTCCTTGTCGATTTAAAACGGACAGCGAACCCTGAAACAGAGTTAATTCTTGGGATTATTATGTTTGAGGATATTTTTCTCGCCGTCTATTTATCTGTTGTATCCGGTCTTGTCCTTGGAGATGCCACGTCCGTTGGCGGTGCCTTATTATCTATTTTAATCGCTTTTGGTTACATGATGATTTTCTTTATCATCGCACGTAAGCTGCCAAAACTATTAAACAAACTATTCGATATCCGTTCAAATGAAGTATTTATCATTGTCATTTTTGCCGCTTTGTTCTTCGTGGCTGGTTTTTCAGAGACGATTCATGTCGCAGAGGCCATTGGCGCTCTCTTACTCGGTCTTGTGTTTTCAGAAACAGAGCACTCAGACCGCATTGAACATCTCGTTGTTCCTTTTAGAGATTTCTTTGGCGCCATGTTCTTCTTCAGCTTCGGATTGAGTATTGATCCATTTACATTAGGAGATGCCTTCTGGCTTGCGATCGGCGCTGTCATTCTTACCTTAATTGGGAACTTCACCGCCGGGATGTTTGCTGGAAGAAGAGCCGGTTTCTCTCATAAAGCTTCTTCTAATATTGGATTAACCATCGTATCAAGAGGAGAGTTTTCCATCATTGTAGCCGAACTTGGGATTGCAGGCGGGCTTGCCGCTACATTGAAGCCATTTGCTGCATTATATGTATTAATCCTTGCGATTTTAGGACCACTAGTGACGAAAGAATCAAAGCGTATCTATCAAATCCTAAACAAAATCTTCAAATGGAAAACTGAAAAACCAAAAGTAAAAAGAGAAACAACCATTTAATTGAAAAGGGCCCAGTGCTGGGGCCCTTTTTTTATTTTATATCTATTCAAATTGCTGAAATGCTGTTTCTTGCTTCACTTGTTCTTTCGTATCCCCGCGAATGGTTCGGATGACTTTCTGATTGCGGTAAATCGATAGTTTTAAATTGGTCGCCGCTGTTCCATGAGAGTGATCGAGGTTCGTGAATGTAAAGAAATGATGAGACCGTTTGTCTTTAAACACAAGCCTGAAGTCGTCTGTCACTTTAAAATGCTTATCGCTCTCCCATTCAATCAATGGTTCATATACGCTAAACCATTCCGGAATATTAGGCGTATATCCTGTAGCCAATACCACATGATCGGCTGTGATTTTCTTTTCTTTCTTCAGCTGCCATTGTTTCAAATGCAGCTCTACCTGCTGCTCATCCTCCATATGTATCGCTTCAAGCTCCGTCATTGGCTGAATGAGTACAGATGGCTCTTCTCCTGAAACGGAGCGATGGTACAATTCCTGATAAATACGAGAAAGCGTCGATGCATCTATGCCATTCCTTAATCCTGCCAGTCTAGGCAATGTGTTCATCCGTTCTTCATAAGGAAGGGAATGAAAATATTCAACATACTTAGGTGTAAATAGCTCCTGACCAAGCTCCGCTGTCTCTAGTTCTCTAAATTCACTTGAACGTGTAAACCATGAAAGCTTCTGTCCTTTCTTCTGATGCTGAAGCAGGTCTAAGAAAATTTCAGCTGCACTTTGACCTGAACCAATCACCGCCACCGTTTCAGCTTCATGAAGTTCTTTTTGTTGATCTACATAACGGCTGCTATGGGTCACATGCGGCAACGCAGCTTCTGGCACATCGACAGGAATCATCGGCTTGCTTCCAGTTCCAAGGACGACATGCTTTGCACGATATTCAGAAAGCGCCCCATCTTTCAACCGCCGAACTTTTACAAGATACCCGTCTTCACAGTCGGTCACTTCTTCCACCTTCATCCCGAACTGACAGCTATCTAATTCACCTGCAACCCATGATAAATACTCATTGAATTCTCTCCGGGGGGTATCAAATTGTTCAAATGTATAAAAGCGGTGAAGCCTGTTTGATTCATGTAAATAATTTAAAAATGTATACTTGCTCCTTGGATTAGCCATTGTCACAAGGTCCGCTAGAAAGGAAACTTGTAAGTCCGTTCCTTTGATGAGCATACCAGGATGCCAAGCAAATTCGCTTTCCTGTTCAAAAAAACAGCATGTCACATCTTCATACTCCTCTAATAAAGCGGCCAATCCTAAATTTG
The DNA here is from genome assembly GCF_052045575.1 of Bacillus sp. 22190. NCBI lineage: Bacteria > Bacillati > Bacillota > Bacilli > Caryophanales > Bacillaceae > Bacillus > Bacillus sp. 22190. The sequence continues at coordinate 102,597 of NZ_JBQEPF010000004.1, read as the reverse complement.
CTGGCCCAATCCCAATTCCGATCACATCCATCATATGTACACCTGCTTTACCTTTTTACCCCCTATATACCCTTTTACAAATGAAAAAAACACTGCGTCACCGCAGTGTTTACATGTGAGAAACAAATAATGACTCAAGAAACTGAATCTTCTCTTCCGTATAGTGCTCATAACGATCATTATAAGACTTTGGATCTTTTGGATTGGCATACTGCGTAATTTTTCCGGTTCGCGGATCAATGAATTTACTCGCAGCGCCGCATCCGATGCCAATGATCGTCTGCACCTCTTCCATAATGATAATATTATACAAACTTTCCTGTCCATCTAACGAATACCCGACATTTTCGAGATTCCCCAAAATGTTTTTTTGTCTGTATAAATAGTACGGATGATAGTCATGTGCTTTTGTCCAAGCAACCGCTTCATCCATCATACGTGTGATCTCTTCTCGGTCTGCCACTTGATACTTTTCCTTATTGCGGGTCATTTCAGACGCTCTCTTAAAGGAAAGTGTATGCACCGTTAAAGATTCAGGCTTCAGTTCTTCTGTTTGCTGCAAGGAATGTTGGAATTCCTTTAGCCCTTCTCCTGGCAGCCCGATGATTAAGTCCATGTTAATATTATTCATGCCATACTGCCTTGATAAATGATACTTTTCAATCGTTTCTTCCACACTATGGTGCCGGCCAATCGCTTTCAATGTTTCATTCTCATATGATTGCGGATTGATACTAATCCGGTCAATATGATAACGGTTGAGCACCTCCAGCTTATCAGGTGAAATCGTATCAGGTCGTCCCGCTTCTACTGTGACTTCCCGAATATGTTTCACATCTGGAAAAGAGCGATACATCTCCTCATACAGCAAATCCATTTCTTCTGCTGTAATACTCGTTGGAGTACCTCCGCCAAAATAAACAGTCGTCACTTTAATCCCATGTTCCTTTAACCATTCGCCCATTTTTTGCATCTCATAATGCAGCCCAAAAAGAAACGTTCCCACTCTTCCAGCTTGTCCTTGAATGGCATAAGCAGGGAACGTGCAATAAGCACATTTTGTTGGACAGAAAGGAATACCGATATAAATACTCACTTCCTCCTGTAGATCGTACAGATCTGGAATGGCTTTGATTTGACGATCAACAATCTCCTGCATCAAATGAATCTTTTCATCATGAATCAAGTAATCGCGCTTTAACGCTGCATGTGCTTCTTCCTTTGTCATGCCTTCTCTTAGCATCTTATGAAGTAATTTCGTAGGGCGTATCCCCGTAAGAATCCCCCATTTTTGCGTCATTCCTGTATGTTCCTGAAGCAGATGTAAATAAACAGACAACACAGTGTTTTTGATTTGCTTCCAGCGCTCTTTATCGTTCAAGCCCTCTGGCATCTCTCTTGTAAAACGACTCGTCATATCTGATCCAGCAATATGGCCAGAAGCCTCCACCCTACCATGGGTTTCTTTCCAATCAAACACCATGACTAGGCCATCGTTTGCTTCACCTGAATCAAACAGCACTTCACTATCTTCCTCGAATAAATTGGCTATATTGACAAGCGGTCGATGAAATCGTTCATCAGACAGCCCTTTAACTAAAATTCGCATCGTATCACCTTTATCTTCAAACTTGTTTCATTTTACAAAATTCATCTAGGAAAAGCAATGAAGAGAACAGACGAAGGCCCTGCCATTTCTTAATAGACAGGGCCTTCACTATATTATCGTTTAATATCAAATTGATGTAAAAAACCTTCCCTTTGTTGCATTCTAAAATATTCTTTGATCATATAAGCAACACCCTGTTCATCATGAGAACGTGTCACCCAATCGGCTTTACGTTTGACCGAATGAGGTGCATTCCCCATCGCAACGCCTAAGCCAGCTAACTCAAGCATCGGGATGTCGTCTGTCCCGTGACCGATCACGACCGTATCTTCTAATGTAAAACCTAGTGCTGAAGTTAAAAGAGAAAGTCCTGCTTCTTTCGATACCCCTTTGCATACAATGTTCATTTTCTCATCACTGATCTTAATCAGATCCACAGATGGGAATGCTTGTAGAATGGTTGTGTGGATTTCAGGCTGAAGTGCTGCCGTCGAATACACTTCAATGACAGGTGTGCTAACCGGTTCATCCATGAGCATATCACTTAATGATTCAACAAATTGAACGGGATAGAAAATGGGATCAGACGGATGAATCAACGTTTTTCCCATCAATTGAGACTGTGTTTTTTTCCGATTGCCGATTGAGAATTTTTCATGTAACAAGCGAACATTACAATCAAAGCTTTCAAGGATCTGCACAAGATTAAATGTTTTCTCTTCCGTTAATTTCTTCACATGGAGCGGCTCATCAAGCTTATCAGCGATAAATGCACCACTATGCGTCACAAGAGTTGAAGTTGGTATTTTCAACGCCTTGGCAATTTTTTGTGCAGATCGAAAATGACGGTTGGTGACAATCGTCACGTAAACCCCTTTTTTCTTAACATATTCCACAGCTTCTTTTGTAGCGGAATGGATTTTCCCATTGGAACGAAGTAACGTTCCATCTATATTGAGTGCAAGTAGCTTTTTTGACACTGAGGCATCCCCCTTCTTGATGACTGTACTTACGATGAGGATATGCCCTAGCTTATCGCTTTAGAACATGCAGTTGAAGCAGCCCTTGTTTTATGCCTCAATCGCAAATAAAAAAAGCCTACCCCTAGGCTTTTTTTTATGTATGGTTTGGATGCGTAACAATGGCGTGATGAAGCTCCCCATGATCCCCTCATCTTTCACACACCAAAGCATTGCTTATATCATATCCCCTTATGCTTTGCTTTTCTCCCAGAAGCGCTTCTCTCTCATTTGGCTCATCGCCGTAAATCCAAAGTGGAACGCACCCAATTCATCACGATAGCGCTTTTTGAAAGCACTTTCAATAAGTATTATCGCAGAATTTACGAGCTTCGACAACCCTTTTTTTAAAGATATACAAGCGGCGATATGAATGAAAAAAAGGGCGAATATGATCGCCCTTTCAATTAATTTTCTTCTGTATTTCCATAAAGCTCTTCAAGAGGCTTCATGATAATTTTATTTAATTCACCGATGAGAACACTTACGCGTTGTTCTGCTTCCATCAACTGAGAGATTTTATCGTGCTGCTGCACAAGTGCAACCGTTTTTTGCGCTTGCTCTACTTCTTCTTGTGTAATCTCTTGACCAGTCATTTGTTTTTGTTGAAGGTTTACTTGAATGTCACGGAAGTTCTCAAACATTCTTTTAGAGGATTCATCCCCGTTTACCTCATCATAAAGATTTCTTAACGCTGAATATTCTTCGCTATGACGCAGTGCTTTTTCAAGGTCATATGCAACATCATAAAGATTTACAGACATGTTATGTCTCCTTTCTATCCGTTATCACCGATATGGATCGGCGGACACCACTCCACTATAACAAACTATGGCTTTCGTTTCACATATATACAATAAATTCATCGAAATTTCTCGATCTTGCCTTAGAATAAGGTGACAAAAATCGCTTGGACAGCACCGATCAATCCACCTAAAAGACCGCCTAAAAATGTGATCATCTTCAGCTCCTTATTAGATATGCTGATCACAAGCTCTTCCATTTTTTCAAGCGGGAAAAGTTCAATTTGTTCACGAATAATTTCTTCAAATTGGAGCTTTGCGAGCAGTCCCTCAAGCGCATTAGATGCGGCTTCAATCCCTTTATCAATGAGAGATGGAGCAAATTTGGTCTTAAGATCATCCGCTACTGCACTGATGTAAACTCCTACTGGTCTATCTAACAGCACCTTTGTAGAAAAATGTGAAAGCAATTGCTTTTTCACACTAAATAGAAGCTCTTTCACATTCCATTTTTCATCAAGCTCATGTAAAGAAAATTGCTTTACCTTGTCCCATTCTTGAACAAGTAAATCTGATAAAAACCTTTTTGTCTCCGCATTCTTTAAGAACTTCATCATTTCAGGATGCACGCGATCAATTAAGCTTGAATTCCCTAAAAACATTTGGACCATACTGCCAAGCATTCCTCGTTCTTTTAAGAAATCATCTATCATATGACCGAGTCTTGCTTTTCCCTCATCACTTTCAAAATAATGAATGCCTCTCTTTAAAATATAATCTGCGGCATCTGGAATTTTTGATGCAAGCTTATTTTCTACATCCTGTGGTAGCAGCTCAGACAACGTTTGCTGATCATACTTTTCAAGCAGTGAGTGGAGCTTATGATCAGTCCACTGATGAAGCCATGCGTCAGCTTTAACGTCAGCCTGTGAAAAACCGTATTTTTCTAACATGGAGAAAACCGTCATTTCCATATCAGCACCTTTATCAATATATCGGTGCACTGCCTGCAATATCTCTTGCTTTGCCTCTGATGATTCAAATCGTTTTTTAATGCCCTCTGGCGTTAGTAAATGCTCCATCACCATGACGCCAACCTGCTTGGCTACTTCATCTCTTCTTTTAGGAATGAGACCCGGTGTAAATGGGAGCTGCTTCCCAAATAAATAATATGGCTTATACGGACGAAAAAGCATTTTAATCGCGAGATGGTTTGTTGCTGCCCCTATCACTGCACCTATCACAATCATAAAGATAAACGTTGTGAATATATCCAAAGTCGTCATCTACCTTTCAAACAACACCTGAAGATTATTGTTTTTATCTATACGTATTATAGTTGTTGTCAAGAGTCCAAGCAAATGAAGCATTCAATGTGACATATGAGACAACGATCTGTCGTAATGATATAGGAACGCCAAGTTTATGTAAAATCAACAAAAAGTGTTTTTCAGATGTTAAAAAAAGAATTTGAAAAGTAGGTGTTGTTTCATGACGTCAACGCTCGGCATTGTCACTCTTTCTCCGAAGCATGAAGAAGCATTGACACATCAGCTTGCCAAAGCAGCCTCTTCTTTTGAATTAGAAGTTGTTCGTTTTTCACCTCTAGATTTAAAGCCTGCTTCAAATGTCATTCACGGTCAAAAATTTAAGACTGGCAAAGGATTTGAAGCGTCAGAATTTCAGATTCCTGACTTGATTTATGATCGTTGTCTTTATCAGCATGACGCACAATCAAAAAAAGCAAAACCTATCATGAATTGGTTAAAAAAGTATCCAAAAACCGTTTTTTTGAATACTGGAATTTCAAATAAAATGCGGCTATTCGAGCAGCTCCGTCTCCTCCCTTCTTTACAACCATACTTACCTGTCTGCTCTCTATTGACAGAGCCTTCAGACCTTCTCAACTTGGTCAGAAAGGGCGGATATTGTAAAATACAGCCGCTTTCTCAACAGCACGCAGCACCCTCTTGCTTCATTTCTTTAAGAGACAAATCACTCATTACTGTGCAGCTAAACGCTAAGCAAATCATCACCTTTTCACATTCAGCAGAGGTTGTGCGCTGGTGCAAAAAGTATATCGGCCGATCTTTCCTTCAATTTTTTAACACGAATGATCAAAAAGACGTTATATTCAATGAAATTAGGATTTTTCTTATAAAAAATTCACAAAATCAATGGAATAGCATGGGGATTCATACAAAACCATCAGTAGAAAACAGCCTTTTAAGCAATACACAAAATTCCATTCATGTGGTAGCCTTTGATCACTATTTAAACTCATTAAAGCCACACATCAAGGAGCTGCTGTTAGATGATATTGCTTCCATTCAGTCATCTCTTCCAGCGTTTATAGACAAAACTTTCTCACCGTGTATTGAATTCGCTATAGACTTGCTTCATACAAATGAAGGCAGACTTTTTATCTCAAACGTAAGATCAAAGCCAGGACGATCCTCTTTTTTAAAAGCTTACCCTGAGAGGGAGAATCAATTGATTCAGACCATACTTGAACATGCCAAATCGATGATGGCTGAAGAAAAGGAGGTTCCTTATGAAGAGAAAACGCTACATCATCGCTCCTCATTCAGCAAGTGAAAAAACAGTACATCTCCCTGCTCAGTTTAAAGAGCAGGGGGCAATTTTATCTATTGCTTTAGGTTCTTGTTTAGTAGATGATTTCACCATTTCCTATCATCATCAATCACAAAGAATTTTATTATCAGAAGACCTTTATCGCGCTTTACTGATTCCATACAAAACGAAAGCTGATGTCATATTAGTTCAACATACACTCTATATAGGACCTCTCATCGGCATTTTCACTGCAGGATTCGAACAAAATACAGCACCTTTAGGCGCAAGATCTTCCTATTTTATAAAACTGCTGCAATCTTGCAGGCAGCATGCTGGTTTTGCATATCTTTTTGGTACTCATTCTATCGATTGGGATAAAGGAATAGTAGACGGTTTGCTTTACCAAGAGGAGCGCTGGGTAAAAAAGCAGATGCCCCTCCCATCCGTTGTTTATGACCGGCTGCCTAATAGAAAGGCTGCTCAGTCGGCATTCATTCAAGAAACAAAACGAAAACTCACTCAAGACTACGATATCCCTTGGTTCAACCCTTATTTTTTTAATAAATGGGACATTCATGAACAGCTATTAACAGATGAAAAAACAAGCTTTTTCTTACCACATTCCATACGATTAGATCCTTTTGATGCTTTAATTAAAATAGAAACACTCCTTCATCTGCATCATGTCATTTATTTAAAACCAACAAACGGCAGTCACGGAGACGGTATTTATCAGTTAAAGAAGACGGAAAACGGGATCACTGTCTGCTCAAATAAAGGGAAATCCACTTCATATCATTCCGTAGACCATTTCGTGAAAAAACTGCGAAAAGATTGTGCAATGCAAGACTTGATTGCACAACAAGGCATTGAGCTTCTTCAAATAGACAATCAACCACTGGATTTCAGAATTCATACGAATAAAAATAAGTATGGTCATTGGACTGTTACAGCCGTTGCTGGAAAAGTTTCAGGAGATCACACTGTCACAACCCATCAACTGCATGGTGGTTCAGTAAAAACACTGTATGATATCTTTCCTGATGCAGAGAAACGTTTGAAGATTTTGCAAGAGCTCTCTGATACTGCCCTAGCACTTAGTCGTGTGATAGATGAAAAAATGCCTGGTCTGATTGGGGAAATTGGCTTTGACTTAGGTATTGATCACTTGGGTGCTATCTGGATGTTTGAAGCCAATTCTCGTCCAGGCCGCGAGATTTTTCTGCATGCACCATTGAAAAACTCAGAATGGCTGATTGGGAAAAGAATCGTTGAATACGCATCTTACCTAACACAAATGGCTCTTACTCCTATAGACCATGCAAACGCCTACTGATGTTTTCTTTTCATGTCTCTGAAATCTGTGCTTTCCCTATGCTCTTTTCATCAGATGAGATACAATAAAACCAAGTTCAAGGTTGTTTCCGGATTGTCGTGTGTATTTATTGTTTCATCAATAAAAGCAAGGAGGCAATGATGATATGATTTCTCATTTTCAATGGAAACCTCTCTTTAAAAAAGCGCAATTACCTGGCTGGAAAATATCCTTTTTTCATAATGGTTCACACTATGAAGGCATTTATCACAAAACGGGTGATATTGAATGGGGCTCTCAGCTTCCGCCTCATGAAGTTGAACCAACCTTAAAAGAAGAAATCCACGAATTAATGCTATTCCATGTGTATGATTAAACTGTTTAAGGAGCCTCGCCATGTTAGAAAAACTAAAACTTGTTTACGGACACCATATCATCAGTTCACCAACAAATGATAAACAAATTCTCTGGTATCAAACAGACGAAGGCGAAATTTTCGGAGTAAACAAAACGGAGCTAACAGAAAGAGAAACGCTTCTTCTCAATTCATTCCTCACACCAATTGATGTACCTCATACGCAGGAGACGGAAGAAGAACAGAAATGGTACAGCTATCTGTTTGAAAACAAATCAATCACCATTGATCAATCTGTCCGTGTTCATTTTTTTAAAATGGAGCACCAAGCAGAACAAAGGCAGCAAATAAAAGAGGCTGTGAACAGCAGCCTCGAACATATTCATTTCATATGGACAGGCACTGAAACAGCTATGCTCATTCAAACAAATGCTACATCAGAAAATGGTCAACTTGAACAGCTACATGATTTGTCTCAAGCCATCACAAGTGATTTTTTAACAGACGTTGTCTTCATGCAAGGACAGCTGCATTTGCCGAATGGAAATTTAAAAATGAGATTATTAAATGAACATCAGCTCTTTTTATGGCATCTGAAGCAAGGAAAACTTAGGTCAGGGGTTGCAACATTTTATCAATGTCTACCTGCTTTCATTCGCCATGATACAGACATGGTTTCTGCCGCTATTTCAGATGCATTTATAGAAACAATCTTTGATCGGGACGTTTACCGGACTCTCACGACCTATATGCAGTGTAATTTAAATGCATCGCAGGCAGCAAAAGCGTTATATGTTCATCGAAACAGCCTTCAGTATCGGATTGATAAATTTATTGAACGGACAGGGCTAGATATACGGCATTTTCAAGAAGCGTCAGCTGCTTATTTCATGATGAATCTTCTCGATCTTTCTTAAATGATCCTATCATGAGCACCTTGCCTAAAAATGAAAATAAGATGTTGTGCACGTTGTCCATTTACAGACACCCTTCCTTTTTATACACTTCATTTATAAGTAAAGCGCTTTCAAAAAGGACTGGGAGGCTACCACCTATGGCTGAAATGATGCTGAATCAAATTTATAAAGTGTACGATAACAAAGTAACAGCAGTAGATAACTTTAATCTACATATTGAGGATAAAGAATTTATTGTGTTTGTTGGTCCATCTGGGTGCGGAAAATCAACAACCCTCCGCATGATTGCAGGCCTTGAAGAAATTTCACAAGGAGATTTTCTATTAGACGGCAAGCGAATGAATGATGTGGCACCAAAAGATCGGGATATTGCGATGGTTTTCCAAAACTATGCCTTATACCCTCATATGAATGTGTACGATAATATGGCTTTTGGATTAAAGCTTCGAAAATTTCCTAAAGCAGAAATTGATGAGCGGGTACGAAACGCTGCAAAAATATTAGGGCTTGAACAATACTTAGATCGAAAACCTAAGGCATTGTCTGGAGGTCAAAGACAGCGTGTTGCACTTGGAAGGGCCATTGTGCGCGATGCCAAAGTCTTTCTTTTGGATGAACCTCTCTCTAATTTAGATGCTAAACTTCGTGTTCAGATGCGTGCCGAAATTTCTAAACTTCATCAGCGGCTGCAGACGACATTCATCTATGTCACACACGATCAAACAGAAGCCATGACAATGGCTACTCGGCTTGTTGTCATGAAAGATGGCTTTATTCAGCAGGTTGGCGCACCAAAGGATGTGTATGAAAACCCAGAGAATGTCTTTGTAGGAGGATTTATTGGCTCTCCAGCGATGAACTTTTTTACAGGAAAACTGTCTGACGGAGCCATTGCCATTGGGAATACGCACATTCGTGTACCAGAAGGAAAAATGAAAGTATTACGCAGTCAGGGCTATATCGGAAAAGATGTGATTCTAGGCATCAGACCAGAAGATTTCCATGATGAGCCTGTGTTTATAGAGGCTTCTGAAGGAACAAAAATTGAAGCAAACGTAGAAGTGGCTGAATTAATGGGAGCCGAAACGATGCTTTATTCTTCTCTCGCTGGTCAAACGTTTATTGCACGTGTTGATTCTCGCACAGATATTCAGGCAGGTCAGACGATCCCTCTTGCCATTGATATGAATAAAGCGCACTTCTTTGATACAGAGACTGAGCTGCGCATTCGCTCAGCTGAATAAGAAGACGTTCCACAAACCATCACCATTGGGTGGTGGTTTTTTGTATATGAAAACAACATTTACCATGTTCTTTTTCCGTATGTTTTTTTCGTTGCGAACCATAATATTTAGTACAAAGCAGTTACCGCATTGGGTTTCGCCAAGTGGCAAATGACTTGGTCATTTCGCTGGTGCGATTCCAGCAAACCCAACCAAAAAAATCATATATAAAAAGGAGATTCACATCATGGCAAATTCTAATAGTTCAAATCAATTACTAGTTCCTGGAGCAGCGCAAGCAATCGATCAAATGAAATACGAAATCGCTTCTGAGTTTGGTGTAAACCTTGGAGCAGAAACAACAGCTCGTGCTAACGGTTCAGTTGGTGGAGAAATCACGAAACGTCTTGTATCTTACGCTCAGCAAAACCTTGGCGGAACAAAAGCTTAATTTCATATCTGGATCATAGAAGGCACCTCTTATGGTGTCTTCTTTTTTTGGTTTTATCCCTCACCGATTCCTTTTGACTTCATATGATGTATTAGAAAGGAGCGGATCTTCATGGACATTATTTCAGGTGTGAATTTTGAACTTCTACAATTTGTCGGTCTTTCTCTATTATGTGAATATGCTCATAGTATTCGGTCCTTTCATCTTTATAAAAAAAGCATGACATAAAACTGTACCATTTTAAGTTCTTTTCACTTATAGTATGTAGTGGAGGGATCGATCAGATGAAAATAGCTCTTTTCGGTGCTCATGGACGTGTAGGACAAGCATTTCTTCGTTTCGTAAAAGAAGATGATCGTTACATGGTTCGCTCGTTAATTCGGACAAACCGGGAAGAAATGCTTGCGGGTATGTTTCAAGTCACCGGCAATTCCAGAAATCAAGAGGATGTTCTTGAAACAATTAAAGGATCAGATATTGTCGTGAGCTGTCTATCAACAGATGGTGATGATACTTTATCTGTTTCAATGGAGCATATCGTACAAGCCATGAAGCAAACAGGAACATCAAGAATTATAACAATTGGCACTGCGGGGATTTTGAAAGCAAGGCAGCAGCCTGAGCTTTACCGCTTTGAAACAAATGAATCAAGGCGAACCACTTCCCGAGCTGCTAAAGAACATGCCAAAGCATTTGAAATTCTTCAATCAACGGAACTAGATTGGACAATCATTTGCCCAACCTATTTACCAGATGGAGAAGTGACACGGTCATATCGCTATGAAAAGAATTTTCTCCCTATAGATGGACAGAAAATTTCAGTTGAAGATACCGCACACTTTTTGTATCAGCAGTTAAACTCAAAAGAATTTGTGCATCAACGCGTCGGTATCGCTTATTGACCATTTAGTTCGTGTAAATGATATACAACCAGTAAAAGTCGAGATCATATCATGAAGCCTCGACTTTTTTCATTGCCATGAAAAAGCCTCTTTCAAATTGAAAGAGGCTTTTGCTGCTTATCCTATCAGCTGCTCGTCACAGCTCCCTTTTGTAATTCGTACATTTGCGCATACAGTCCACTTTGCTCCATGAGCTCTTCGTGGCTGCCGCGTTCGACAATTTCACCCTTTTCTAACACCAAAATCATGTCAGCTTTCTTAATAGTAGATAATCGGTGTGCAATGACAAAAGTGGTTCGTCCTTCTTTGACGACATCCAGTGCCCGTTGAATGATGGCTTCTGTTTCTGTATCAATGTTAGCCGTCGCTTCATCTAGAATTAAGATCGCTGGATCGTATGCCAGTGCACGGGCAAATGAAATCAATTGACGCTCCCCAGAGGAAAGAGTACTCCCCTTTTCAACAACTGGTTCATCAAAACCTTCAGGCAAATGCTTTAATAGTTCTGCTGCGCCCACTTGCTTTAACGATGTTTCAATCGTTTCTCTTTTAATGTCTTCATTTCCTAAACTGACATTGGATGCGATCGTTCCAGAAAATAAATAAGGATCTTGTAGTACAATGCCCATTTGCTTACGCAGCGTTTGGCGCGACTGATCATAGATGCTTTCTCCATCAATGAGAATGTCCCCATGCTGAATATCATAAAAACGCAGCAGCAAATTCATGATCGAACTTTTCCCAGAACCGGTATGTCCAACGAGTGCCACCGTCTGACCTTTTTTGGCCTCAAAGGTGATGTTCTTTAATACATTTTTCCCTTCATTATACGCAAAGGTAACATCCTGAAATTGAACGTGCCCCTCGATTTTCTTCTGAACCGGTTCTTCCACTTCAGTACCAGGCTCATCTAATAATCGAAAGACCCGTTCAGATGAAACCCTTGCTAATTCTAATCTAGAAAATTGATTCACAATGCCTGTAATCGGCTGGAACAAACGATTTAAATAATCGACAAATGCATAGAGCACCCCAATCGACACAATGCCCGTCGCGCTTAAGGACGCGCCGCCAAAATACCAAATGAGTGCGACGTATGCTAAGTTCCGAAGCAGATTCACCAAGTTATGTGAGAGCAGTGAATTTAAATGAAGCATCTTTCGCTGATATCGAAAGTGATTGTTATTCAGCTCATCAAATTCTTCTTTCGTTGCTTGTTCATGTCGAAATGCTTGAATAATCGTCATTCCTTGAATAGCTTCATTTAGCTTGGCATTAATTTCACTGATGATGGATCGAATGCGATGATTGTAAACCGACGCAAACTTTCGGTAAGTCATCGACCATAGGAAAATAATCGGAACAGCCACTAAACAAATGAGCGCCAACTTCACATTTAATAAAAACATGGCGATATAAATGCCAATCATGTAAATGGCACTTGTGACGAAATTCGCTAGTACTGTGACATATAAATCACGAATGGTTTCTGTGTCATTGGTAATCCGCGCGACAACCTTTCCAGCCGGTAAATTATCAAAATACCGAATCGGAAGCGTTTGAATATGTTCAAATACGTCCACTCGCATTTTTTGAATAATGCGATTTGCAATACGCTGGAGTAAATAGTGCTGCCCATATTGAAAGAAAATCGCAATGACGAGCATCCCAAAATAAAATAGAACAAGCTGCACCAAACCACTGATTTCCGGCTGATAAAAAGCGAAGATTTCCTCTTTGGATAAACGCTGTACCTGATACGTCTCACGCTCGCTCCCATTTTCAATGGTGAGCTGATCCCCTTCTATTGTCCGGCTCCCGTCAAAGCGAATCGGTTCATTCACAAAATAGTACCCAAATCCGACTTGCACGACATTGATTTGCTTTCCATCTTCATTTTGATTCTGTAGCCGGTCACTTCTTATATAGTTATTTCCCTGGTAATAAACCGTTTTATCTGTTTTTTCATTTACCTCAACATACGGTTTTTCTACACCTAAAATATGATCATCAATCATTTTTTTCCCAATGAAAGGTCCTGTCAACTCAGCACCAACTGCAATGATCAGAAAGATCAAAGCAACAGACAATACTTTTTTATATAGGAGTGCATAGGCAAGAAGTCTTCTCCCTGTTGTCATGCCTCATCCCCTCCTTCCAGCTGATTTGTCAGCTGCTGACGCAGAAATTGCTCTTTATACCATCCATCTTGCTGAATAAGCGCTTGATGGGTTCCCTTTTGAACAATACGTCCTTCTTCCATGACAAGAATGAGATCCGCATGCTCTACAGCTGATAGACGGTGGGTTGTAATAAATGTCGTTTTTCCATGACGATTTTGTCTTAAATTCTCTAAAATAGCCGTTTCTGTTTTTGCATCAACTGCAGATAACGAGTCATCCAAAATCAAAATGTCTGGATCAATTAATAAAGCACGTGCAATGGAAATCCGCTGCTTCTGTCCTCCTGACAGCGCCACTCCCTTTTCTCCAACCATGGTTTCCAAGCCTTCTGGTAAAAGGCGTAAATCCTTTTCAAAGTAAGCATCTTTAATCGCTTGTGCTAATTCAGCTTCTCTCGCGTCTCTATGACCGAAACGCATATTCTCTTCTACACTTTTAGAGAAAAGGACATGATCTTGCGGAACATAGCCAATCCATTGGAACAGTTGATCCAATTCAATGTCCTCAATTGGAACACCTGAAAACAAGATCTTTCCATCACCTGTCGGATACTGACGAAGAAGCTGTTTGACAATCGTTGTTTTTCCGCTTCCCGTTTTTCCTGTAATACCAATCGTTTGCCCTTTTCGTACAGTAAAGGAGACATCCGTTAGATTATCTTTAGAGGAAGTTGGATATCTAAATGTCACATGTTCAAATTGAATATCGCCAGGCTCTTGTAATCTTTTTGGCTTGGCTGCGTCAGTTACATCCGGTTGATAACTGAGTGTATGATTCAACCGGTCTAATGAAGCATTTCCTCTTTGCATGATATTAATCAATTCACCAATGGCAAACATTGGCCAGATCATCATCCCCAGATAGACGTTAAATGCGACAAGCTCACCAATGGTTAAATCACTTTGGAACACAAGATATGCGCCGTAACCGATACCGATTAAATAACTGATCCCCACAAGCAATTTCACCGTCGGCTCAAACAATGAATCAATGATCGCCACACGCATATTTTTTTGAAAGACATCGTCTGTCATTTCTCGAAAGCGATTCACATCTTGTTTTTCCTGTACAAAAGACCGAATCACCCGAACGCCGGCAACTGATTCTAATACACGATCATTCATATCACCAAATGCATCTTGAGCGACAGTAAAGCGTTCATGAATTTTACTGCCATAAAACGCTATCAAAATCGCCATCAGTGGCATTGGAATAATGGCCATTAAAGTTAATTTCCAGCTGATCGTCAGCCCCATCGTAAAAAAGATCATGAGCATGTAAGCAGTGGAATCGACTAATGTTAAAACGCCAAAGCCTGTTGTTAAAGCCACAGCATTCAAATCATTTGTACCTAACGCCATTAAATTTCCGGTTTTTTTCTTTTCATAAAAGGTGGGTGTCATCTTAAGTAAGTGGCGCATTAATTTTCCGCGCATTACACGCTCCATGACATTCGCGCCACCAAATAACTGATACATCCAAAAATAGGTGAGCGCATAGACACTGACACCAAGTAAGCAAAAAATGGTTACGTAAAACAGAATACTGGATGTTGTAAATTGACCAGACCGAATGTCATCAACTGCTTGACCTAGATACCTCGGTGGCAGCATTTCAAGCACATTCACAATGAGCAGCAGCGTAATGGCGATTGTATAGCGCCTCCACTCTTGTTTAAAGAACCAGCCTAATTTCACAAATACTGAAAACATGTTTGTCTCTCCTTTTAAAGCTAGCCGCTTTCTATATTTTCCTGATTGTCACCTTGTTTCGTTTCTTGAGCTTTTGTCATTTGTCTTGCCTTTGGCATGTTCACATGCTTTCACTCCTCTTCATTTAGTTGTTGATGCATTCCATTATTTCGATATACGAAATGTATACAACAAAAAAAGAGGCAACCAGCTGACTGGTACGCCTCTTTTATACATGATAAAAAGGCGCATGTTGACAAATACGCAACATACGCCTTGATTCATCCGATCAATTGGAACATACGAGTCCCTTTTCAATGACCAATGAAGGTGTAATTGTCACGTGAATCAACCCATTCATGCAGTTTGATTTCATTCTTCCAATGATGTTGCACATGACATTTCCTCCTTTTGGCTCTTGAATCTTTTTTTATCTTATAGTGGCTGTCACTATTTTGTCAATAAATATTTTTCAATAAATGAAATTTTCTAACAAAAAGTTCACACCCTTTATGTGTATCTTTTTCAGATATCGGGTATACCATGAACGTATAGACTCCTTTTGAAAGGAATGAGGACATTGTTTCAAGCTGATCGGATGGTCGTTGCGTTTGATGGACATGAAGACAGTAAGAAAGCATTAAAGAAGGCAATCGCTTTAGCCAAAACGTTGCATGCCAAGCTGACCGTTGCCTACGCTCATGATGGGAAATCCAGCAGACAGGTGTTTGATGCACCTCGCCCAATGACTGGCGGCGCTTATATCGGAGGCGGCATGGCAGACCTTCAAACACCCCCTGTGTATGTACCTCATGATGAACAGCAAAGTCCCTTGATTTTTGAAGATCATACAGAAGAGGTCGTTGCAGAAGCAAGAATGCTGTTAAATGAAGAGCAGTTTGAAGCTGCGATTGAAATTGTTGAAGGGGAGCCTGCAGAAGCGATTATCGAATACGCTGAAAAGATTTCAGCAGACCTCATCGTCATGGGAGCACGTGACCAAAGCAGATTGAAAAAAATGCTCTTTGGCAGTGTGAGTGAAAAGTTATCGTCCAAATCAGATATACCTGTACTGATCGTGAAATAAATGTCATCACAAAAGGCTGTAAACATTGGTTTACAGCCTTTTTCTTTTTACGAAGAAATAGATGCTTCGCTTTCATGCTCAATTTTCTTCTGGAACCCTTCCTGTACACGCTTCGTGATCTCTCCTGGAACACCTTCCCCAACTGGCTGACCATCTATCTCTACAATTGGAATCACTTCAGCTGTCGTTGAACTGATGAAAATTTCCTGTGCATGCAAAAGTTCGTCTTTACTCATGCGGGTTTCTTCCACACGACATCCTTCTTCCTGACAAACCTCTAGCAGCTTTCTACGTGTAATGCCGTTTAAAATCAGGTGATTTGCTGGGTGTGTACGAATGACACCGTCAATGACGGCATATACATTCGAGGACGTCCCCTCTGTCACAAAGCCGTCTCTTATTAAAATCGCTTCAAACGCACCAGCTTCAGACGCTTTCTGCTTTTCCATGACGTTATATAAAAGGTTTAAGCTTTTAATATCACACCTTAACCAGCGAAGATCTTCAGACAATAGAGCTTTCACACCAGCTGTCTGCTCTTGAATAGGCTTTTTCACTTGAAATGTATATGCCGTAATCTGAGGGGTAAGTACACCATATTGATGTTTACGAGGTGCGACGCCTCGCGTGACTTGAATATACACGCCGCCATCAATCACTTGATTATCTGCGACTAGCTTCTTCAAATTCTCTTCCATATCCGATACTGTACCTTGCAGATGAATGCCGATTTCCTTTGCACTCTTGAATAGACGCTCAGTATGCTCTTTTAATGTAAACAAAGTCCCATTATATACGCGGATGACCTCATAGACTCCGTCGCCAAATTGATAGCCTCTGTCTTCAATATCAACATGTGCATCTTTTTTTTCAATAAAATCCCCATTGTACAATACTTTCATATGGAATCTCCCCTTCGCTTTGCTTAATGGTTGAATCTGATGCTATCTTAGCGGATAAATGTAAACGTTTCAATGATTATTCAGAATTATTTCATATCCATTTGACTGGATAACCTTCTATTGTAACAAATATAGATTCATAACCAAAAAGATTCCAATTTTTTAGCATCTTCTATATTCATAGGCTCTTTTTTCCTGTATACTTACTCCATATGAGCACGACAAAAAACAGCGAAAAAAGACAGAATCCACTACATGATTCGACACAAACTACTGATTTATTGGAGCGATTGTAATGCAACGGGTTACGAAAAAACAGACACCTTCAAACACGATGCTGCTCTCAAAGGCAATTGGTCTAGTCATTCTGACATTGATTCTTTTTTTCATTTGGGATATATCTAAAACCAATATGCAGGCAGCAGATCAACCGAATGAAGTGTCTGCGAGCAGTCTATTTCGAGACACAAGTACAAGTCTGAAAGCAAAAGATGATTCGCCAAAAACATTAGATGCACATTTTAAGATCAATCCAAACAAACATGTAACGGATCAAACGATCTTTTTGACCTTTGATGATGGCCCCTCTGCTACATCAAATCAGCTGTTAGATGTGCTAAAATCACAGCAAGTGAAGGCCACATTCTTTATGCTCGGGCCGCAAATCAAAGAACACCCAGCAGCTGTGAAAAGACTTCATCAAGAAGGTCATCAATTAGGACTTCATGGCATCACACATGATGTGAAACGCTTTTATCAAAAAAGTGATTCTCCTGTAAATGAGATGAAAGAAGATCAACGTATATTGGCTTCTGTTACTGGTGAATATACACATCTTGTGAGAACACCTTATGGCAGTTCTCCAAACTTAACAGACCAGCAAAAAACACGTTTAAAACAAAAAGGCTTTGTATACTGGGACTGGACCATTGACAGTCTTGACTGGAAATATAAAAGCTCAAAATATGTACCAGAAGTATTAAATCAGCTGCAAGTGCTTGAAACCAAGTACCCGAAAGAGCCAAAAATCATCTTAATGCATGATCAGCCAGCTACCGCAAAATACTTAAACAGTCTGATCACACAATTAAAGGCGAAGGGCTACACGTTTGAAGTCCTTGATGAAACAATGAAGCCACTACAGCAATAAAGAAAACCCGCACCTGTTGGATGCGGGTTTTTTATGATTTATAAAGCATTCACAAGCTCGCCAATTCGTTCGTGAAAGACAAGATCAAACAGCGGATCGAATTCCGTTTCACTTAAATTCATCATGACCTTAAAGATGGAAGGATGATGAGCAGCATCTTCTGGAATATATCGTGCTGGTGCCACTTCTAAGGAAGTTCCCATGACGAGCAGCATGTCCGTTTGCTGGAGCGATTTCTCCACTTGATCAAAGTGCTTCACCATGTCTCCAAAAAGGACAACATCTGTTTTAAGTACTCGTCCACATGTGAGGCCGTCTGATGAAATCCGCTCACAAACCGGCACCTCTTCTTGTAATAAATAAGGCAGTTCGTATGTTGACCCGCATGATGGACATGTAGCTGTTTGAATGGAACCATGCAGTTCATACACATGCTGGCTTCCCGCTTTTTTATGCAGACCATCTATATTTTGCGTGAAAATATCCACGCGTTTTCCTTGCTTTTCTAAATTGGCTAAAAAAGCATGTCCAGCGTTTGGCTCGTACTCTCCACTCATCTTCATTTGAAACAATTCTTTGAATTTCGGCCAAAATTGATGCGGATGTGATAAAAAGTAGGACCGGCTCATTGCCTCCATGCGAGAGGTATCTTCTGTCCATAGTCCACCCGTTGATCTAAAATCGGGAATTCCAGATTCTGTGCTCATCCCAGCACCTGAAAGGACTGTAATATGTGAGGCCTTTGATAATCTCTCTCTTAGCGCTGCCACTTTTGTTTGATCCAACCACCATTCCTCCTTTATTCACCGAGCTGTTTCTCACCTTTTTGTTTCATATAAATGGTCTGTCCAGGGAAAGCAAATTCTACCCCTTCTTCATGGAAAATATCAATAATGCGATAGTTAATATCCTGCTTAATATCCAGGTTTTCAGACCAAGCGGTTGTGTTTGTATAAAAGTTGAAGAATAAGTTTAAATAGCTGTCTGCCAGCACATCGAGATTCACCATAATCGTTTCCTTATGAACCCCATCATGCTCATAAAGCATTTGTTTCAGACGTTTGATGCACTTATCAATGTTTTCTTTCGGTGTATTGTAAGATACGCGAACGGAGAACGTAATTTGACGTTTATTCATTCTCGTCCAATTTGTGATCGGCTCCTTTGAAAGGGTCGAATTTGGTACAGTCACCACCGCTTCAGCAGGTGTTCTAAATTTTGTGCTTCGGAAGGTAATGTCCTCTACAGTCCCAAGTACACTTGGAGTCTCTACAAAATCGCCCATTGTAAAAGGCTTCTCTGTAATAATCACAATTCCTCCAAAAAAGTTCGCCACTGTATCCTGCGCAGCGAGCGCAAAAGCAAGACCACCTAGACCAAGCCCAGCCACAAGTCCGTTCACATCATAATTAAACTCTTGTGCAATGACGCTAATACTCAGTGCAATAATAATAAAACGAAGAACCTTTGATAAAAATGGCGCTAAAATATCATCCATCTCTAATTCAAATTTTGAATTCACTTTTTGAAATAAGAAGGAAGAAGCTGCGGTTAGATTACAAAGTCCCCACGTCAGCATCAAAATAATAGAGGATCTATACAATTTGACAATGACATCCATATGGTGCTCAAAGTATGGGGCTTGTCTTAACGCAAAATATAAACCTAGTGCCACAAAAAACAGTCTCGCAGGTTTTTCAAACGCCACGACAATTTGGTTAATGACTTCGGTTTTAGACCGGTTTGTCAGCTTAAAGAGCAGGTGAAACAAGTATTTCGTAAATACTTTTCGAAGTAATAAAAAAAGCAATAAAATACAAAGGCTAATGCCTATTTGGATCGCAATATCGACTGTAAAATATGTATCCATCCATTTTTGTGTAAACATCTCTGTCTCTCTCCTTTAAAACAATCCTCTCTAGTTTATAATATAACCTTCGTTTATGTCCTCTCTTAAATGTCTGACCTCTATATAAAAAGCCTCGGGACCTATCCCGAGGCATGATGTTCAATTATGAAATTTTGGCTTGAGACATATCGACGGGCAGCAAACTACTTTTTCTTCTGAGCCTGATCAAGGAGAGTCGCTTTAAACATTTCAGCATCCGTTTCGGCCTTAATACGTTCTTCCACTCTAATTCTCCCTTTACCCAATCATCTCGCCTCCTTTTCATCATTATAAAACATCAGAATTTTCAGTCAACATGACGAAAGCACTAATATTTTGACGAACGCTGACGATTTGGACAAAATTGATCGAAGAAAAATTGATGTAATTCAGGTTTACTCAATCAAAGCTTGCTCTATTCCTGTAACTTTTCAAAATGATACATCAAGCTTTTTCGGTACATGAGGTTCCATGATAATACGGCGCTCTTCTTCTCCATATAGTAAAGAAGGAAAACAACCAAAGCATTTGATATGATAAGACCAGAACTTATGTCAGGGAGCTGGAGCAAGTGTATATTATCGCACATAGAGGGTCATCAAGCGCCGCCCCAGAAAATACAATCGCTGCGTTTGATGTAGCTGTCGAGCAAGGAGCAGATTATATTGAATTAGACGTACAAATGACAATGGATCAGCACGTCGTCGTCATCCATGATGATACCGTTGATCGAACGACGAACGGAAACGGTTTAGTCAAAAGCTATACACTTGATCAGTTGAAAAAATTGGACGCAGGAAGCTGGTTTGACCACCAGTATACGAATGAACGAATTCCAACATTACAAGAAATTCTTGAAAGATACAGTCAGCGGATTGGGATATTGATCGAGATCAAACACCCAAAACGGCAGATAGGAATCGAAAAGGCCGTTGCCCGCATCATCAATCGGTTTGCCTATTCTCGTCATATCATGATTCAATCTTTTGATGTTCATGCACTGCAAAGAATCAAAGCATTCGCCCCTTCTCTTCGCACAGCTTTGATTATAAAGCCTGATGCATTTAAACTAACGAAACGAAAGTTAACGACATACAGCTCGTTTGCAAATTGTCTTAATATGAAGAAAACGATGATCAATAGATGGTGGATAGACCGCATCCACACATTCGGGATGGATGTGTTTATATGGACTGTAAAAGATCAAAAAACAGCGGATCGAATCAAAAAATATCCAATTGATGGTGTGGTAACCGATAACCCGCTATTTTTTCAAAAGGAGAAATGATGCAGATGAAAACTTATTTCGCCGTTTTTATCGGTGGATTGATTGGTACACTTTGCAGATATGAACTAAGTCAAACTGTCATCAGCCAGACATTCCCCTATGCAACGATGATTGAAAATATTTCCGGCAGCCTGCTTCTTGGTTTTGCGACAGGATACTTTCTATTTCAGAAAGGAAAAAAAGATCTTGCAGCTTTGATTGGAACAGGTTTTTGCGGCGGGTTTACGACCATGTCCACCTTTTCTAAAGAGACAGTTCTTCTGTTACAGGCAGGGCAGTTCAATTTAAGTATGATGTACATCCTGCTCTCAGTCATTGCTGGAGTAGCCGCTGCTTTAGCTGGCCTGATCCTTGCTGAACGGCTCTTTCATCAAAATAAGCAGCAGAAAGGAAGCAGATAAATGATTGTTTTTTGTACAGCTGTAGCTGGAGGGATCGGTAGTGCATGTCGTTTCTTCATCAGCCAAACAATCCAGAAAACTCCATCCCATGCCCTTTTCCCGTACAGTATTATTTTCATTAATTTATTAGGTGCAGCCGGTTTGGGTTTTCTCACAGGAGCTTTAACGTCCAATCATCCACTGCTAGTGATCATAGGAACCGGTTTTTTTGGCGGCTTTACCACATTCTCTACGTTTAGTGTAGAATCTGCGACGATGCTGATGCAGCGTCAAATAGGAAAGCTTGCTGCCTATTTACTTGTGACAATTATCGGCTCTTTATGCCTTTTTGCGGCGTTTTATCAAATAGGACAACTTCTGTTTTAAATATCTGTGATGGCAGCTAGGCTGATGAGCAGTTGATCCATCAGCTGTCGCTTCATTAAAAATAGTGTCTTCTCACTATAGCCGATTTCGATTGCACATTTTGCCATGCGCCAATCTCGAAAATACTTATAATCAATGAGCTGCTGCTCTATTTCATCCAATTCTTTTAAAGCCGTTTCAATACAAGCAACAATCAGTTCATACTGACTTTTCTGCTCTTCTAATTTTTGACGTGCCATATGATGATGTTGGAGAGAACTTCGTTTTTCAAGCTGTCTTTCAATATTTAAAATGGCTGCTTGATAGTTCTTGAAATTTTTTAAATGAAACTCAATACGTTTCATTGAGGTTTTTTTCTCCGTGATACTTGCTGTTTCATACCAGAGCATGTCCATCCCCCTTTTACGAACGTTTGTTCTTATTATATACGAACATATATTCTCAAAAAAGAGGCTAAATACCTAAAAAAACCTTGAGCTTATTTTTCGCTCAAGGTCATTTCATTTACTAACAGCGGCTCTTTTATATCAAGCCCTGTGCGTGTATTTTCTTTTTCTGATGATGTGACGCCTTTTTTCAGGTCGATCTTTTTCACATAGCGTCCATCCATCTCCAAGACCTTCATCCGAATATCATCAAGGTAAATGGATTGTCCTTCTCGGATATCAATGTTCTCATTTAAGATTAGCCCGCCAATCGTATCAATTTCTTCATCATGATATGACATTTCGATCAAATCTTGAACTTCCTCTAATCTCACTTTTCCATCTAATATATAATGATGCTCCGCTCTCTTTTGAATGACCGGCTGCTCATCTTCATCGAATTCATCTCGAATGTCTCCAACAATCTCTTCTAAAATATCCTCCGTTGTGACAAGTCCAGATGTCCCGCCATATTCATCCGTTAAAATCGCCATATGCATTCGATCGCGCTGCATCTTGACGAGAAGCTCTTGAATTGGAATCGTGTCAATCACTTCAATCACTGGATAAATATAATCTTGAAGCTTCAGTTGATCTTTTTCTCCTAGATACACAATATCTGCAAAGAGCTGCTTTTTGTTGAGCATGCCAATGACATGGTCTTTATCCCCTGAAAACACGGGGAAGCGTGTGTACTTTTCCTTTGTCATGATCGCCAGTATTTCGTCTAACGGCATATCTTCTGGAATCGCACAAATTTCTCTTCGCGGTATCATAATTTCTCTTGCGATTCGATTATCAAAATCGAATATCTTGTTCATATAATTATACTCTGATGAGTTGATTTCCCCATTTTTTAAGCTTTCAGATAATAAAATCTTTAATTCCTCTTCGGAATGGGAATGTTCTTTTTCAGACCCCATATCGATACCCATCATTTTCGTTAGTACACGGGCTGACCCGTTCAACACATAAATGAAAGGGTACATAAGGATATAAAATGCATGCAGCGGTCCTGACAGCCAAAGCGTCATTTTTTCTGCCTTTTGTATGGCAAGTGTTTTTGGTGCAAGCTCGCCAACAACTACATGCAAAAAGGTAATAATAGAGAACGCAAGTGTTGCTGAGATCAGGCTGATTGCTGAATCAGGAATGTTTGTCAAACCAAAACCTCGAACTAAAAGTTCTTTTACTGCCGGTTTACCGATCCACCCTAAACCAAGGGATGTCACTGTAATACCGAGCTGGCAGGCTGACAAATATTCATCTAGCCTTGATGTCACCTTTTTCGCCATGATAGCCTTTTTGGACCCTTCGGCAACAAGCTGATTAATTCTTGAACTTCTCACCTTTACAATGGCAAATTCAGATGCAACAAAGAAAGCTGTTAAAGCAATCAAAACTCCGACTATACTCAGATTAACAATATCGTCCATTTAACCTTGCTCTTTCTTAGAAGAACAAGGAGTCACCTCCTGATTGATGATGTTGTCTTTTGCAAAACGGTTAACTGATTAAATAAGACTACTTTGAGGGCCCCACTTAACCACCTCCGGTTCACGTAAAATCCGTCTCTCTACATATATATGAAACGGTATTCATTTTATCTTACCATAAATAATCTGAAAATTCCTGTATCGCTACAGTATTTTAGAGATGACAACCTAAATTGATGGAAATGCCCTTTGTTTCTTCATATTGGCAGGAAATCTGAACAATTATCTTGTATTTCAGACTCGAATTATATTAAACTATTTTCATAAACTATAACGTGACGGTTAGGAGGAGATGTTCAGATGGGGCTGAGAAAAAGTATCGTATTGGTGAACTAGCACAGATTGCACAGGTGACGAAACGAACTGTAGATTATTATACGAATCTAGGGTTGCTTGCGCCTGTTAGATCTTGCTCTAATTATCGTTATTACGATGAACATGCTTTAAAACGATTACAATTAATCGTTCTTTGCAAACAGCAGAGATTGGCTCTTTCTGACATCAAATCCAGATTAGATGAACAATTCCCTTCTCAAAAGGAAGAACATGACGAACTTGTCCATTTAACCTCTGATATCGATCGGATGAATGAGCATATGGACCGCATTTTGGCACGTTGTAAGCAGCTTCAGCCAGAACAACGTGAAAAACTAAAAGAGCAGCTTACTCCTGAAAAAATGACGGCTGTCCAATCATTTTTACTGCTGTTAAGTTAAAATTTTTACTAAACAGGAGGTGTTACCTTCGTTCTCAAAGTCAGAACGAAGGCCTTAATTGGACATAGTGAATTTACTCATAGTTGCTTTACTTATAGCTTTAACCGCGTTTTTCGTTGCATCGGAGTTTGCGATCATTCGCTTAAGAAGCTCAAGAATTGATCAATTAATTGCAGAAGGTAATAAAACAGCAGTTGCTGTCAAGCACGTCACGACTCACCTTGATGAGTATCTGTCGGCCTGTCAGCTCGGTATTACCATTACCGCCCTTGGGATTGGTTGGTTAGGGGAAGAAACAATTGCGCACATGCTTGCTCCACTATTTGTAGAGCTGTCGATTCCTCAATCAGCCAGTCATATTGTCACTTTTATTATTGCGTTTAGTATTATGACGTTTTTACACGTCGTGGTTGGAGAGCTTGCACCAAAAACACTCGCCATTCAAAAGGCTGAGCAAGTGTCCCTTCTATTTGCTAGACCGCTTATGATTTTTTACAAAGTGATGTTCCCTTTTATCTGGGTATTAAATGGATCTGCTCGTTTGTTAACAAAAGCGTTTGGTCTTCAGCAAGTATCTGAGCATGACATGGCGCACTCTGAAGAAGAATTGCGGATTATTTTATCTGAGAGCTATAAGAGCGGCGAGATTAACCAGTCTGAATTCAAATATGTAAATAAAATTTTTGAATTTGATGACCGTCTGGCGAAAGAAATTATGATTCCTCGTACCGAAGTTGTCAGCTTCCCTCATGATATTACCATTGAGGAAATGCTGAAAGTGACCAAGGTCGAGAAATATACACGTTATCCAATTGAAGATGGCGATAAAGACAACATCATCGGTGTTGTGAATATTAAAGAAGTACTCACTGCATGTATTAGTGGTGAATGTTCCACAAGTGATACGATCGAACATTTTGTAAACCCGATTATTCATGTAATTGAAACAGTTCCTGTTCATGATCTACTGCTTAAAATGCAGCGTGAGCGTGTACACATGGCCATTTTATCAGATGAATATGGCGGTACAGCAGGACTTGTAACAGTTGAAGACATCCTTGAAGAAATCGTCGGTGAGATTCGTGATGAATTCGATATTGATGAAATCAACGAAGTGCGTAAACTGGGAGAAGACCACTATATCTTTGATGGAAAGGTCCTTGTAGATCAAGTTAACCTGCTACTAGGTATTCAGCTTGATAACGAAGAAGTCGACACAATCGGCGGCTGGTTCCTTACACAAAAATATGAAGTCGAGAAAAATGACGCGATTCGTGAACAAGGCTATGAATTTATCATTAATGAAGTCGATGGACACCATGTGGCATACATCGAAGTCAAAAAACTAAACGAACAACTATTAGAAGCAGCTGAAGAAGGCGCTTCTTAAGAAAAAAACGACCCTTGCCTTAGCAAGTGGTCGTTTTCTTTATCCCTTTTCGATTAACTTAGCTTCAAGTTCTTTGATTCTTGTGTTTAATACTTCTGTCATCGCACCTAATCTTTCTTTTGGCGGCAGATGATCAAATTCAGACAGCTCAATCGGTTCACCAATGATTAAGCGCATTTTCCCCTTCTTAAAAAGGCTTTTTGCATTAGAAGGTCCTTTGTACGCTGCTGGTACGATTGGTGATTTGCCGAGCTGCGCAATCGTAACGGCCCCTCTTTTTAAAGGAACATCTTCTGTTGTACGTGTTCCGCTTGGAAAAATCCCAACGATTTTCCCCTCTTTTAATAATTTAATGGGCGTTTTAATACTGCTTGGCCCAGGATTCTCTCGATCAACTGGAAAAGCATGAATCTTCTTTAAAAATCCGCCGATCCATTTATTTGCAAACAATTCTTTTTTCGCCATGTAGTGGATCTCAAACGGAAGAATTCCTGCGCCTAATGCAAGAACATCCACAAAACCCTCATGCGTACAAGCAATGACAAACCCCCGGTCTGTTGGCAGATTCTCTTTTTGATATACTTTGATTCCGCCTCGGAGAGCAAAAAATGCTTTGACGGTATAGCCTGAAAATTTATACATAGTGCACTTCCTTTGTTTGAAGAATGAAGGATTTGTTTCTATTATAACAAATTTTTTATTACCTGGTACTAAAAATTTTCTCCTGCTGATAAAATAGAGACGGTTCACTAAAATCATCTTTTCACTTAAGAGACCGCTCCTTCTGTATTCAAGTATGTGTTTTTAGGAGAGAATAGAGGAAGAAATGTGTCCAAAATTGTCGTTTTTTGAGTTTTTTTCCTGATTTGTTCTATTGAAAACACTTTATAAATGATGCAAATTTCGCTATGATAAGGAGAAATGATTTTGATTCGGTGAAAGAGATGAGTAATGTACGGCCTATGAGAAGTTTCGTGCAACTTTATGCCTTTCTTATGCGTGTATAACATAGAGGGGAGAAAAATCAGTGACGATCGATGAAATTTATCAAATGTATATGAACGATGTTTACAGGTTTCTGCTCTCCATGACAAAAGACAAACATTTGGCAGAAGACTTATTGCAGGAAACCTTTATGCGTGCTTATATACATATTCATTCCTACGACCATAGCAAAGTGAAACCTTGGTTATTTCAGGTGGCACGAAATGCTTTTATTGATTATGTCAGGAAACATAAAAAAGAAGTGACCATATCGGATGATCTCATTGGCGGCCTTTTACAAACGTCTGTACAAAGTCCTGCTGAACAGATTGAAATAAAAGAAGTCCTCAACATGTATTTGGAGCAGCTTCCAGATAACTACAAGGAAGCGTTGACATTGTATTATTTAAAAGAACTGAATTACAAAGAAGCATCCAAGGTCATGAATATTACTGAAGCAAATTTTAAAAGTGTTTTATTTCGTGCAAGGCAGCGCCTAAAAGCACTATATAACAGAGGTGTTAATGATGAATGAAGAGTTTAATAAGCGATGGGAACAATATAATAATGGCGAGATGAACGAAGAAGAAATGATGGCGTTTGAAGAAGAGCTCGAAGAAAATGAAAAACGCTTAAGCCAAGAACTGAATGACTCAGATTGGACAGACTTCTCCATCAGTCCTGAAAAACAAAAAGCCATTTTACAATACGGAAAAAGAAAGTCCTATTTACGTATTTCTGTGCTTGCTGTTATATCTACGCTGATTATTTTACCGCTTTGTACACTAGGTAGTTATCTATACTACGGCGTTGGCGGAGCAGACAGTAAAGGCAATCATTTTATGGAAACGGCCGCTGTAACAGTCGCCCTAACAAAACCGAATGTCGCCATTGATATGAAGGATTTAAAAGGGCAGGTCAAACTGTTTGGTATGAACACAGAACTTAAGCTGCAAAAACAAATTGGCAATAAAACAGAAGCCATCGGTAGTGAACAAATCGAAATGTTTTTCGATAAATTAAAGCAGCCTACGATCTCTTATTATGGCGACAGCGCACGTAATACGGAGGATTTCTTTACGCACCCATCGTCTCAGGCAGATACATCTAAAAAACAAACACTCACTACTCTAGACAAGCTACCTGAAGGAACAGTGAGTGAAGTGTATGTATCCTATGACAAAGCATACACACCGAAAGACGTGTATTCATTTGCTAAAAAATATGATATGAAAGTGCTTTGGAATGCGATCAAAACAGAAGATTCATTAAGTGGAAATCAGCGTCCAATCGGTTTTCCCGGGAAAGACTCTGAATTTTTAAAAGAGCTTCAGCACACATCAAAAACAGAGGTTGATCAGTTCAAAGATGCCCTCGCCTATGTCAACCAGCATCCATCCTGGGCAAAAACGATCTCTGGCAGACCTGAACTTGACCTCTCTAACCGAATACGCTACATCAATCAAAATGGTGTCACGGTTTACGGTTCTGTTGTCACAGGTCCTTCTAAAGAAATAGAGAAATTTGTGAAGACAAAACGCATTAAAACGGCCAAAGTGAGCGAGGTGGAATTATGGAATTGGTAAGAATTTTTAAAGAGCATAATGTGTTTGGCTGGATTTCGGTCGGCACCGCTATTTTATCGCTGCTCATGCTGAACCTCGCCATTATTAGCAATGTGACATTTTATTCGTTTCAAATGCTTCCTTTTGCAATGGCCGCAGTTCCATTCGGTGTGATTGAACTGTTCATTAAAAAAGGCCGCACTGGACCAGGTTTTTTAGGCGTCGTTCTGAATATTTTTGTCATCGTTTGTGTCTATGCGATCGTCTCCATTGATGTCGATCTTCAATTAGGTTTTTAATACTAAAAAGCCAGTCATACTTGACTGGCTTTTTCTGTACACTCTTATTTTTTGTTTAATTCGGAGTGCTTTCTTGAATATAAGAAATAGACAACAAGCCCAATGGTAAGCCAGATTAAGAAACGAACAAATGTGATGGTGCCAAGCTTATAAATGAGCAGTCCGCAAGATAGAATAGCCAAGATCGGAATGAGCGGCACTGCGGGGCATCTGAATGCTCTCGGTAAATCAGGCTGTGTTTTTCTCATGACAATGACAGCAACTGAAATCAAAATGAAAGCTGAAAGTGTTCCGATGTTCACTAGACTTGCCAGCTCATCAAGCGGAATGAATCCACCCATTAATGCTGACAATGTTCCAAAGAAAAGAGTATTGATATAAGGTGTTTTATGTTTTGGATGAACCTTTGAAAGAACCTTTGGTACCAAGCCATCACGAGACATGGCAAACATGACACGTGTTTGGCCGTACAGCATGACAAGCATGACCGTGGTCATCCCTAAAATCGCCCCAACATCTACAATACCCGCCACCCAATTTTGACCGGCTACTTGTAAAACAAGAGACACTGGATGGGATACCCCCTCAAAGTTCATAAATGGAACAATGCCTGTCATGATCGCACTGACTACCACATACAACACGGTACAAATCAATAAGGAAGTGATGATTCCTCTTGGCAAGTTGCGGGACGGGTTTTTTGTTTCCTCTGCCGCAGAAGCAACTGCATCAAATCCGATAAATGCAAAGAATACGAGAGCTGCTGCACTTAACACGCCTGAAGTTCCAAAAGGAACGAATGGTGTCCAGTTTTCAGGTTTTACATATTTCACAGCGACTAAAATAAAGAGCAGAATCACCGCAATTTTCATAATGACCATGATGTTGTTGACTCGTTTTGATTCTTTAATACCGAAGTACAGCAAGAAGGTGATGATCATTAAAATAATAAATGCAGGAAGATTAAAATATGTCACTTGACCCTTTAAACCACCTGGTGCTGCTGTTAATTCAACTGGTATATGAATCCCTATCCCATTTAAAAACGACACAAAGTAGCCTGACCAGCCTGCTGAAACGGCACTAGCGGCTAGCATATATTCTAATATCAAATCCCAGCCAATGATAAACGCTAAAAATTCTCCCATAGATGCGTACGTAAATGTATAAACAGATCCTGATACTGGCACTGTGGAAGCGAATTCCGCATATGACAATGCCGCAAATAAACATGCAAGACCTGCAATCACAAATGATAAAACAAGTCCTGGTCCTGCTGTGACGGCGCCTGTACCTGTCAGAACAAATATCCCTGTACCGATAATCGCTCCAATACCAAGCATCGTTAAGTCAAATGAACCTAATTCCTTTCTTAACGCTTTTTCCCCTTGTGTTGCCGCAATTAGCTCTGAAATGCTCTTCTTTCTAAACAACGAATTGCTCATACCATCACTCCCAAAACTTAGTATCCGTCTAAAGACGCCACCACTTCGTAATTCACTTTATTTTCTGAATATTTAGATTTAATTTAACGCAATAAATTAGTGGCGTAAAATTATTATATATGAAAATTAAAAAATGAAAACACTTTTTTAAAAAATAGAGTGAAAATTCTTATTTATCAACAAAATACTTGTCAATATTCATGGTAGATTTTCTTCAATCTTTATTCAAATCATAGCTTGGCTTCTTCTATTTATTATACAACATACAAAATTATACTTTTTTGATATAATTTTTATAAAGTGAAAATAAAATTATTCTTTTGATAACTCGTCTCCACTTTTGCTTATTTAAAAGCCTTTAGACTCATAGAGAGCTATGATAAAGGACTGATTGAGCTGCGCAAACGATATACAAAAAAAGAGACTGCCTAGTAAGCAGTCTCTTAAGATCCATTATTAGTTTACAAATGTCTTTGCGCCAAGGTAAATTGGCTTCCAATAGCTTGAAGTCATATCGCTGATCGTCACACCATCAGAAGCAGCGTGGATAAACTTGTTGTTCCCAAGGTAGACACCCATGTGAGATGGGCCAGATTTATAGGTTGTAAAGAAGACAAAATCTCCAACTTTAGGTGTTGAGACGCTTTTCATTGATCCCCAAAAACCTTCAGTCGTTTGTCTTGAAATCTTTGTTTGTTTGTTAATGATATACCACATAAAACCGCTGCAATCAAAGCCTTTCGGTGTCGTTCCACCCCATTTATATGGTGTACCGTTTTGTGCTTTCGCATCTGCTACGAGTTTAGACGTGTTTAAAGAAGAAGTAGCAACTGTTTTTTCTTTGACAGGTGTTGGTTTCACTTTGGACGTCTTTTTCACTTTCAGCTTTTGTCCAATTTTAATCAGATCTGTTTTGAGTTTATTTAACGATTTCAGCTCTTTCACTGTCATTCCATATTTTTTGCCGATTTTAGATAAAGTATCACCTTTGACAACTTTATGAGTGGCTGTCGCTGAAGACGCTTTTACTTTTGTTGTTGTTTTTGATGTTTTCGTTACCTTTTTTGAAGAAGTACCATTCACTTTTAAAGTTTGTCCAACATAAATCGTGTTAGATTTCAACTTATTGTCTGATTTAATCTTACTCACGGTTGTTTTGTATTTTTTCGCTAGAACAGAAAGAGAGTCACCTTTTTGAACCTTTACTGATTGTGCTGAGGCAGCTCCGGCAAATAATGTCGTCCCAAGTAGAACTGCACTTGCAGCTGTGATCAATTGTTTTTTCATTTGTTCCTCCTGTATGTTTCTATCGTGATCCGAATTTTTATCTACTTTCTATTATAAGGATCGAATACCAGAAGAAATAGTCTTGACTTCCTACGACATTATGCTTATTAATTCGGCAAAAATTATTTTTTTTTAGGGTTCTTTTTATTTCATTTTTATTACACAATCATGACAAAACAAATGCATCT
The DNA here is from genome assembly GCF_052045575.1 of Bacillus sp. 22190. Lineage (NCBI taxonomy): Bacteria > Bacillati > Bacillota > Bacilli > Caryophanales > Bacillaceae > Bacillus > Bacillus sp. 22190. Next base: position 70,735 of record NZ_JBQEPF010000004.1, on the reverse strand, counting down.
TGTCATAGATAAATCATACATTCATTTCTCTTTTTGGTTCATTCTATGTAAAGTGGACCTTTACAATTTTAAAGTGAACTTTACGGTGCTGTCATTTGGAATCCACACTTCTGCTCTACCATTGTAAACGTGAGAGCGATACATAAACAATGAGGAGGCAAAATGAATGAGTGTGTTGAAAAGCTCGAAAACGAAAATAGCTGCAATCGCAGCCGCATCAGTGTTATCGATTGGTATTTTTTCAGGAATTGAATTTGGACAGGCTGACAAAGCTGAGGCTAAAAAGAAACCAAAAAATGACGTACAAAATGTGATCGTGCTCATTGGAGATGGCATGGGAACACCTTACCTTTCAACTTACCGCTCATTTAAACACAACGGTGATCTTTCCAAGCAAACAGCGTTTGACCCTTACCTCACTGGCATGCATAAAACATACCCTGATGATTCTAAAAGTAACATTACTGATTCAGCAGCAGCTGGTACAGCCATGGCAACTGGTCAAAAGACATACAACAACGCCATTGGTGTAAACAAAAATGGCAAAAAACTAAAAACAGTATTAGAAGAAGCAAAACGCAAAGGAAAGTCTACTGGTCTCGTCGTCACATCTGAATTAACCAATGCGACACCTGCTGCGTATGCCGCCCACGATGTGTCTAGAAAAAACACAGCAGCCATTGCTGATGATTTCTTCGATGAGAAAATTGGCAAACAGCATACAGTCGATGTCATGCTTGGCGGAGGACTGATCGATTTTGTCCGCAAAGATCGTGATTTGACGAAAGAATTTCAAAAAGCAGGCTACCGTTACGTAACCAATAAAGCTGACTTACAAAAAAACAAACAGCAAAAATTGTTAGGCATTTTTGCTGACGGTGGTCTCGATAAAGCAATTGATCGTGATAAAACGACCCCTTCTTTGCAAGACATGACATCCTCAGCCATCAAACAGCTGTCTAAAAACAAAAAAGGATTTTTCCTCATGGTTGAAGGCAGTCAAATTGACTGGGCTGGACATGACCACGATATTGTCAGTGCGATGAGTGAGATGAAGGATTTTGAAAAAGCATTTGAAGAAGCCATTCGTTTCGCAAAAAAGGATAAAAATACATTAGTCATCACGACAGCAGATCATTCAACTGGCGGCCTTTCCTTCGGGGCAGACGGCTCGGGAAGCTGGGATTATCAGCCTGTCAAAGCAGCAAAGAAGACACCTGATTTTATTGCAAACAAAATTGTTGGGGGTATGACGGTCGAGACTGCGCTCAAACAATACATCGACCTTGATTTCTCAAAAGAGGAAATCGCCTCTATTCAAAAGGCAGCTGAAACAAAAGATCCTGTTCAAATTGATGATGCCATCGAAAAAGTCATTAATACGAGGTCTCATACAGGCTGGACCACATCGGGTCATACAGGGGATGAAGTACCATTTTATGCTTATGGACCAACAAGCGAGCAGCTAAAAGGACTCATGGAAAATACAGATCAAGCGAAACACATTTTCAAACTGCTGAAAAACCAATAAAGTGCTAATCACAAAAAAAGATGTCTAGTCGTAGACATCTTTTTTGATCATTAAGTGAGATACTTCCTATGAACCCCTTTTCCATCGTATGAAAACATCACTTCTTTTCCTTCAAGAACTGACTCGATATGCACACTTCTTCCCCATAGCTGATGCAAATATGGAAGTACCTTTTCTAAGTATTTGAGATCGAGCTCAATGCCTTCATACCAATGTTTAATATAGAGTTCATTGTTTTTTAAATAGTCACCATCGATGACTGTCAAATACGGAAAGCCGCCATTGACCCTCATGCTGACTAGCTGATCACGGACTGCCTTCCATTCTTTATCAATGACTTTATAGTCTCTCCCCTGCTTTTGAAACAAGTACAAATCTTCCCTCATCACAAGGTCTTTCGTTAAGTAATTTCGAATAAAAGAAATGTCTGATTCAATTTCTCGCACTTCAAACATTTTGCTGCGACCGGACCCTTCCGTCACTCCTGCTTTTTTTAATTCCTCGCATGGATGATCGTAGCGCTCTTCAATATCTTCAAAAATCTTCAGCCCTAAATAGTAAGGATTGATTCCTGTCTTAGATGGCTGCACGACACCTGCATTTAATTTGGCAAATTCAATCGATTCACTTGAATCTAAATCAAGTTCACGCATAATCCGCTGGTGCCAATACGATGCCCAGCCTTCATTCATGATTTTCGTTTCTAGCTGTGGCCAAAAATAGAGCATTTCCTCTCTCAGCATCGTCAGCACATCCCGCTGCCAAGGCTCTAGCTCCCGGGAGTGTGCCTCGATAAAGAGCAAAATATCTTTTTCTGGCTTTGGGGGGAATTGCTTGATCGTTTTCTTTTTCTCACGTGTTTTTGATTCATCCATTCCCCACAAATCATCATATGGCGTTTGACGTTTTGGTTTGTCCTCTTCATATTCATCTTCATCGTCGAGATTCCAGCTTAATTTTGAACGAACAAGCGACGGATCAATATGCTCCTGCAATGCCAATACAGCATCTAAAAAGGACTCGACTTCTTTTGTACCGTGGATATGTTCATATTCTTTAATTCGCTCTGCTGCCGCTGACATACTTTCCACCATATCTCGTTTTGTGTTTTGGAAACGGCAGTTGTTTTTAAAGAAATCGCAGTGTGCCAAGACATGAGCCACAATTAGTTTATTTTGAACAAGCGAATTGTTATCAAGGAGAAAGGCATAGCAAGGATTTGAATTAATCACCAGCTCATAAATTTTGCTTAATCCTAAATCATAATGAAGCTTCATTTTGTGAAATTGCTTTCCAAAGCTCCAGTGGCTAAATCGTGTTGGCATGCCATATGCACCGAATGTATAAATAATCTCCGCGGGACAGATTTCATACCTCATCGGATAAAAATCTAGACCAAATCCTTCTGCAATTTCTGTAATTTCATCAATGGCTCGTTGTAAAAGACGCTTTTCGGTTACGCTCAAGGAAACCATCCCTCCTCATCGGACTTATCCCTACTATATGAGCGTACCTAAAAAAACATGATGTTCAGCCAGTTGTTTAGACGACTTCCATCTCTTTCATGGACTGCCCGCCGAACGCTTCAAAATGGATATTCTTTTCCGGGATGTCCATCGCTTTTAGAATAAGGATCATCTCTTGAGTAAATGCTGGAGAACCGCAAACATAAAATTGGCCTTTTCCTTCACCAATGACTGATTGAAGGAAAGGTCGGTCAATCCGCGTAGCCACCTTCTCAACCAGCTCACTCTTTCCACTCTTTTCAAATTGTTCGTTACAAAGGATAATACGCCCCTCTGGAGATGAAGTGAGAACGTGTTCAAACTCTTGTTCGAAAGCGGTTACATCCTCTAGTCTGTCTGCATGAATCATCGTGAATGGCTGATTGTTATGCGACGCTGTTTTCACTAAACCAATCATTGGTGTGACACCAGAACCGGCACTAATCAAATAAACGGGTTCTTTTGTGTCATCTTGCAAGCAGAACATTCCCTGCGGCATACTGACGTGAAGAATATCGCCTTCTCTCATTTCATCATGCAGGAATGTGGAGACATGCCCATCTCGTTTCACGGTGATGCGATAGTAAGATGGGTGATATTGATCTGATAAACTGTATTGTCTGCTGCATACATAGGCTTCACCCGGCATATCTACCTGCACCGTAATGTATTGACCAGCTTCATACATTGGTAGCTCAGATTCATCCTCTGGTACGAAATAAAAGGAAATGAGTGATGGAGATTCTTGTTTCTTTTTCTTCAGAATAAACGGTTTGACATCTGCCCATCCACCCGTTTGTTTCACATTTTCAGCCATCATTTCTGCCTCAATGGTGATGAATATATTCGCAATGATGTCATATGCAGCCTTCCAAGCCAACAATGTGTCATCTTCCTCTGATAACCCAAATACCTCTTTCATTGCTTCAAGAAGGTGATATCCGACGATTGGGTACTGCTCTTTTTTCACCATGACACTGACATGCTTATGGGCAATTTGTTTCACAGCAGGTAACAAGTCTGCCAAGCGATCAATGTGCAGTGCAGCTTGATAGAGTGTTGCGGCAAGCGCCTCTGGCTGGCTTCCATTCATGAGATTTGTTTTATTAAACTGATTGAGTAGCTCTGGGTGCTGTCTAATCATATTTTGATAAAAAACAGTCACAAGTTTTGTTCCCTCAGCTTTTAGAAGAGGGGCTGATTGTTTTATGGCATTCATTTGATCTGTGGATAACATCGTTATTCCTTCTTTCAAAAGATGTATTTTAAATACATCTTTATCGTAATGGATGACAGCTTATAAAAGCAATATTTAAAATGCATGTTTTAAATGTTGTCACATTTAGTACTTTCTCGAACAGTTTTTGTCTAAAATGTGTTACGATGATACAAAACTCTATTAGGTTTAGAGGTCGTCCAAATGAAACTTACGAATTATACAGATTTCTCATTAAGGGTACTCATTTATTTAGCTTCGAGAGAAAACAATGAACTGTCAAATATTCAGCAGATTGCCGATATTTATGGCATTTCGAAAAATCACCTGACAAAGGTCATTTACCATCTTGGAAAACGTGGTTATGTAGAAACGATCCGCGGAAGAAATGGTGGGATTAGGCTGGGGAAAAGCCCAGAAAGCATTAATATTGGTGAGGTTGTCCGCTATACAGAGGATGATTTAGTCATGGTTGAATGCTTTGATCCGAAGAAAAACAGCTGTATTATCTCCCCGATTTGTTCATTAAAGCACGTACTTCATGAAGCTCTCACTGCTTATTTACGCGTTCTTGACCAATACACATTAAGTGATTTAACACAAAACAAAGATGCTCTAAGAGAGCTTCTGCTCTAAGGCGAAAGAATTTATTTCTTTCGTCTTTTTCTTTACCTCCTTGTAATAATAATTTATTTAAAATTATTATAAATAAATATTGACTATCATGTTTGATTCAATATAATTAGGGTATATAGATTGCTAGAAACCATTTTTTGTTTACAGGAGGAGAAAAAGAATGACAAATTCTAATCATAAAAATTTGACAACGAATCAAGGCGTGCCAGTTGGCGATAATCAAAACTCAAGAACTGCTGGTCACAGGGGGCCTTCATTTCTTGATGATTACCATTTGATTGAAAAACTTGCACACTTTGACCGTGAACGTATTCCAGAGCGTGTCGTTCATGCAAGAGGCGCCGGCGCTTATGGTGTATTTGAAGTAGAAAATAGCATGGAGAAACATACAAGAGCAGCCTTCTTAAGTGAAAAAGGAAAACAAACAGACGTTTTTGTCCGTTTCTCAACGGTTATTCATCCTAAAGGTTCGCCTGAAACATTACGTGACCCTCGCGGCTTCGCAGTCAAATTTTATACAGAAGAAGGCAACTATGACCTAGTTGGGAACAACTTGCCGATCTTCTTTATTCGTGATGCACTCAAGTTCCCTGATATGGTTCACTCTCTCAAGCCAGATCCTGTAACAAACATTCAAGATCCTGACCGTTATTGGGATTTTATGACGTTAACACCTGAATCCACTCACATGCTCACATGGCTCTTCTCTGACGAAGGTATTCCTGCGAACTACGCTGAAATGCGCGGTTCTGGTGTTCATACGTTTAGATGGGTAAACAAATACGGAGAAACAAAATATGTGAAATACCACTGGAGACCATCAGAAGGCATTCGCAATTTATCGATGGAAGAAGCTGCAGAAATTCAAGCAAACGACTTCCAACATGCGACAAGAGACTTGTATGATCGTATTGAAAAAGGAAATTATCCAGCATGGGATCTTTACGTTCAGCTTATGCCGCTCAGTGATTATGATGAACTAGATTATGATCCATGTGATCCGACAAAGACGTGGAGCGAGGAAGATTATCCGCTGCAAAAAGTGGGCCGCATGACACTGAACCGCAATCCAGAAAATTTCTTTGCTGAAACAGAACAATCTGCTTTCACGCCAAGTGCCCTAGTACCAGGAATTGAAGCATCTGAAGACAAACTGCTTCAAGGTCGTCTGTTCTCTTATCCTGACACGCAGCGTCACCGCCTAGGTGCAAACTACATGCGCATCCCAGTGAACTGTCCTTATGCGCCTGTTCACAATAACCAACAGGATGGCTTTATGACAACAACTCGTCCAAGCGGTCATATTAACTATGAACCAAACCGTTATGACGATCAGCCAAAAGAAAACCCTCACTACAAAGAAAGTGAACCGGTTCTTCACGGTGACCGTATGGTGAGACAAAAAATCGAAAAACCAAACGATTTCAAACAAGCTGGAGAAAAATATCGAAGCTACTCTGAAGAAGAGAAACAAGCATTGATCAAAAACTTGACAGCTGACTTGAAAGACGTAAATGAAAAAACGAAATTACTTGCGATCTGCAACTTCTATCGTGCAGATGAAGATTATGGACAGCGTTTAGCGGATTCACTCGGTGTGGATATTCGCTCATATCTTCAAGGAAGCATGAAATAAATCTTCTTTTCAGCTGGAGCACCTCTTTTTAAAAGAGGTGCTTTTTTATAACCGAAACACGTTAATACTAATCAAATGACCCGTCACCGGATGAAAATAAATTTCTGCATGTGCTGCAAATCGTGTGGAGCCTTCCTTCACGGTCACGCGAAACACATCTTTTGTTTGATCTTCATTCACTTGTGTACGTCCAATGTAATGATAATCGTTTAAAGCGGCGCCTTCATATTCATCTTGCAACGCAGTATACGCAAGTCTTTCCCAATTCTCTGCCGGCTGCACAGCTGCTTGTGAAGATGGATGAACCATGAGACTGCCGAATAAAACAATTCCTACTGCAAAAAGCATCCATAATTTCGGGTGCATAATATCAATATTCTCACTTTCATGTCTATTTTGTTTAGGTTTTGCTGGTTGGTTCTTTTTCATACATCAAGCATTTATTCAGCCTATAATTCCCGGTACCCTGTTTATGCAGACACCAACTTTTCCCCTGAAAAAGTCGACCTGATCCGAGCAAACTAATGAGGACTTCTCAAGGGAAAGGAGAAGGTTTAATGAATGTGGCAGATTATGATAAGGCACTTTATTATACGCATCGCTCGCAATGGGATAATTTACTTATTCTTATGGTCCGTACGCAAGATGATTTGCTCTCGAAACGTATTGAGCATTTCTTACATGCGTATCAATTTAACCGGAACGATGCAGATGTTGAAAAATGTTTATATGGACTCCTGCAGTATATCGACCATGCTTCAGAGGCTGCCGTTGCTGAAGCATATGCTGAACCGATGTACACATAAAGAAAAAGGATGATTTTCGATTGTTGACAAAGGGCTAAAATGAACTTTATTTTAGCTCTTTGTTTTCTTTTCAGCCTTTTACTAACCGCCTTTCATAAAGAAGAAAAGACTTCATGAGAAATACTCATGAAGTCTTTTGGAATGTCCACCATTCATATAGACTGTATATGCTCTTCTTTTACAACAGCTCTTTCGGCTGATTTTTTTGATAATCTACTGCATAGAGAGCGGCCTGAGTTCGATCTGCCAGCTCTAACTTTGATAACACATGAGACACGTGAGTTTTCACAGTCTTTTCAGAAATAAAAAGCGATGAGGCGATTTCTTTGTTACTTTTCCCTTTTGCGATTTCAAATAAGACATCACGTTCTCTATTGGTCAGTTCGTTCATCAATGCCCATTTCTGCTCTTTAGGTTCAGTTAGATGCTGGACAAGAAAAGCTGTAATATGACCATCTAGCTGGTACGTACCATTTTGCACCTCAATCATTGTCGTGAGAAGCTTTTCAGGTGCTACATCTTTGAGCTGATAAGCCTTTGCTCCCGCTTGGATAGCAGGGATCACATAGTCCTTATCTGCATAGCTTGTCAGAATGACAATGCGGACATCCGGCATATCCAGCGTCATTTGCTTTGTCGCCTCAATCCCATTCATTACAGGCATAGAGAGATCCATCAAGACAATGTCAGGCTTTGTCTGCCTCACTACCTGTAGTGCCTCTTCTCCATTGGATGCTTCACCAACGATGTCCACATCTGGCTGGGTTTGCAAGAAAAAGACCAGCCCTTTTCGGACAATGTGATGATCATCTGCAATGACTACCCTCATGACAATCCCTTCCTTTCTTGAGAAAATGGTACTTTCACATGAATCGTGGTTCCTTTCCCTAGCTCAGAATTGATGCAAAATGTACCGCCTGCTCTTCGGATACGATCAGCCATCCCTTTCAGCCCAAATGAAGGAAGACTCATTTGTTCATCATACTGAAATCCCTTTCCCTGATCGATGATTTTCATACCAAACGTATCTCCTGATTGCTCCAGTTTGACCTCTACTTTCTCAACGCCCGCATGCTTTTGGCAATTATTTAGAGCTTCTTGGCATACGCGAAATAAGGTTTCGTGCTTTGAATGATCTATTTCCATACAGCCTGATAAAGACAATGAACAATTTAGACCTAAAAGCTGTGCATACTCTTCAATCGCTGTCGTAAATCCTTTTTCAAGTCCTTTTGGTCTTAACTGCCATATGAGTGAACGCATTTCAATGAGGGCATCTTGTGATAAATGCTGAATAAAATCAATCATTTCCCCTAAATGTTGATCACTGGTCATTTGACGCGCTGCCTTTGCAGTCAAACTCACGGAAAACAGCATTTGATTCACAGAATCATGTAAATCCTGCGCAAGCCGGTTTCGTTCTTCTAGCAGTGCATGCTGCTGCTCATTTTGCACAAGCTTCATACGCTGAATAGCCGTACCTATTTGCAGTGCAATACTTTCAAGCAGATTCAGCTCCTCCTGTGTAAATGTGACCTTCCCTTTTGCCGCCACATTTAATAAGCCAAACGTACGCTTACATGCTTGGAGCGGAACGGTTGCATGATGGGTAATTCCTTCTGTATCTCCAAGCTTTTGCTCAATCGCCGTTTCAATCCGTTTACAATTGATAATATTGGTAGCTGATTGCAGTGAGCCTTTCGTGTAGCGGTTGATGCAATAGCAATCGTTTTGACACATCAATTGCTTTCGATCCTTTGCCAGCGCTTCAGGTAAGCATACTTCTGCCATTAGTTCATACGATCCGTCTTCTTCTATAAAATAAATCCATGCTGTTTGAAAGCCTGTCACTTCCATAAGCATATGAAGCACTTCATGAAGCGTTTCCTTCATTTCCATCCCTTCATTTAGCTTTTCAGCAATTTCTTTTAACGTTTTTAATGTTTTGACTTTTTCTTGGTAATCTCCCATCGTGTGTACCCCCGGCTTTTACTGCCTCTCTTATCAATATGTTGATTATACCATGAGCATCTGTACGGCTCTTTCTCAAAAAGGATGATTTTTTCTCATCCTTTTGACTGAGAAAAAGCCATCATGCATGACATGATGGCTTTGTGATGTTTTATTTAGCTGTTTCTTCCACAATGTCATAGACGACTTTCATGACTTCTTCTGATAAGTGTTTCAGCTTTTCTTCGCTGTCTGTTAACGATGTGCCTTTGACTGCAATATAAAATTTGACTTTAGGCTCCGTACCAGAAGGTCGTAAACAAAACCATGAGCCATCTTCAAGGAAATATTTCAGAACGTTTGATGCCGGCAGATGAATCGTTTCTTCTTTCTTTTCAGCCACAAGGTGCCTTTGACTTGATTGATAATCCTCAATGACCGTAATGCGCTGACCGGCGATAGAAGCTGGTGGGTTTGATCTAAAGGTATGAAGAATAGCAGAAATCTGCTCCGCTCCTACTTTCCCCTTTAAGGTTAATGACTTTAACCCTTCTCTGTAAAATCCAAATTCCTTAAAAATATCAACAAGCGCATCATATAATGACTTCCCTTGTTTCTTATAAAAGGCTGCGACTTCAACTGCTAATAGCGCAGCTTGAACTGCATCTTTATCTCGTGCAAAATCACCGATCAAATAGCCATAGCTTTCTTCATAGCCGAATTGAAACGTGTATTCTCCGCTTTCCTCAAACTGCTTGATTTTTTCTCCAATAAATTTAAAGCCAGTGAGCGTATCAATCGTGTCAGCTCCAAATGCTGAGGCAACAGCACGCCCAAGCTCACTTGTCACAATCGTTTTCATCACAACGGGGCGAGGCGGCAGTTGACCTAGTTTTTGTTTTTCAGAAAATAAATAATGAAGTAGTAAGGCGCCTGTTTGGTTGCCGGTCAAAACGGTAAATTCACCATCATGATTTTTCACAGCGATACCTAATCGATCTGCATCTGGATCTGTCGCAATCAACATATCAGCATTTTGCTTTTCGCCAAGCTTGATGGCGTATTCAAAAGCGGCATGCTCCTCTGGATTTGGAGACGTGACCGTCGAGAATTGCGGATCTGGTTTTTCCTGTTCAGGCACAACCGTCACATGCTTATAACCAAATGCCTGAAGTCCATTTCGGACAGGTTTATTCGCCGTCCCGTGAAGCGGGGTAAACACCACTTTGACATCGACTTCTTTTGCAAGCTCAGGATGCACACGAATCGTTTTTAATTTTTCCATATACGCTTGATCGATTTCTTCACCAATCATGCGGATCAAACCATTTTGCTTCAATACTTCTTCTGATTCCACTGAAATGGCTAATTCATTTTCGATGGCATCTACTTCTTTAATGACTTGATCTGCTTCAAATGGGGGCATTTGGCCTCCATCTTCTCCATAAACTTTATAGCCATTATATTCTGGCGGATTGTGACTTGCTGTCACAACAATCCCTGCAAAGGCATTCAGTTCTCGAACTGCAAAAGAGAGTTCTGGTGTCGGACGCAGTTCGTCAAATACGTATGTTTGAATGCCATGTGAAGCAAGTGTTTTGGCCGCTTCCATCGCAAATTCAGGAGATTTATGGCGTGAATCATAGGCAATGGCGACGCCTCTTTTTTTTGCATCCTCTCCATGTGCTGCAATATACGCAGCAAGACCAGCAGATGCTTTTCGAACAGTGTAAACATTCATTCGGTTCGTTCCAGCACCAATTTCTCCGCGCATTCCTCCAGTACCAAACTCAAGGTTTTTGTAGAAGCAGTCTTCAAGCGCTTGATGATCATCTTGATGTGCCTCCAGCCATTCCCTTAGTTCAGTATCCAGGTGCTTCTCATTGATCCAACGCTCATAATTCGTAATCCAACTCATGTTCGTCCTCCCAGTTCTTATCATCAATAAAATAATATCTACTGTTATTTTATATGGAATTATCCTTTATGTCATGTTATATCATGAACATATGAAAAAACGATGTACAAAATAAAAAAAGCCGATACACGATCGGCTTTTTACTTATTCAGCATCAAGCGGTACGACTGCTTCATGGAATAGTCGGTCTAATTCAGTTTGATGTTTCTGTTTTGTCGCTTCATCCCAGCCAAAACGATCTGCCATATAGTCAACAACAGGCTGTGCATACGTTTTTGCCCAATTGATATTAAATAATAGGCTGCCTGTTCTTCTCAAGAAGAAATCGACAGGTGTAACAGCCAATTCTTCTTCGATCGCATAGACAAGTTCAGCCAACACATAAGCGGGAATGTTTCGTTTGTCTGCTTCCCCTTGAAGCAGCTCCACACGCTTGAAGACATTGCTGACGTTTGAGCCATATTTCTCAGCTAATTTTTGTGCAATCGGTTCTGTCAAACCAACGGATGCTCCTTCTGCCGTTTTCGCTTGAACAAAGGATGCCATATTTTTTGAACCGCCTACATGCCCGCCTGAAATTGGCATATGTTTCGTTTTACATGGTCCAAAATCTTTTCCAGTTTCCTCTTTAAGTCCATCACGTACAAGATTCACAATGTGTTCAGCCATTTTACGGTAACCTGTTAATTTACCGCCAGCAATCGTGATTAAGCCTGAAGATGATGTCCATACCTCATCCTTACGAGAAATTTCTGAAGGATCTTTGCCTTCTTCATGAATGAGTGGACGAAGACCAGCCCAGTTAGATTCAACGTCTTTCTCTGTAATATGAAGATCTGGGAACATATATTGAATGGCTTTGATCACGTAATCACGATCTGCTTTTGTCATACGTGGATGTTCCAGCTGTTTTTTGTAAACTGTATCTGTTGTTCCCACGTACGTTTTTCCTTCTCTTGGAATCGCAAAGACCATTCGTTTATCAGGTGTGTCAAAGTAGATTGCTTGTTTTAATGGGAAAACAGATTGGTCGAATACTAAGTGAATTCCTTTTGTATGTTGTAAATGTTTCCCCTCTTTTGAGTGATCCTTGTCTCTTAGCTGATCGACCCAAGGACCTGTCGCATTGACGATTTTTTTCGCATATACATCGTATGTTTTCTGTGTTGTGACATCTTCAATGACAACACCGACAACTCTGCCTTTATCATAAATAAATTCTTTTACTTTCGCATAGTTGACCGCTTCTGCCCCAAATTTCACAGCCTCTTTCATGACTTCAATTGTCAGGCGTGCATCATCTGTACGGTATTCAACATAGTAGCCCCCGCCTTTTAAGCCATCCTTTTTCACAAGTGGTTCTTTTGCAAGTGTCTCTTTTGCACTTAGCATACTTCTGCGTTCACTATGCTTAACGCCAGCTAAAAAGTCATATACTCTAAGTCCGATTGAAGTTGAAAACTTACCGAATGTCCCGCCTTTATGCATCGGAAGAAGCATCCATTCTGGCGTTGTCACATGAGGACCGTTTTCGTATACGATGGCACGCTCTTTACCGACCTCTGCGACCATTTTCACTTCAAATTGTTTTAAATAACGAAGTCCGCCGTGTACAAGTTTCGTTGAGCGGCTAGACGTACCTGCTGCGAAATCCTGCATTTCCGCAAGACCGACACGCATTCCGCGTGAAGCCGCATCAAGTGCCGTACCTGCGCCTGTAATACCCCCACCAATGATAAATACATCATATGGTTTTTTTGTCATGTCCTGAAGCATTTGTTCTCTTTCTAAGCTAGAAAAAGTCATCTCTTGTTCCTCCCATGTTGTACGGTAAAGAAAAAGAGACCGCAAACACCCAAAGCGTATTTCTACACTTCGGTGCTTGCGGTCTCTCCAGTTCTCCAACCGTTCTATTAACTTACTTGAAGTATACCATACTTTTTGTTTATTTGAAAGCTTGAGCTGCTTTTACAGCCTTTTTCCACCCGCTGTATAACGAGTCACGGCTGTCTTCTTCCATTTTAGGTTCAAAGCGCTTGTCAAGGTTCCATTGTTTTGCAATGTCTGAACGGTCGTTCCAGAAGCCAACTGCTATTCCCGCAAGATAGGCCGCACCGAGTGCCGTCGTTTCATTAATTTCTGGACGTTCTACTGGCACATCCAGCAAATCACTTTGGAAGCCCATTAAGAAATCATTCTTTACAGCCCCGCCATCGACACGCAATGTTTTAAGTGAGATGTTTGAATCTTTTTCCATCGCATCTAAAACATCTTTTGTTTGATAAGCAAGTGATTCTAACGTTGCACGAACAAAGTGCTCTTTAGAAGTACCGCGTGTTAAACCGAATACAGCGCCTCGGACATCACTATCCCAATATGGTGTGCCTAAACCAACAAATGCTGGTACGACATATACGCCGTCTGTTGACTCAACGCGCTCAGCATAAGCTTCACTGTCTTTTGAGTCTTTAAACATTCTAAGTCCATCACGCAGCCACTGGATCGCTGAGCCAGCAACGAAAATACTTCCTTCTAAAGCATATTCAACTTTGCCGTCAATGCCCCATGCAATCGTCGTTAACAATCCATGATCCGACTTAATTGCTTTTTCCCCTGTATTCATCAACATGAAACATCCTGTACCATATGTGTTCTTCGCCATTCCTTCTTCAAAGCAAGCCTGACCGAATAGCGCAGACTGCTGATCTCCTGCCGCTCCTGCAATCGGAATATTTTTACCGAAGAAGTGATAGTCTGTTGTTTCACCATAAATGTGTGATGATGGTTTGACGTCTGGCAGCATGGAAGCTGGAACACCTAAAATATCAAGTAGTTCTTCATCCCATTTCAGATCGTAAATATTGAACATTAACGTTCTTGATGCATTTGAATAATCTGTCACGTGTGATTGACCGCCAGTCATTTTCCAAATGAGCCATGTATCGATTGTGCCAAACAGCAAGTCACCATTTTCTGCTTTCTCACGAGCACCTTCGACATTGTCTAAAATCCATTTCACTTTAGTACCTGAGAAATAAGCATCAATGAGTAGACCCGTTTTATTTCTAAACGTTTCATCGTGCCCTTGCGCTTTTAGCTCATCACATATACCCGATGTTTGTCTAGACTGCCAAACAATTGCATTGTAAACGGGTGCGCCTGTATGTTTATCCCAAACGACAGCTGTCTCACGCTGGTTCGTAATTCCGATACCGGCGATTTGATCTGCTTCAATTCCTGATTCGATTAAAGCAGTTGAAATAACTGATAGAACAGAGCTCCAAATTTCATTTGCATTGTGTTCTACCCAGCCTGGGTTCGGAAAATATTGATTGAATTCCTTCTGAGCTGTATGTGCAATTTTACCTTCTTGATCAAATAAGATCGCTCTTGAGCTTGTTGTCCCTTGATCTAATGCGAGAATATATTTTTCTTTTGCCATGGTGTTTTCCTCCCCTTACATACTTTCATTGACAGCATTTGTCTGGTTTTTCGTAGAAACATAGAGTCCTAACAATACCACAACTAAAATAACGCTTACAATCCAAAAGGCTGGTGTGACGTTCGCTTTAAAGGCTGCATTATAGAAAACACCGCCAAATGCACCGCCCAAAATTGGACCAACAACAGGAACCCAAGCATATTTCCAATTTGATGGACCTTTACCTGGAATCGGCAGAATGGCATGTGCGATTCTTGGACCTAAATCACGTGCAGGGTTAATTGCGTAACCAGTTGTACCACCTAATGAAAGACCAATTGCGACAATTAAGAAACCAACAATCAGCGGATTGACTCCGTCTGCAAATTTATTTGCACCAATCGCTAAAATTCCTACCACCAATACAAATGTACCGATGACTTCACTGAGCACGTTTGCAAAAGTATGCGGAATCGCAGGACCAGTTGAGAATACGCCTAGTTTTGCACCTGGATCGTCTGTCGCTTTCCAGTGTGGTAAGTAATGTAAGAAGACAATAATAGCTCCGAGTAATGCGCCAAGCATTTGACCGACAATATACATTGGAACATCAGCCCAAGGAAAACTTCCTTCTAATGCAAGACCTATTGTCAGCGCCGGGTTTAAATGTGCACCGCTGATTCCTCCAGTGGCATAAGCTGCAATCGCTACTGCAAATCCCCATCCGAAAGCGATTACAATCCAACCGGACTGATAAGCGAGCGATTTCTTTAAACTGACTGCCGCACACACACCGCCTCCGAAAATAATCAGAAGCATTGTACCAACGACTTCACCCCAAAATGGTGTCATGAAAAATTCCTCCTCTGGTTCAGTTGCCATCCCCTATAAATGTGTAGAAAAGATAAAGAAAAAAGACCCACAACAAACATACTTTACATCAGGGTCATTTGTCACCTAGTAAAGCGTCGTTGTGGATCTCCGTTTCTCCATCACATGATATTAACTTAGTGCTATAGTATCAGAGGATGAAAACGTTGTCAATCAATTTTCACATTTTATCTTTTTCATTTTTGGAACGCTTTCCAAAGCTCTGTATTCGATGTGGTGACAGCTGTCGCCCCTGCTGCAAGCGCCCTTTCTACATCTTCTTTTGTTCGGATAAACCCTCCTGCAAATATTGGTATTCCAGCTCTTTCGCGCACTTCTGTAATTAAATCTGGCACGACACCAGGCAATACTTCAATAAAATCTGGACGATGTTTTCCGACAAACTCCATGCTTTTTTCCATCGCACTTGTATCAAGTAAAAACATTCGCTGGATAGCATATACCTTTTTCTGCTTGGCTTTTACTATGACAGAAGACCTAGTAGAAATAATGCCTGCCGGTTTCATTTCCTGACAAATAAATTCCGTTCCGTACTCATCATGTTTGATTCCGTGAATGAGATCGACATGGACAAACATTTTTTTATGATGCGCATTCGCCTCATTCATGATGCCCTTAAGCCGCCCTAAGTGAACATCAAGTAAGACCCCATATGTAAATGGACTTTTTAAAAATTCCTCAAATTGCTTCATATTGCGAACAGCAGGTAGAATGGGTTGATCATGAAAACTCATATGCCGTCTCCTTCTCGTGTGTATTGGTTCTATCTTCTCCTTACAGTAATAGAATCGCATGTTTTTTTCAATACACCTAGTGTGCCCATTGACCATTCAGCCTAGCAGATCTATTAAGATCTGATCCTTTCTGGACATAGAAAAAAGCAGAGAAATCTCTCTGCTACAGCGTGTAGACAAACCCTCGCATTCTTTGTCAGTTCTGCGTGCTGGTGCTCGTCCTTCCTAGACTTCAAAGATTTTCTATCACGCTGAAAAGAAGACAAAGGGCTAAAATAAAGTTCATTTTAGCCCTTTGTCAACAATCTGAAGCAGAGAAATCTCTGCTATAATTGCGCCATGCTTTCTTTTAAAGTATGAATAATGAATGAGGCGTCTTCATCAGTGATATTTAGCGGTGGTGCGAGCTGTGCCACGTTATTATAGCCAGCCACTGTATCGCCATTTTTCCCAATGATCAATCCTCGTTTTTTACATTCTGCAATCAATTGACCGACTACACTTGGATCAGCTGGCTTTTTTGACGCCTGATCCTGCACAAGCTCAATTCCAAACAGCAGGCCTTTTCCTCTCACATCACCGACAAATGGATGCTCTTTTAACTCTTGCAAACGTTCGAGCATGTCTTGGCCAAGCGTGCGTGACCGCTCCACTAATTGCTCGTTTTCCATGATCTCTAAGTTAGCAAGCGCAACCGCACAGGAAGCAGGGTGACCGCCAAATGTATTCACATGCCGTAGCCTGTCATACGTATCTTCTCCTGCATACGCTTCATAAATGTCTCGTTTCACGCACGTTGCAGATAGCGGTAAATATCCACTTGTGATCCCTTTTGCCATGGTGATAATATCTGGTTTTACCTCTTCATGCATAAATCCAAACCGCTTTCCTGTCCGGCCAAAGCCGCATATCACTTCATCCACAATGAGGAGCGCCCCATGATCTTCACAGATTTCTTTCACCTTCTTCAAATATCCTTTTGGCGGCATTAAGATACCGCCTCCTGTAATCATCGGCTCCATGATGACGCCAGCAATGGTCTCACTTAATTCCCACGTCATCGCTTGATCGATTGCATCAGCACTTGCCAAGCTCTCTTGATCTTCAGGATGCCGGTACATATCAGGCGGTGCGACATGGATAAATCCCTGCCCTAACGGTTCATATTTGTACTTGCGCTGCGCTTGACCCGTTGCGGCTAGAGCTGCTGCTGTATTGCCATGATACGATCGATATCGGGAAATGAATTTTGTTCGTGTACTCTCTCCCTTTTGCGCATGATATTGTTTGGCTATTTTAAATGCCGCTTCGTTCGCTTCAGAACCACTGTTAGAAAAGAAAATCACATAGTCCCCGCCTAGCCATTCATTGAGCTTCTCAGCCAGCTGAATCGCTGGCACATGGCTTTGTGTCAGTGGGTAGTAAGGCATCGTATTTAATTGCCTATACGCCGCTTCTGCAAGCTCTTTACGTCCATATCCGGCATTTACACACCACAACCCTGACATCCCGTCTAAATAGCGATTTCCATGAATATCTGTCACCCATGCGCCTTCTGCCTCATGAATCACCATACTTTCATTTTCTTTGTTTGTCCCTTTCATATGATGCCAAATAAACTGATCATCTTTCGCCTGAAGATCTTGTGCGTTATGTGTTTTCATCTTCCCACGCCCCCATGTATCCGTTTTCATCATCAAAGAAGCTTAAACCGGTCCTGCATATGACCTCTCCATTCATTATATGGATAAAAAGTGAGGCATATGAAACTGAAACAAGACCGCCCATGTCGTTACTCTCATTATAAAAAAGGGGCCAGACACATTACATTAGACAGATCGTCAACTGATTGAAAAGAACCATGAGACACTCTACTTGATCCCTTGGCAAATCTAACATATACCGTTAATGGCGATTCCCCTGTAAAAATTCATAAGCAAGGATCGCAAATTCAAGCGCTTGACGTTTCGGCGCTTGCATCATATCCTCACCAAGTAAAACATGAAGCTTATCCAATCTGTGATAAAGCGTCTGCCTCACAATATAGAGCTGGCTTGCGGTTTCTTTTTTAGAACCGTTTGTCTGTAAAAAGATATTCAGCGTCTGATAGAGCCTGCCGCTATTTTGTTTATCATATAAAATCACCGGCTCTAAATACTCTTTCACCATGCATTCTAATAACCCGCTTTCTTTCATGACAGGCATCAACCGAAGCATATGTAAATCTTGATAAAATGGGCTTTCTACCCGCTGCGGCATCACTTTCTTTAAATGCAGCACTTCTTTCGCTGCTTGAAAACTTTTTCTCATGTGCTGAAATTGCTCACAATATGAACCGATTCCATAATTGATGACTGCCTCGCCGGGCTGCTCACGGTCATATAATTGCGTGATGTCGTTTGCCGCTTTTTCTGCACGCTCTTTCCAGTCCTCAACTTTTCTTGTATTCAATAAGATAAATAAGGTTTGTCCTTGATGCTCGTACACAATCAAATGGAAACCAGCACGCTGAAAAATAGAGCGGCAAGAGACAAGAAAATAAAGATTCCCTGCGATTTCTTCTATTTGGTGGTTTTTTTGAAAGAGCATCACCACACAGCCGGTCGGTTTTTTCAGCCCTTCTGTCTCCTCAAGGTGTTCTATGATCTCTCTTTCTGTATGATCTTCATGAAACCATTTTTGCAGCCATTCATTCTCTTTTGTCTTCTTCAGCTCTTCTGTATACAGCTCTCTTAATGTTTGCTGGGCAAGGGCATTCGCTCCTTTATCCATCACAAGCAGTTCAAATTCCGAGAGCGTGTTCGATTGATGAATGAGGACGAGGTCTGCAAAGGTTTGTTTGAGTGCAAGGACTTGTTTTTGCGTCACTTCATATCCTTTTGGTAATGAAGCATATTGCAAATAATTCATCACAAGCTCTTCTGTTTGTTTGGAAGAATCACATAAAATAATCGGCTCACCTTGAACAGGGATCAGCAGTAGTATCCCTCTCACGTGCTGATACACTTGATCCAAAATATCCATCTGCGGATGAGGAGTTAGTAAAAGCTCATTCAGCTTTGACGACAAGGCTTCTAAATCTGCCATCATCTGATACTGACGTTCAATCATCATCGTATGGAGATGCTGTGTAATATTGACGAACTTCACTTCTTTTGTAAACAGAATTAGCGGAAAATCACGTTCTTCTGCATAAATAATCAGTTCTTCCGGTACATCAAACCGGAGCGGTACAAACTCAATACATAATCCAGCCGCACCTGAGTCAATCAACTGCCTTAAAAACGCCTGAAAGACTTCCAATTGATCATGGAAGCCTGCGGCCGTCGTTAAAATCAGCTCGCCTCCGTTTAACAAATCCTCTACAGCAGGCACTTCAAGTACATGTACCCATTTTACCTGCCGAAACAATCCCTTTTCCCCAGCTAACACTTTCGCATGCGTAAAATGCTTCGTTTTTAACACATCACTTACTTGAAAATGAACATCTACATTCATTCATAAGTCCCCCTTTGTTTGCCGTCCCCTATCCCAGAGGGTGCATGGATAAAATCCATAATAAAACAGGTAAAGTCACAATACTTAAAATCGTACTGAGAAACGTCGTGCTTGAGACAAACTCAGGCTTCGTTCGAAATTGCACAGCCATCAGCGTGGTATTCGCCGCAGTCGGCATCGCTGCAACTAAAATCATAATTTGTTTCACCAAATCATCTACCGGTAAAATAAGCGTAAAGCCGAATGCGATGAGTGGTGAGATAAACAGCTTCAGCAGCACCGCATAGGAAATATTACGATAATCCACTTGTTTAAAAGAAATCACTGCGAGCTGCATACCTAAAATTAGCATAATCGTTGGTATCGCTGCATCCCCGACCAGCTGAACACCTGTCATAAGCTCTTTAGGTAATGAAAGGTCAATGAGCTGAAATAATAGACCAAGAAGAGCCCCGTAAGCAACCGGCATACGCAGCACTTTTTTTAGAACGACCTTCAAGTCTCCCGCGTCCTCTCCACCTTTTGCTGCATAATACATGCCGATCGTACTCATGACGAGCTGCTGAAGGACCATTAGCACAATCGCAATATCTAAACCAGCTGCTCCAAAAACAAGAAGGACAACAGGCGTGCCGTAATTTCCATTATTCATAAATGCTGATGACAAAATCATGGCACAATACGTTTCATTCGAATACCCGTAAATTCGAGATAAAATGAAGACACATAAAACAAGTGAAAGACAAAGCCCTACGACAAATATTGATAAGTACACATAGTCCATCGATACTTTATTTTGATAAAAGGTTTCAAACGCAAGAAATGGTGACATTAAATATAAAGACATTGATGAGAGCGTATGTATATCAAAACCAATTGTCTTCTGCCCAATATACCCTATAAAGAATATGCCGAACACTGGCATTAAGACAAGTAAAAACTCCATGTAGCACCTACTTTTCTCTAGATGAATTCCTTCTTTTTTACCCTCTTATCATACCACTGATCATCAATTAAAAAGAAGCACCCTTATGAAAGGTCGCTTCTCTCCTCATCCATATAAAACACTTCCCATAAATGACCATCACGATCCTGAAAGCTCCAGCCATACATGAAATCATGGTCTTGTTTTTCTTTAAACGGTGAACCACCAGCTGCGATCGCACGCTCTACAAGCTCATCAACCTCTTCCCTCGTCTCGACCTGTAAAGAGATAATGACCTCTGCGCCATTTCTGGCATCTACCAATTCCTTCTCTGAAATGGATTGGAAATGCTTAAGTGATAACAGCATGACGGTGATCGTCTCATTCATCACAAAACAAGCAGCATGTTCATTCGTCAGTTCTTGTTGAAAGTCAAAACCCAGCTGTTCAAAGAAAGCCTTTGACTCATTTACATGCTTAACCGGCAAATTGATATACAAATGTTTAGATTGTCGCCCCATATCCCTCTCCCTTTGTAAAACATCATTTCCATTCAGTATATTCGTCTTTTCATTTGGCATCCCTTTGTCGCATGAAAAAATAAGCGGTAAGTCTCATTACCTTATTTTAACAAAAATGTATAATAAATCTCGTGCACAATACTAAATGAACTAGGAGGTTTTCTTAATGAAAACAATCGCAAAATCTTTGATGCTCTCCACCACTGTCCTTTTATTCGCTTCACCTATTACACAGACAGCTGATGCTGCATCTATTCAAACGAAGCAGGTGACAGCAGAAAGTGATTTTCAGCTTCCTTCAACAACAGACACCATTAAACAAAACATTGAACAATCTTTCCAAAAACAAGAAAAATGGCTACAAAAATTAGAAGTGATTGCCGGACAAGAAAAACGTGAACAATTTGAACAGTTTTTCAACCAGCATGTAGGACCTGATTTAAAAAATCTTTTAGAAGAGTCTGATCTTACATGGAAACAAGTAGAAAAAACGATTTATCAATCTCTTGTTAAATCAGACGTTCCATTTTTAGCTGCCAAAAGCATTGCCCATTTTGCTACAGTGGCATTAAAGAAAATGTAAACATACAGAAAAGCGCCTCGCATAACTGCGGGGCGCTTGTTTTGGTTATTTCTTATATTCAATATGGTACACGTCTCTTCTTCGGTCTTTCAGCTGACGAACCGTCCCATCTTGACGCTGCCTTCTTAATATTTCTAAGTCGACATCACCGACAACTACCATTTCAATATTCGGGTTGCACTCACCTACAATGCCATCTCTTGCGAATTCAAAATCAGATGGTGCAAAGATGGCTGATTGTGCATATTGGACATCCATGTTTTCTGTTTGCGGAAGGTTTCCGACCGTTCCAGAAATGACCGTATATATCTGATTTTCAACCGCTCTCGCCTGCGCACAATAACGCACTCGTAAATAGCCTTGACGGTCTTCTGTACAGAATGGAGTGAAAATAATTTTCGCTCCTTTGTCAGCTGCAATTCGAGCAAGCTCAGGGAATTCAATATCGTAGCAAATTTGGATCGCAATTTTACCGCAGTCCGTATCAAATACCCGGACTTGGTCACCAGCTGAAATCCCCCACCATTTTCTTTCATTCGGCGTGATATGCAACTTATATTGCTTTTCAATCGTTCCATCACGTCTAAATAAATAGGCGATATTATAGATTTTCCCTTCCTCTTCAACGAAATGAGAACCACCGATGATATTAATGTTGTACTTGACCGAGAGATCTGTAAACAAATTGATGTAGTCCTCGGTATATTCTGTGATCCGCTGCACTGCTAGACTTGGTGATCTCTCTTCTAAATATGACATAAGTTGCGTTGTAAAGATTTCCGGGAAAACGGCAAAGTCAGCTGACGCATCTGATGCCACATCCACGTAATACTCCACTTGATTCATAAACTCTTCGAAGGAATGAATTTGCTTCATTGCATATTGAATGACACAAATTCGCACTGGGAACGCCGATTTATAATATCTTTTCGATTGCGGGCGATAATCGACATTATTCCATTCCATTAGCGTTGCGTACGTGCTGGAAGCTTTATCATCCGGCAAGTAATTCGGATTGATCCGCATCAGGCTAAATTCATTTAACAGCTGAAAAGATAGCACAGGATCATAAATTTGGTGCAGCATGACTTGCTCTACATATTGGCGAGGCGTCATTTCCTCTTGATATTTATGATAATTCGGGATACGTCCGCCAATGATGATGCT
Organism: Bacillus sp. 22190; assembly: GCF_052045575.1. Classification (NCBI taxonomy): domain Bacteria; kingdom Bacillati; phylum Bacillota; class Bacilli; order Caryophanales; family Bacillaceae; genus Bacillus; species Bacillus sp. 22190. Next base: position 47,797 of record NZ_JBQEPF010000004.1, on the reverse strand, counting down.
TTTTAAATTTAATCTTCTCGCTAAGTCTTTTCTTGCTTCGTATAAACGATGACCGATTTTCATCCGGCGGTACTCAGGACTGACCATTACTTCAATTCCGTACATATTCATCCCATCTGGATTATGGTTTGTGATATATCCATCATCTGTGATGTCCTGCCATGTGTGACGATCATCGTATTCATCAAAGTTAATTAATAAACTTGAACATGAGCCGATAATTTCCCCCTCGAATTCCGCACAGAACTGACCTTCTGGGAAATGTTCAAGGTGGCTTTCAAGGTGCTCTTTTTTCCAAGGGTCCATGCCTGGAAAGCATACTTCTTGCAATGCGATGATTCGGTCGATATCTTCTTCTCTAATATTTCGAATCACCATTCTTTTTTCAAATCGCGTTAAATCTAGTTTTTCTGCCATGATGTATTGCCCCCTTACTGATCCTCTTTTTCAAGCTGATGGAATAGCTGGAGCAATTCGATTTCAGCCATGGATTCTAATCTCGCGTCATATTCTTCAAACTGCAGTGTGCTCGTCACTTTATTTGGCACGATGACACATTTCATACCCGCTCGTTTGGCAGCGATTGACCCATTCACAGAGTCCTCAAATGCCACGCAATCTTTTGGCTCAACGCCTAAGCATTGTGCGGTTTGCAAATAAAGTTCTGGGTGAGGTTTCACTTCTTCCACATCGTCTGACGTGCGGATACATTCAAAGTAATCGAAAAGTCCAATTTGTTTCAGGTGATCAGACACCCATTTATAATCTGAGCTGGAAGCAAGTCCAATCTTAATTCCAAGCTCCTTTGCCGCTTCTAAATAAGCTTCTACACCAGGTCTTGCTGCTTCGTCCTTCATTCTCTTTTGAAAACGAGAACGCCGGTCCGCTGTAAGCGCCTCATGATCTAATGTCTTCCCTAACTGCTCTTCCAAATATTCAAAAGGCTTAAAACCTGCCTGCGTTCCAATCACATTTCCCCATACAGACAGAGGCAGCTCCGATTCATGCTCCGCAAACATTTCCTGCAGAACCTCATATTCATGTGTTTCTGTATCTAAAATTAATCCATCAAAATCAAATATAATCGCCTTTACCAAAGAGGCCACTCCTTTTTTCCGAAAGTCTGAAATATCTTCCATACTGCTATCATATCGTGAATAAAATTGACTTTCAAAGATGAATGTCTGCTAAAATGATTATGTATAAAAGGAGCCTGCATCGTTTTGTCAGGCTCCTGTCATGTTCGATTCTTTCTGCAAGAGATCCAAGCGCTCCGATTCGTGGAGAATAGACATTGTTGAAAAAGAGCGGAATTGGTATTACAGATCTTGAAGGTTTCTCCGTTCCCTTAAAAATAGTATGTGCGACGACCTTGTAAGTTAACAAGGAAGTTCACACCAACTTTTACGCATTTTGAAGGTGACGGCCTGCAAAATCATCTAAATCAAACGGGAAAGAAAAGCCGCACGCATTAACTTGTTCACGGTTGAGTTCAAATAACTCACGATCTCGTTTTGTCATATGTCGCTTCGGCTTTAAAATAATGGTATGTAATAGCTGAAGACCTGATAAGATACGAAAAGCATCATCCATTGTCCCGTTATACACACCATCAATGAAAGTAAGCGGGGGTTGTTTTTTCTGCTCTTCTCCATTGACAGAATGGGATAAAAGATCTTCAATTTCCTTTGATACTTCTTCAATTGCCTGCTCTTGAAGGTCTGTCGCAGCTTTCATTAATCTCACGTGGCATCTACCTCTCTGTCGTTATTACTCCATTCAGAATAGCACAGAAAAAAAGTCATTCGCTAAGGTAAGTGTTTCCTATATATACCCATAGAGAGGACGAATATCATGATCATAAAAGGACACACGCTCTCCCTAAAAGTAGGTGAGCAGCAAAATGGCATTTCCTTAAGTCAATTTTTAAAAGACGAAGTGTCTGCCTCTAAACCGATTATCCATTTTTGGATGGAGCACCAAAAAGTCCGTCTCAATCAAAAACCTGCCCACCATGCTGCAAAAGTGAGTACAGGTGATCAGATTCTCATTGATTTATTTGAGACGGAAGAAAGTGATGTGACGCCAGAATACGGTGAATTAGAGGTACTCTTTGAAGACGAGCATTTATTAGTTGTCCAAAAGCCTGCTGGAAGACCGACGCATCCAAATGAAAAAGGACAAACAGGTACGCTGGCGAATCTAGTCGCTTTCCATTTTCAAGCAAATGGAGAAGAAAAGCGGGTCAGACATATACATAGGCTGGATCAAGACACAAGTGGCACCGTCATTTTTGCCAAACACAGGTTGGCACATGCTGTACTCGATCAAATGCTTTCAAAAAAAGCAATTAACAGAACGTATCTTGCCATCGCACAAGGACTGTTTAAGAAAAAGAAAGGAACGATCCAAGCAGCCATTGGACGTGATAAACACCATGCTGTCAGAAGGAGGGTTTCTCCTACTGGTCAAAGCGCCAAGACTCATTATGAGGTCTTCCATCTCAATAAACGTTTACAGGTGACGGCCGTTAAGCTGCGATTAGAAACAGGCAGAACGCATCAAATTCGGGTCCATCTTAGCAGTCTCGGGCATCCTTTAGCTGGCGATACATTATATGGCGGGAAGCGTGACCTGATAAACAGATGCGCCCTTCATGCCAAACAAGTAGACATGAACCATCCATTCACAGGTGAAAAGCTGACGATAGAAGCACCGCTCCCACCTGATATGGCTGAATTAATGGACAATATGTAGAAAAAAGAGCCTGATCATACAGGCTCTTTTGACGTTAGACAGATGCTCTTTTCGCATAAATAATGTACCGCTCTGGTGCGTTGCCGACAAAATGAAATGGATAGCATGTGGTTAACACAAGCTCTTCTTTTTTATTTTGTAAGGTAATAATGGATGTATCATGCTGATCCACAATTTTCGTATGCGTGATTTCATAAACAAACTCACCATACGGTACAGTGATTTTCAGCTGATCCCCAATATCCAGTTCACCAGTCCGGCGGAAGACCGTATCCCTGTGTCCCGACAAAACGATTTGTCCATTTTGATCAGGGTAATAACTGCCTTTATAATGACCGACGCCTTTGGCAAGGTCGTCCGCATCTGTCCCTTCAACAATCGGCAAATCGGCTTTTAATTTCGGAATGGTCAGGATGCCAGAGGCTTTCCCCATTTCAGGTGAAAATTTTTCCTTTGTCATCCCTTGATCAGTTTCTACGACCTTCTTTGCTTCCTCTAACGAATGTGCTGTTTGTAAGTGAGTAGAAGCGATTTGCCAAATTCCCCAGCCAAGCACCACAATCCCCGCTGACATGACAATCACTGCAAGCCATTTTTTCATGCGTTAACTCCTTTGTCTTTGCTGATGATTCTTTAGCTTGCTGCTGCCTTTTCTTCTTGTTTCGCTTGTTGAATTCGGCCCTCTTTTTGATACACAATAGAAGCTCCCTCGAAGCTCTTTACAAAAGCGACCGTTGCTTCTAAATCTTCTGGGCCTGTTTCCGGATTTTTCCCTAGCCGCCCAATCGGTGCATACTTACTTCCAGTGGCAGTCGCCATGAAGTTGTTCACTGTGAGTGTATACGTTTTATCGAAATCAACGGAAGAACCATCAGGCAGTTTTAAGTCGACTACTTTATATGTTAACGGATCGTACGAATAAGAAAAGCCTGAAATGCTATAATCCGGTCCAAATTGAGGAGATATTTGAGCTTCAATGATATCAACTAAATCTTTCCCCTTGATGTCCAGCTTCACTAACACATTTCCGAATGGCTGAATATTAAAGAGATCTCCCCAAGTAATCGGTCCTTTTTCGAGATTTTGTCTGATACCGCCGCCATTCATCATGGCAAAGTCACTTTTCATTGAATATCTCATGCCATCCGCAATGAGGTTGCCAAGTGGTGTATCACCATCATTGGAATAGCCACCTTCCATCTTGACGCCAGCTTCTCCAACAACCTCACTAATAATCGGCTCCACTTCTTTTCCGTAATGGGCTAAAATGTCCGCTGCTTCCTGATCCTTTTCAATACCAGCCTGGTCTACATACTGGATGTTTGCACTCTTTTTGACAATATCTTTTGTTTTCCGGTCAAGTGTGACATTGACTTCTCCAATTGCCTTTCCGTATTCAAAGGCTTGGACAATTAATTTTCCATTCACCTCTCCATTGACCACTTCGTGATTATGGCCAGCGAAAATGACATCGATTTCGTCATCACCTTCTTTGGCAAGCCTTGCACTTTCTCCAGTAATGGTATCACCATTTTGAGAGGCGGTCATATGAGCCAGAACTGCGATCGCTTTAATCCCTTTTTGCTTTAATTCCTTCGCTGCTTCATTGACAGCTTTGACTTCATCAGTAAATTGAATATCTTTAATTCCTTCTGGCATGACCATTCCTGCCGCTGATGTTGTCACAACCCCGATAAAAGCCACAGGGATTCCTTCGACATCCATAATTTCATAGGCCGGTAAAAGTGGTTTGCCAGTATCCTTGTATTCACAGTTTGCACAAACAAGCGGGAAATTCTGCCCATCGTATCCTTTTGTGCCTTTCGGGTGATCTCCACCTTTTAAGATTCGTAATAGTTCGTCTACACCTTCATCAAACTCATGGTTGCCGACTGTCCCAACATCAAAGCCGATGTTCTCCATTAGTTCAACGGTTGGTTCATCTTGTAAAAGAGAAGATATTGGCGAGCTTCCGCCTATCATATCTCCTGCATGAACTGTCAGTGTATTTTTTTGCGCAGCTTGCTTTTGTTTTATATAAGCCGCCACATAATCCACCCGTCCATATGTTCCTTTACTGCCATCACCTTTTACATCCAGCTCATATTGCTGATCAATTTTCCCATGCAAATCATTCATACTTAAAATGGTTAATGGAACTTCACTAGATGATTCTGACGCCTGATATCCAGCCTGCTCTGCTTCTTCTTTAGAAGCAAAAAAGATACGTTTATCCACATCGATCTCATTCCAGCTGTCAGGTGATACGTAGGTTTTTGCAGATGAATCCCCCACATAACGCGTGAGCCCTTTTTTCTGCTCGCGTGCTCTAAATTCAAACGGCTGTTCTAGCAGAGGATCTTCTTTATTCCAAATACCAAGCCCTTTTTTCTTGGCATCTTTCACTGCTTGCTGGAACATCCGATACTCTTTTTCATCTCCAACAGGCCAGATGAAATAAGTAGGGGCATACCCTTTTTTCACAAGCTCTAGGTTCGTATTCAGCCCTTTTTTGGTTTTGACTTGAGCTAAAAGACGTCCATATCCATCCTTTGCTTCCGGGCCAATCTTTAATGTGACTCGATCACCGCTTGAAAGAAGCGTTTTTAAATAATCCGTCGCTTTTTGTCCAAAGCGCAGCTGGTTTTGATCTAATTCATTTTTGGGCTTGTGGTAGGTTTCTGGTGTGTCCATATTCACGAAGCGTACCTTTGTTGTGCCGAGCACAGGCTTCTTCAAATGAATGGTATCTCCATCCACAACACGATCTACCGTTGCCTCGTATTCTTTTTTGATTTTTGGCGGCTTTGGCTGGTTCTTCAGCAATTTGACATCGGTTTTGTGTCTTGGAAGTACTTGCAGCGTATCATATCTGCTTAAAACGCCAGTAAACTCATACCATTTTCCGGTCTTCACTTGATCAATGGCACCCGTATCAACCATGACTCTAAGGACTGTACTATGATATTTTTTATCGATGATGACCACATTGTATCCACCGCCAGCTGGCTGATCTGGCGCCTGTTCTACATAGCCTTTTACCTTCACTAATCTTCCTTCATATTTGCCTGCCTGATCCGCTTCCAATTGTTTAATGGAAACTTTCTTTGGCGAAGGCAATGGCTGATTCACAGCATCTATCTTCAGACGATCTTGATCTGGTACAATTTCAACGAGCCCTTTATAAGTCGTCACCTTGCCAGTCACCGTGACCTTCATGCCTGCTTTCAGTTCTGGAAAATTCTTAGGCTGCGCAGAATAAATATTGAGACCAGCTGTTTTGTCTTGAATATATGTTGATAGTTTCCCATTCCCTATAGCGGATTGATCTGCTGTTACGATTCCGCTCACTGTTACCGTTTCTCCTATCAGTTTTCGGGCTTTTTTTATGTTCATCGGCTTTGTTTGTTTCCATAAAGTCTCCTTTTTCTCAGAAGAAGATAACGCCTCAGCAGTCATCATACTAGGCAGTAAAGATTGCAGACTAAATATCACCAAAATCAAACAACAGACCATTCGAATGGATTGTATACGTTTCATTAGATTTCTCCCCTTTGAACTTCATCTCTTCTATTGTACAAAGCAATTATTGAGACTGGATGGATTTCATGTAAAACTGATCTCAATTACTTGGAAACGTAATAATCACACGTGTCCCTTCAAAGCTTTTGCTCTCAAAACGAATGGTACCGCCATGACTTTCAATAATCTTAATGGTCATCATTAATCCAAGACCCGTTCCTTTTTCTTTCGTTGTGTAAAAAGGTTCGCCTAATTTCCCAATCTCCTCTTCTGGTATGCCCTTTCCTTGGTCTTCAAATATCAGCATCATTTGGTCGTTTTTCAATAATGAAGTCACTTGGATCACACCTGTTACTCCATCCATCGCTTCAATTCCATTTTTAAGAATGTTAAGAAACACTTGTTTCAGTTCATTTGGAATGCCTTGAATATGTGGCAAAGAGGGAGCCAAATTCTTTTGAATCGACACTCCTTTTAAGACCGCCTGAGATTCAACGACCATAATGACTTCTTCGAGGAGAAGGTTCACATTCACCGGTTCAAATTTAACAGATTTGCTTCTAGAGAGCACAAGGAATTCGTTAATAATAGACTCAAGCCGATTAAACTCTGACATCATCACATCGGCATAATCCTTCTGATACTTTTTACTTTGAATCATTAGCTGTAAAAAGCCTTTTAACGACGTAAGTGGGTTACGTATCTCATGGGCAATACCAGCTGCAAGCTGTCCAACTGCTGACAGCATTTCAGACTTCATCAGCATTTTCTCAGACTGTTTTTGACTTGTAATATCCTCCGAAATCCGCATGACAGTAGACTGCATTTTGTCAGGGTCATCGATTCGGTGTAAAGAGACTCTTTCCCATCGCTCACGCCCTGATAAGTCCTGAAAATACAACTCACCTGTCCAGCTGCCCTCTCTTAAACACACGTCCCATTGTTTCACTAGATCATCACATTGACACAACGCATAATAGACAGAAAAAATATCTTTTCCGATCAAGTCATATTCATGCTGCTGTACAAACTGACAAAAGCGCTGATTGACACACTGAATAACACCTTCTCCCGTTGCAACCACAATATGAATATGGCTGTTATCAAGTGCTGTCACCGCAAGATGAAGAGCCTGCTTCAATTTCGTCATTTCGGTCATTTTGATCCAGGTCATCACCGCTCCCTCGCGATCTTGATCATAGAAAGGTGTCATATGAACCGTGAATTGTTCTCCTTCGTTCGTTTCAATTTCACGTTCGATTACGCGCCTATCTGAAATGACAGATTGAATATCATGATAGAGCATTTCCTTCGATAACTTCTTCACCATCGACTGAAACGTTTGCTGGTGCCGGGTTTGAGCTGAAGTGAATAAAGAGGTAGCTGTAGGAGTGTGATAGCGAATATTCATTTCCCGGTCCACAAACAACGTGGCAAGTTCTGGCTTCACAGACGGCCGGTACAGTTCTTCTCTTGTCACCTTTAAGTTGTTTATGATATTAATAAAATGCTCGTTTGTTTTCTCGCGCACTTCTATTTGCTTGTTTTTTTCTTTTAATTGAGCCCTTGCTTCTTGCTCCTTTTGTTTGACCTCATTGAGCTCGTTTTCTAAATCGACAATTCGCTGTTGATAAACCGAATTCTGCTCTAACATCCCTTTGTCCCTGCCGTTCTTTTGATTTTTTCCTCTCTCACTCTTCCGAATGAGAATGACGTATACTCCTTTAAAACGGCGATCAAAATGTTTCACTGTAAAATCTGCATACTGCTTTCTGCCATTTTCCGAAATGAGGACATGTTGAAAAACAACCTCAGTCTCTTCAGTCCATACCTTTTGAAAGCTTTGACTTAGTATCTCTTTCATATAATCAGGGGTTACATATTCACATAATTCATCTGAGACTTCTGCATGCGCTAAGAAAGAATAGGCACCGTTTGATATCGCGAGGATTTTCTCGCAATCGTCTATGATGAAACATGCATCATACTCCTGCTCTACTTCTTTCATATATTGGACAGCTCGTTTTTTTAACTCCGTATGACCTACATTGTATTTAGGAACGTTTGAGTGGGTGTAAATGTTCCACTTTTCATTTAACAAATGAAATAAACGAGGGATATTGGGTACCTTTTCATTCGGTCCTAATATCAACATCCCTTGATCCTTTAGTGCATATTGGAATCGAGATAAGACTCGTTTTTGTACTTCTGGCTGGAAGTACATCAGAACATTTCGGCAACTGATAAAATCGAGGTGGATAAAAGGTGAATCGATCAATAAATTGTGAGGAGCAAAGACAATATGTTTTCTAAGCGACTGCTTCACAATAAAAGCGTCACCTTTTTTTTCGAAATATCGCGCCCTCCATTTTTCTGGCATCCGTGCCATAGACTCAAGCGAATAAACACCTTTGCTTGCACTTTGGATGGCTTTCCGGTTGATGTCTGTTGCAAACACTTGAAGTTCAATGGACACTTGTCTTCGTTTCATTTCTTCTAAAAATAACATCGCAAAAGAATAGGCTTCTTCACCTGTAGAACATCCTGCAATCCAAATGCGGCATCGAGATTTCCCATTTTTCATTGTGTTTTCAATGATCGACGGAATGATGTGATGTTCACATACTCGAAAGGCTTCCATATCTCTAAAAAAGGAAGTCGTGCCGCTTAAAAGCTGTACATGCAGGCGATCAAGCTCATCTGGTTCTCTCTCTAATAAACGATCGTACTCGGACAATAAGGAGATCGATTGGTTCGCACTCCTCATTCTTTTTTGAATGACAGAGAGCAGTCTGCGCTTCTCATAGGTTGAAAATGCAATTCCTTTATGCATTTCAAGACGTTCAATGATTCTGATCAAAACAGGGTCTGCAACATCTGTATGCGGAACGTTGATGATGTTGGCTATATATGACGCAAGTGCAGAAGGGTCTTGAAATGTTTGATGATACATACGATCAAACCCCCTATTTGTCTCACTGCACGATATAGCTGTACCGCCTTGCTCAACGATTTGAAGCAAACCACTTCCTACACAATAGCCTTTTTGAAAAAAGATCGCATAGGCCTCTTCCTTTTGCACATTGGCAAGTGACTGAAACAACGAATTTACAGCACACGCCTTGTTTGTAGGATGCTGCTCTGTTATGTGTAGCCGTTTGTCTTCTGTCAATGTCACAGCTGCATGCTGCGGACAAACATAAATCGTATTTTTCATGACTTTCTCACCATGCTTAATCGGCTTTGCCCGGTAGCCAATCGGTAAAACAAGTGCTTCCAAATCAGTTACACAATCGCCTGTCACATGATTTTGCACAACAATAAAAGAGGCATTTAATTCATGCGGAAATGATTGAAAAAAAGCCTCAAGATGATGCTGTTCAAACGGCGAAACACCGATGCCAATCACTGGTGCCTGCACATGTTCGTCTTCTATCAAACGATTAATGATTTTGTCCTGCATCTGGTACCCCCATGTTCATTCGTCTGATACATTTTTTCGACAAAAAGGAAGAAAACCCTCTAATTGTAAATAATGTTTTTTGCATGAAAGGAGGAAAACTTCCTCACATTAAAACAGACTGTATAAACAGAAGGAGGATTCTTTATGCAAAACGATCAGCAGACAAATGTTCAAGGACATGCCCAGCAGCCCCAATTCAATCATGGCGGGCATGAGTTATTTGATTTACATGAGGTATTAGCAGGGACCATTAATATTTTGGATCAATACATGATCTTTCGGCAATTTATCCAAGATCCCGCATTATCCGACATGTTAGATCGACAATATCAATTTGTATTGTCCCAGTACAACGTCACGGTAGATTGCTTTTCTACTGGTCAAAAGCCTAGTGAAGAAACATCTACTTATATGATGAACGAACAGACACAGGTGACATACGGAATAAAACCATCTCAGCCTAAGAAGCCAAATCAATCATTACAGGATGTAAAAGATGCGGGAATTACAGGGCATATGCTTGGTCTCGTGAAATCTCATGCTGGATTACTCTCAATGACTGCATTAGAGGTCACAAACCCTGTGGTACGACGTGTGCTTGCAGCGCAAATCCCGAACTTTATTGAAATGGCGTATGAAATTTTCTTATATCAAAACAAACATAGCTATTATCAAGTTCCGCAGCTTACAGCGCAAGATATGCAGGCGATGACGTCTACATTTGCCCCTATGCAGGGACAGGTGCAGATGCCGCCAAGCAAAGCCAATCAGCAAAAACCGCTTCATTAAACAAAAAAACGGCTACCCGATTTTCAGGTCAGCCGTTTTTTCTTTGATATTTCAGTTTAAATTGCTCTTCAAAATCTGTGAGACGTTGTCCTGTCGCTTGTTCAAACCCTCTATCAAAACGACTAGTTTTCGCCGTTTCCTCCATGATCTCATGTATGACATCTCGTCCATAAAGCTGCACAAGCTCATAGATCATATAGTAGCTTTGTAAATAAACATCTGTCTCATACGTCGTGCGAGATTCTTGCCAGTCTTGATCAGAATAAAGAGATTTAAAAGGAATGACGTCAAACCGTTCAGACGTGGCATTCAGCACATCATAGGCCGTCCATTCTGCTGTTCCTTCATGGAACCAAAGGGGAAAGACGACTGGAGATACATTGTATGCATGCACCTTTTCATAGAAAACAAAATGGGCATACTCATGAATGAATAACGTGTTGAAAAAGTATAAAGGCAGTGTCTCTTTCTTCAACAATTCTTCCCGTTTATCTGGGTATAATCCAATCATATGATCAACATCAGAATAAAAACCTGTAATATGCTTGATGCCAGCAAATTGCTCAATCGTCTCTTTATCATCAAAATAAATGATATCTAACGGTTTATCAGCTTCATACTGAAACACTGACATCGTTCTCTTCTTTGCCTGCTCAAGCGCTTCTATGGTCAGATCGACAAAGGCGCCCTCATCCTCTGCATAGTAGATTCGAATATGTTCATAGACTTGCTTATTGAGTCCTTCCGTTAAGACCGTTTTAGGCGAAGAATGCTCCTCTAGATATTGCCCTGCCAGCTGGAACGCTACATAAATCAAGTACGCAGTGAACGCATAAAAAATCAAACCTGCTGCAATCATTCCGCTTACAAGTTTTTTATGAATTAATGACGGTTTTGCTTTCATTTACTCCCCACCTGAATTCATCCTGCAACCTCTTTCTCTTTCTATGAAAAAACAAAGATCAACAAGAGGTGATATATTTTTTACTTTATGCAGTCAGGTGCGCAAGGTGCGGTTCCAAACAAAAAAGCCGCATATGACATACGGCTTTTGTCGTAGCTATTTTGATTCAGGGAAGACACGTCGAACCGTTTCAGTAAACTCGTCGAAGAATCCTGAAATTGGTTCTCCACTTCTAATACGTTTTCCGTACCCTGCCATACGATCGACAAAGTCTGGATTAGCAGATACATACACATTATCAATTTGTTGATCCGTCGATTTGACTTTGTCAGAAATTTTCTTTTTCAAATCGTCTGTTACATCTCCGCTTTTATTGCCTTCAAGCACGACAGCAACAAATGCATTTTTCCCTGTGACAAGTACGTTCGCTGTTTTCACTTCAGACATGTTGGCAACAAGCTCTGATGCCTTATCTGCCACTTTCACCTTCTGAGGTGTTTGTACATTTGGTTGATCCTGTCTCATGTTGTCGTTCTTATATGTGACATTTTCGTACTGTCGTTTCATTGTTCCTCTTCGTTCATCGCCTTGGTTGTTCATTCCACACCCAGCAGTGATCAATGTTGGAACGAGTAATAAAGATAGCATCCATTTCTTATTCATCAATTGATTCCCTCCTTTTGCTCATAGGTTTTTCATCCAGCAGACTTTTTATGCACACATCCTCTATTTCAGCAATGAATTCATAAATCGGCCTTGATTGGTCATCCTAAACATGATGAAGAAGTATCATCACGATCAAATGGAGGGATTCGTTTGTTTAAAAAGAGAAAAGGTATGAGTACTGGTGTAATGATCGCAGCATCAACAGCCATCATTGCATTATTTTCACCACTATTACGGAGAAGACTTAGCAGCATGACTCAAATGAATTTGTCCTCAATGATGAAAGGCAAAGATCAACACCAGCATGAGTCATCTCGTCATGAGCCCCAGTCGCATTCACGTAAAGACTCAAAAGAAGTAGGACAAATGATCAAGCAGGCATTCAGCGCTGTCCAGCCTAATGAAACAAGCCAGCATCAAACATCATCAAAAACATACCAAACTCATCAGCCGCCGAGAGAGTCTTACGCCCAGTCTCTTCACATTGATGAAAGTGTCATGAATGTAATGGATGATGAATCCATTCAGCAAGTGCTCAATGACATCGAGCACAAATAACTAAAACAGGAGCCTTTTTTCAGAAGGCTCCTGTTTATTCTCCTGAAAAATGCTCTTTCACCATGATGCAGAAGGAAGGCAAGAAGGTGATTTCGATCGTGATAACAAACCGTTCCACACCATCTAATAGTATCAACAGCTCTTTTTCATGCTGCCGATCCTTTTTTATTTCTACATGTCGCACAGTTTTAAAGGCATATACTCCTAAAACAGATGCGTCCATTTTTCGAACAGCCTTCAAAGAAAATTCTTGTACTCCAAGAGACATCGTCACCACAAATCGCTCTTCCTCATTCTCAAACCGAAACGTTAGATCTTGATATTCAATGGGCATATCTCGTTCAAATCCTTCATCAGGCCACGTCTCAAAAAAAGAAAGCCAGTCCGTTCGATCTGGAAATTGTTTTCTCCTCATTTTAAACCCCTCATAAGTGAAATTTTTATTAATTATCTTGTTTCCTCTTTTCTTTTGCAACAAATTTTAGTAATTTTAAAAAGGTGATTTTATTTTGCTAAGAGACCTCTTTATTAATTTAACAATTCTTGTCACTTTCCATTATTTATTGATGCTTGTGTTTAAAGAAAATTTTTTAAAAAAGGAAGACACCCTGCTCAGACAAATTTTTAAAGGAATGATTTCTGGGTTACTCGGTGTCCTCTTAATGTTTTTCTCTATTAAAGCAGGACCAGCCATCATCGATTTAAGACATATCCCCCTTATTTTAACGGCATTTTATGGAGGCATTGCACAAACGTTCATTGCAGCCTGTGTGATCATTATTGGCCGATTATTAATTGAAGCCAATGTCGCTTCTTTCATTAATATTTTTTCCATGATATTTATCGCCACAGCTTCCTTTTTAATTGCTGAGCGTCATATCAATCACGTCGTAAAAATGCTGTTATCTATTACCATGAGCAACGTCATAGCGACGATTTTATTTATCATCATCGTCAATGAAAGATCGTTTGAACTGCATACTGCCTATTGGATGTTCTCGTATATTGCCGGTTTATTTAACTTTTATGTCATTGAGCATCAAACAAAAGCGTATCAGATGTTAAATTTGTATAAATTCCAAGCTCATTATGACTTTTTAACTGGTGTTTTAAATAAACGGAAATTCGATGAGATATTAAGTGATGCTTTTTCTCTGAACTTAAAGCAACCTATCCATCAAATGTCCTTGATTTACCTAGACATCGATTATTTCAAAACCATCAATGATCAGTATGGACATCATGAGGGAGATATCGTTTTAAAAGAAATCGGAACAAGGCTGATTAAGAACACAAGAAGCTCTGATTATATTGGGCGGATCGGCGGTGAAGAATTTGCTGTGCTTTTACCGAATTGTTCCGTTGAAAAAACATGGCAAATTGCGGAACGTTTACGAAAAAAAATGGCGGATCAGCCAATTTATTTACAAAACGGAACATCGATTCACATTACGGTGTCAATTGGCTGTGCTTATGATGCAGGAACAAGTGAAAACATGAAACAATTACCGATTATTGCAGATCAGGAGCTCTATAAAGCGAAGCAGTCAGGCAGAAACAAAGTGAGCTTTTCTGGACGAAAAAGAGAACACTTAACATAGGCTTTTTCCTCAATTTGTTAGCGCTAATTATTTTTAAAAAAGTTTTCGTATAACAGTTGTTTTTTCCCGCAAACACTGGTAAAGTAAAGGTAATTATTTTTGTTCGTATCATCTTTAAGAAGAAAGTTTTGAAAGAGTTTTCGTCTTTGAAGTTTGTGTAAGAGCAAGAATAGTGAATTTAAGCGTTAAGATCGCTTTAGGAGGAAATTTCATGTTAGAAGGTAAAGTAAAATGGTTCAACTCTGAAAAAGGTTTCGGATTCATCGAAGTAGAAGGTCAAGACGATGTATTCGTTCACTTCTCTGCTATCCAAGGCGAAGGCTTCAAAACTTTAGAAGAAGGTCAATCAGTTTCTTTCGAAATCGTTGAAGGTAACCGTGGACCACAAGCTGCTAACGTTAACAAAGCGTAATTTAAGAGCATCTGCTCTTTTAGCACTTTATAGAGTGAAGGAAAACCGCTCGGCTTTTATGCCGGCGGTTTTTTTGTGTAATAAAAAAGAGAACCTGACGAGAGGTTCTCTTTTTATTTGTCCTTCTGCTTTAGTTTCTGTAAAGCAGAACGATACATATCATCATTCATTTTCGTCTCTGGTTCTTCTTCTTTGACAGGTGGTTCTGGCTGTTTAAACTTTTGAAGCGCCTGTCTATAGAAATCATCACCTGACGGAGCATCATCTGTCTGAGAAGGCTCTGACGCTTTTTCTTCCACTTCAGGCTCTACAGGTCTCGCCGCAACTTCTGGCCCGCTATGCGGCACGTCAGGATGATTCGATACATCTTCTTTGATCTCTTCCTTCTCGGCCGAAGCGTGTCTGACATTGAACGCTACTAATCCGATAATGACTAGAACAGCAGCTACTAACGCTACAATAATCGTCGCCAAAAGAACCCTCTCCTTATCGCTTAAATGACGCAGTGACTGATGCTACACGTCTTCCTAATGCTTTCCCTAGCTCAATGCCTTCTGCAGAAATCACTTCATCAGAATCAATCGGGCACGTCACACCTGCTCCATAATAAGAGCCGTATAACGCATTTTCTGGAACATTTCCAGGAAGGCCGACCACAAGCATCCCTTGATGGAACATCGGCGTAATCAAATTGTGCATCGTCATTTCTAATCCGCCATGTGTTGTCGCAGTGGTACAGAAAACGGCACCGACTTTATCGATGAGTTTTCCTTCTGCCCATAAATACCCAAGACGGTCAATCCATGTCTTTAATCCAGAACTAATGGTACCAAAGTGACCAGGGCAGCCCCAAATGATTGCATCCATTTGATCAAGCTTGCGGATATCCGCATCTTTCACATGATCAATGAACACTTCAGCTTGCTCTGTTTCACCTGCGCCAGCTGCAATCGCTTCTGCAAGTGCTTTTGTATGGTCACCTTCACTATCGTATACGACATAAATTTTCATGTACGGTCCCTCCACACTTATCTTGCATCTTGGTTTGCTTCCTTAGGTGCTGGAAGCAATGTCATTTCTTGTTTCTTATCCTGCTTTTCTTTTCGCTTTTTATCCTTACGTACATCTCGCAGGAATAAGCTAAGAATCACACCAGCTGCACAGAATAATGTCACCCACATGTAAGCATCATTGATGCCCATCACATTTGAATCAACTTGTGCTTTCGTAAAGAGCTGGGTAGACACATATTTTTGAGCAGCTTCTGCTGTCATGCCCATATGGTGCATCACATTAGAGACAGCCGCCTGGAATGAATTCATAAAGAACGGATCAGCTGTATTCGTTTGATCTGCCATATTGGAATAATGGAATGTCGTGCGATTTGTATAAATCGTCGTGATCAAACTCGTACCGATCGAACCACTGATTTGTCTCAGTGTATTTGACATCGCTGTACCATGACTGTTTAAATGCTGCGGTAATTGGTTCATCCCAGCAGTCATGACTGGCATCATTAAGAGTGACATACCAAAGGCACGTACTGCATACATGAGCACAATGTGACTATAAGATGTATCAATCGTTAGCCTTGTAAACTCGTATGTGGTGACAACCGTAATCAGCATCCCCACAATGGCAAGTGGACGAGGTCCAAATTTATCAAACAAGATCCCTGAAATTGGAGACATAATCAGCATCGCAAGTGCCCCTGGAAGCATTAATAACCCCGATTGCAGTGCAGTAAACCCAACGAGGTTCTGCAAATAGATCGGAAGTAAGAACATCCCAGTGTATAAGGCAACGGTAATAATAATGTTAATAACACTTGATAATGAGAAAATGCTGTATTTAAACACGCGGAAATCAAGCATCGGATTATCCGCTTTTAGCTGTTGGAAAATAAAGAGAATGATCGCAATCGCACCAACAATAATCGTAGATAGAACAATTGGATCTGTCCAGCCATCGCTTCCCGCTTCGCTCACTCCGTATAGAAGCGAAGCAAAACCAACGATCGACAGAATCGCACCAAGGCTGTCCAGCTTGATTTTTTTAGGCTCTACAATATTTTTAAACATAAAGAAAGCCGCGATAATGACAATCGCACCGATTGGTACAAGTCCATAAAACATAATACGCCATGAATAGTGTTCAATAATATAACCAGATAACGTTGGTCCAACAGCTGGCGCAAACATCATCGCAAGACCAAAAATCCCCATTCCTTTCCCTCTGTTTTCTGGAGGGAAAATAAAAAGGATTGTTGTCATGACGAGCGGCTGTAAGATACCGCCACCGACTGCCTGAATCAAACGACCAATCAGCATCGTAGAAAAGTTTGGCGCAATACCGCAAATAAAAGTCCCTAGTGTAAATGAAATCATCGCCACGAGGAATAAGCTGCGCTGGCCAAAACGTGTGATTAAAAACGCAGATAACGGAATGAGCACACCGTTGACAAGCATGTAACCTGTTGTAAGCCACTGAATTGTCGTCGCACTCACATTAAATTCAGTCATTAAATGGGGCATGGCTACGTTCAAAAGCGTTTGGTTTAAAATCGCTACGAACAAACCGGCCATTAAAATGATCAGTAAAGACAAGGAGCCTGCTCCCTGTTTTGTCGCTGCAGGTTGATTTGCCATCTCAGACAACCTCCTTTCATTTTTTGATATCAGTCATCATTAAGATGAAATTTTGACAGAAGCATTCATACCTGGAAGTACTTTGTCAGATGGATTTTTAATTGAAATTTTCACTGCTACTTTTTGTGTCACTTTCGTGTAGTTACCACTTGAGTTTGTTGCTGGCAGCATATTGAATGTTGAGTTTGTTGCATAACCAATTTGTTCAACTGTTCCTTCAAATGTTGTATCAGGATCGCCGTCTACAACGATGTCCACTTTGTCGCCTTTTTCAATGTTCTTAATGTCTGTTTCTTTAATATTCGCTGTAATGTAAAGCTTGCTTAGGTCAATCGTTTCACCAAGAACTGTCCCAGGCTGCACTTGTTGGTTGTTTTGTACTTCTTTTTTGACTAATGTGCCATCAGCCACTGCTTTAATGTTTGTTTTTGCTTCTCCTTCAACTTTTGCAACTGTGCTGTCTTTTTGCACTTCGTCACCTTCATTGATGTCCCAGCCTTTGATTTGTCCAGCTGCTGGCGCTGTAATTTGGTACATGTCACCTGTCACTTTTGCTTCATCTGTTTTTACGAAGTTTGTGCTTTCGTAGTAGTAATAAGCACCTCCGGCAATAATGGCAAGAATCACAATAAGGCCAATAATATTCGTTAGCAATAAACGCCCTCTGTTCATGTTTTGTTTCTCCTTTCATGTATAAAAATATAGTGTCATCTGCTTTAGCAAACTTAGAATGCCCATCATCTGACAGATTATGAAACAAGCTCATAGAGCTGCCTGTTTCCCCTTTTTCTACTCCGCTGAAAATGGTGTGCAGCCCATTTATACTTATTGTTCACTTATGAGCAAAAAGCAGAAAAAGAAGAAAAGACGATCGGCATCTTTTTTTGAAAAACTTATATTTAACAAGATTAAATATTAATAAATGAAAATTGAAATGTCAAAGAGAAAGTTTTACTTTTTTTCTGGTGATCCCTTCCTTCTCCACACAAAAAACCTTTCAGCCCTTATGCTGAAAGGTTTTTTTGAATGTTCTCTTTAAGAAAGAACTTCTTCCTGCTGAAAAAATTTTTTTAATGCGAGAAAAACGTCTGATTTTTGCTTCAAAATATAATGCTTAAATTTCTCATCCTGAATATGTTTATATGCTGACATTAACGTAGAATGCCGATTATATTGATTCACTTCACCATAACAAAATAAATTGGCTTTTTTCATAATTTCAGAAACGAGCTTCACGCACCGTGCATTATCAGAGGTCAAATTGTCACCATCAGAAAAATGGAAAGGATAAATATTATATCGTGACGGAGGATATCGTTCGTCTATGAGCTCTAGTGCCTTTCGATAGACAGAAGAACAAATGGTTCCCCCGCTCTCTCCCCGAGAAAAGAAGTGCTCCTCATCTACGACCTTCGCCTCTGTATGGTGGGCAATGAATTCGATCTCGACTGTCTCATACTTTGTCCGCAAGAAACGTGTCATCCAAAAGAAAAAGCTTCTCGCCATATATTTTTCCCAAAGCCCCATACTTCCGCTCGTATCCATCATCGCTAGGACAACCGCTTTTGATTCTGGTTTGGTGACTTCATTCCACGTCTTATACTTAATATCCTCTGGATAAATAGGATAAAAGGAAGGGCTTCCTGTCATGGCATTTCGTTTAAATGCTGACAGCATTGTGCGTTTTTTATGGATATTACCGGTTAACCCCGTTTTGCGAATATCATTAAACTCAATTTCCTCGACAACGATATCATCAAGTTCCTTTTGTTTAAGATTTGGTAGCTCCAGCTCACGAAACAGCGCTTCCTCTAAATCCATTAATGAGACTTCAGCTTCGTAATAATCATCACCGGCTTGATCTCCAGCACCTTGACCTTTTCCCTGCCCTTGCTTACTGTCAGATCCATCCCGAGCGACCACATCGCCAACTTGGCTGTCTCCATCTCCTTGACCTACATGCTTATTTTTATCATAGTTGTACCGAATTTTATATTCATCTAAAGAACGGATCGGAATTTTGACCACATCTTTGCCATTAGACATGATGATGCTTTCCTCTGTGACAAGATCCGGCAAATTGTTTTTAATCGCCTCTTTGACTTTTTTCTGATGACGCTGCTGGTCATCAAAGCCTTTTCGATGGAGGGACCAGTCTTCCTGAGACACAATAAACTGACTTTTTTCTTGCCGGGACATCCATCCCCCTCCTCACCTTTTTGCACAATTCTTGTACCCATCGATTCCATTATCGTATGCTGGCCGTCGTCGAAATGACGATGATTTTTAAAAAAGACATTACTGGTGCTGGTTTGCGCCAATAATGCCTCCTTCATTTATTAACGATTCAGAAGACTGCCTACATATTTTAAGAGTTCATTTGCACTTGTAGAATTATAGCCATGCTCATCAATCAATCGCGCCACTACTTCATTGACCTTTTTCAACTGCTGCTCATCCGGCGTTTTTGTCGATGTCGTAATTTTCACGACATCTTTCAAATCGGCAAAGAGCTTCTTCTGAATGGCTTCTCGTAACCTCTCATGAGAATTATAATCAAAGCGTTTGCCCTTTCTCGCATAAGCTGAAATCCGAATGAGGATTTCTTCTCTGAATGCCTTTTTGGCGTTTTCAGAAATGCCGATCTGTTCCTCAATTGAACGCATGAGCTTTTCGTCAGGATTCATTTCTTCACCTGTTAACGGATCACGCAGTTTGTTTTTATTGCAGTACGCCTCAACATTATCTAAGTAATTATCCATGAGAGTTTTCGCAGACTCCTCATAGGAATACACAAATGCCTTTTGAACTTCCTTCTTCGCCATATCGTCATACTCTTTTCGTGCGACAGAAATAAAATTCAAATAACGTTCCCGATCTTCACTTGAGATCGATGGATGCTGATCGAGTCCTTCTTTTAAGGAACGGAGGACATCCAGTGCATTGATGGATTCCATGTTCTTTCGAATAATGGTGGATGAAATGCGGTTAATGACATATCTCGGGTCAATTCCGCTCATTCCTTCGTCATGAAATTCCTTTTTCATCTCATCAATATCAACAGATTGGAAACCTTCGACACTTTCCCCATCATACAGTCGCATTTTTTTCACCAAATCGATATCAGACCGCTTCGGCTCTTTCAGCCTTGTCAAAATAGAGAACATCGCAGCCACCTTTAGCGTATGCGGTGCAATATGAACATCTGAGACATCACTTTCTGAAATCATCTTATGATAAATACGTTCTTCCTCTGTCACCTTTAAATTATAAGGGATCGGCATCACAATAATTCTTGAGTGTAAAGCCTCGTTCTTTTTATTCGAAATAAATGACCGGTACTCCGTTTCATTCGTATGTGCAACAATCAATTCATCCGCACTAATCAACGCAAAACGCCCCGCCTTAAAATTTCCCTCCTGCGTTAATGAAAGAAGATGCCATAGAAATTTCTCATCACACTTCAACATCTCCTGAAATTCCATCATTCCACGGTTCGCTTTATTGAGCTCTCCATCAAACCGGTACGCACGCGGGTCTGACTCTGAACCAAATTCAGCAATCGTTGAAAAATCAATACTTCCTGTTAAGTCGGCAATGTCCTGAGATTTCGGATCAGACGGGCTGAAGGTACCAATGCCGGTCCGTTTGTCCTCTGAGAAAAAAATTCGTTCCACTCTCACATCCTCAATGCGGCCGCCATATTCCTCTTCGAGCCTCATCAAGTTCAAAGGTGATAAATTCCCCTGCACACGTATGCCGTATTCTCTATAGAAATCCTCCCGCAGATTTTGCGGAATAAGATGAAGCGGATCTTCATGCATTGGGCAGCCTTTAATCGCATAGACTGCGCCATGATCTGTTAGTGAATACTCTTCCAGCCCTCTTTTCAGCCTTGTGACAAGCGTCGATTTCCCGCCGCTGACTGGACCCATTAACAATAAAATACGCTTTCTGACATCTAAACGTTTAGCCGCAGGGTGAAAATACTCTTCCACTAGCCTTTCCAATGATTCCTCTAATCCAAAAAGCTCCTGATCAAAAAATTTGTAGGTTCTGACCCCATTCTCCTCTTCAATCCCGCTGTCCTTAATCATATGATAAACGCGAGAATGAGCAGATTGAGCGACAAGTGGATTTTCTTTAATAATATCTAAATATTCGCTGAATGTGCCTTCCCATTTCAGTCGCTGCTCTTCTTCTCTGTGCTGTTCAATTTTCTTTAAAATATCCATATGAACCTCCTCTTTCAAGATTGAAGCTAGAAATCAGATACTGTTTTACAATCTATGCGGAGGCGTCCTATTACATGCTTTCGTTCTTCAAAATGACGAATTGGCAAACTGAATTGACAACCATCCGCAAGACCCTTCATAATAAAGGAAAAACAGGAGAAAAATGATCTTCATCTCCTGCTTTTCAAGGCGAACTTCGCAACATATGAAACCGGCAGCAAAGGAACAAAGGGATAAGGGGGAGCTTATATGAGAACGGTCATTATGATGGGCGTCATCATTACGTTTTTAGTATCCATTTTCACAGCTGGCTACGAAGGCAAGCCTGGCAAATGAAAAAAAGGATGTTCCATCAGCGGAACATCCTTTTTCATTTCGTTCATATTTTCAGCACTTACATATTCACTGAAAGCGAGATGGGATCTCGGCTTTTATCATGTTCTTATATCAAATCTCGGTATTGTTGCTGGCGAAGCGCCTCATACACAAGAATCGCTGCCGTATTCGATAGATTCAGTGAACGAACATGCTCTGTCATTGGTAAACGTAGACAGCGATCCATATTCCGTTCAATCAAATCTTTTGGCAATCCACTCGTCTCTCTGCCAAATACAAAGAAGTAGTCTTCATCTAGCTGCGAGTAATCGAACGTTGTATGCGGCTTTTGCCCAAACTTTGTGATATAGAAAAATTGCCCCTTCGGATGAGCCTCAAACAATTCATCTAATGAATCATGATAGACGACATTGGCATATTTCCAATAATCGAGTCCTGCACGCTTCAGCATTTTATCATCTGTCGAAAAACCAAGCGGACGAATCAGATGAAGTGTTGTATTTGTTGCTGCACATGTTCGCGCAATATTTCCAGTATTAGCTGGAATTTCTGGTTGATATAAAACGACATGAAGTCCCAAAAAAGTTCACCTCTAATTTTCTTTTCCGCTCAACATTATACCATTAACTATCCTTTGGAGCATCGTCCAAAATGTGAAAAAACGTATAACGAATACTAGGTGTATAAGCCGTTGAATCTTCATACGACCAGTAACGCATACGGCTGTCATACGTTTGTGCATTCACAAGCGGCATTCCGCCTTTATCATGATCAACGACAATGGTTGTATGATTATACCTACCGTCACCCTCAAAATCGTAGCAAATCACATCACCTATTTGAAGCTCCTGCGGTTCCTTGAGCTTCTTCGCTCTCAACCCCGCTTTGGAATTGGCTAAATAATTTTTCATCGAATGTGCCACCGTCCAGCTGTAACTCCACGTATGTGGACGAACCCACCAGCCAGATCCACGGTTCGGATATCCTCTCGTTGGCGCATTCCCTGCTTTTAGACATTGTGAAATAAAATTCGTACAGTTATCTTCAAAATTTTTATAGGCTGGATTCCGTTTATTCCAATACGTTTCAGCATATTGAACAGCTGCACGCCGGTCATAGTGAAAAGCTCTTCCAAATTGGTCTTCGTTTTGGAAGCGCTCATCCACCTGATCTTCCTTTTGTCGTTCTTCTAACATCATCCGATCTTTCACAAGCATGTCGTTATAAAGAAACGCTTCTCTTTTCTCAACCTGTTCCTCTAAATAAAAAGAATCGTCTATATCCTTACAGACATAAGTGAGGTGAGCGAGATATTGTATTTGCTGAGCTCCATCATCTTGAATAGCTGAATCGAGAAGTTTTGCTTTTGCTTTCGCCTTGACAATCTCAACTTGTCTTCTTGCAAACAGCTCTTTCTTTCGCTCCACAGCGTCCACATCAGACATCAGCTGCGGCTGTTTGATCGTACTGCCATTTAATAAATATGCCAGTCTGTCTTCTAACGTTTGTTCTAATAATTGTTTCACACAGACACCACCAAACTTTTTTTAACATCTCTGTTTGGTTCATTCTATGTTCAATGGGAGGTTATTTAGTATTTAAAGGTGTTTGTAACAATTCAATCCCTTTGATGATCTCTTGTTTTGCTTCTTCATCACTTTCCCGTTCAAGGGCTTTTTCGAGTTCTGAAAGCTGCTGACCATCGCCAATTTTACCGATTGCCCAAGCAGCCGTGCCTCGAATGACCGGTCTTGGATCTTTATGCATCAGGTCAACCAAATCTGGCAAAGCAGATGTATCTTTAAAGTGAGCAAGTGCCAAAATGGCATTCCGCTGAATAGGCTTTTTCCCTCGCCATGATCCAGAAACATGACCATACTTCTCTTTAAACTCACGATTGCTGATTGTCAGCAGTGGCTTTAAGAGTGGCTTTGCAATTTCAGGGTCCGGCTCCATTTCAGGATGTAGATGAAAGTCTTTCCCTTTATTAATTGGGCAGACCGTTTGGCACGTATCACATCCATACAACCGATTCCCTATTTTCGAGCGAAATTCGTCAGGTAAAAAACCTTTTGTCTGTGTTAAAAACGAAATACACCTTTGAGAATTGAGCTGGCCTGGATTCACAAGAGCACCCGTTGGGCATGAATCCACACATTTATTACAAGTTCCGCACTGGTCTTCTATTTTCTCATCCGGTTCAAATGGAACATTTGTGATCATCTCAGCCAAATAGACATAAGATCCGAACTCTGGTGTGATAATCATACAGTTCTTTGCACTAAAGCCAATGCCAGCACGTTCGGCTACAGCACGGTCAGACAATTCACCTGTGTCCACCATTGATTTTGTCCGTATATCTTCGTGTTTACTGCGCAAAAATTCTTCAAGCATGTCGAGCTTTTTTTTCAGCACAACATGATAATCAGTTCCCCATGAAGCCCTGCAAAAAATCCCTCTTCTTGCATCCTTTGTACTTCGGGGAGCATCTTTCATTTTGGAAGGGTATGCGAGCGCAATGGCGACAATTGATTTTGCTTTTGGAAGCAGCAAAGCAGGATTTGTTCGTTTTTCGATATCAGGCTCTTCAAAACCGGACAAATACCCTAACGATTCATGTAAGATGAGGCGGTCCTTTAATGAATCAAATGTATCAGCACTTGCAAATCGAATTTTATCGACACCAATTTCGTTCGCATATTGAATTAATTCTTCTTTTAATTGTCCAACATGAATCACCTTGCAAACCTCCTTTCTTTGTTTCTTCAGTTGTTTTCAGTATAATACGAGTGTATCATGACCGATTGGAGTGAGTCACTGTGAAGATACAACTGGAAATCTCCCAACCTCAAAGCCCGTCTATCCATGTTGGACAGATTGAATATTCACATATTGAGATAGGAAAATCCCCTCAAATGTTAAAAGGCCGACTGCGCCTGTTTCAAGAATCTTTGTTTTTTGAATATGAAGATCAAACTTTGGAAGAAGTACCAGCGATCAAAGAATGGACGAATCATCTAGAAGGTATCCCCTTTCTTCCGCTTCTTGCTGATATTCAAAAAGAACAATTTATTGACTCGACCAATTCCGTACAGGATTTGTCGATATTTTTTTCACTAAAATATTTCTTGCCTATCCTTACATTAGATGCCGATCAATTGAAAGGGCCTCTTTCATTATCCAAAAATGAAACTGGTCATATTGAATGGCAGGATGGCGCAGAGCTTAAAGGGTTATTTTCTCAAGCAAGTAAAGCTCAAATTTCTCAAGACACAAAAAGCATTCTTCAAATCATTCTCTTCCCACCATCTATTTCCCGGGAAAAGAGTGAGGCGCTTATACAATCCTTGACGAAGATGTTTATACAAATACATGGTGGAGAAAGTAAATATGAACTCATTGAAAAAGCACTGTAGGTCACAGTGCTTTTTACATTATACTGACATAATAAAAAACGCAACACTTCGTTTATCTATGAAACGAAATACTGCGTTATAAACAAAATTATGTATTGGAGCGGGTGATGAGAATCGAACTCACGACATCAGCTTGGAAGGCTGAGGTTTTACCACTAAACTACACCCGCATCAATCTTTTAAAGACAACGTCATTGCGTTGACTTTTATTATGTTACAACTTTCTTAACAATTCGTCAAGAGAATATGAAGATTTTTCGTCAAAAAATTTCATATTCTCCATATATATTACGATAGTTATTTGTCTAGCTGGATATAAAATAAGTAGGCATGTGACTTATTCTTCAGCGCTTGTTTAGGATTTTTCTCAATCCTTTCAAGCATCGGTGAATTCCCGTCTTTTCCCATTGCCGCTGTATATGCAATCAGTGCCTTTCCTCCAGAAGAGACTTTGACAGTATCAGATTGTGCAGAAAAAACATAATCACTTACTTTGAACGGAAAACTTGCTGTTGCTTTTGTCATTCCCTCATTCTTGTTGTCTGACCACATACTAAATTGTGATTCATATGTATCTTTCTCATCTCTTAATTGTAAAAGTATATTCATCGTTTGGTCAGTTCCATCCTGATGTAACGTAAAAGTCGAAGAAGATGATTCCTTATCAACTAGCCGGCCATTTTTGTAGTGGCTCCCGATAAACGTAATACTCTTATCCTTCTTTGTTAATCCTTTTATTGTTAAAGCCACCTTTTCATTAGTGGTTGATGCTTCTAGTAAGTTCTTTTCTTTTTTTGTCAGTTTCATTTGTTCGATCGTTACTTGCTTCTTTATAGCAGACTCCGTGTTTATTGTAGATACCGTCTTCTCGGTTTGCGTGGTTTCTTCGGCCTTCTCGCCGCATCCTGCTAATAGAAAAACAGTCAATAAAAGAATGCTCCATTTCTTAATCATTGATATCCCCTTTAGTATTTTTATTCTTCATTATACTAAAATTTGGTTGATTATACAAAAAAAGATTAGGAAAATTCTCCTAATCTTTCGCTTTTTTCTGTTTCATGGCTGATAGGAATGCCACAATGAGAAAACTGACAACAAAAATGACAACCATATAAATAAAAAAGTTTGGTTTGATTTGGAACGTAAATGCAGACGAACCTTCCATCTCAAAAGCAAGACTGTTAAATAATAATTCATTATTTGTTTTTGATTGAAATAAGTGATAGAACAGAACACCAATGGTCAACATCGGAAAACCTAAGAAACCTAGGAAACTGCCAACAATTGCACCTTGTTTCATTGCCTGAACGTTCATGATCGTTGTCCTCCCATTCCACCAAGCAATAACTGCTTCATAATAGACTTACCATCCCCCATAAACGGAAGAAGGTAGAGTAATTGAATAAAATACGTGATTGAAAAAATGAAAAACCCTGTCGAAATTGGATTTTCTTTTAGAAATAAAACAGTCACAATGATTCCGGCTGCGCCAATGAGCCCCGGCAAAAGCGGACCAAGCAGTGTAATCCACACCTGTTTTTTCTGAAACGGATCTAAAACAGGCCTCACAAATTTCACAGACATCATATCGCTCGCAAAAAAGCCTTGAGGACCATCCCGGCCGGCGAACTTCCGATGTGCATACCCATGTGCCGCCTCATGCAAGGCAGTTCCAGTAATTAATCCAAAATAAATAATCGTAAAATATATTGCAATGGCTGCAATCGATGGATCAGGAATAAATAAAAAGGCGATTCCCGCCATGATCATAAAGAGCACCCAGAAAAAGATGATTTTGCGCGTCACCATCAGCAGAGCCGTACCCAATATGTGAAGAAATGAATGACCCGTGCAGTCAAACCGCTCTTTCATCTTTACTTGATACTGCTTAAAAAATTGACAGAAGGCTGTGACAGTCCGAGATGGCGATTGATAATGAATCGACAGCAAGTGATGCTGATTCAGCCCCATCATCAATTGATAAAAATCGCGGGCAATCACAGACTCATCGACCTGAAACAAATCGGCGAGCTCTGCCGTAATACTCGCCTCTGTCCTTTGACCATCCACTTTCGTTAACATATGATATGCACTTTCGTTAATTGGAAGTGAGCTTCCGTACTGCGTATCAGTCAAATGCCTTTTTTGTAAAGTCACATATGGCGCAAGTGCCGGCACCCGCTCAATCTTTAGCTTATTGTTAAGAAGTTGAATCATGTGAATACCTCCATGAAAAACCTTTATATATGGCAAAGATGAGCAGACATTCAAATCCTGCCACAAGCAGCCACTGAAGCATTTGACTCGATTCCCCTATCACATAGTTTCCAATAAATACAATCGGAATCATGATTAAAATAAGCGCTCCGAACGAGAAAATACCTGTGTAAGGATTATTTCGATCAAGGGGTAATAAAATACCTACCACATAAAAGAGAGCCGTTGCATTACACAAGACAGCAGCGCCAATCAACACGATCCATATCTGATCCGGGAGCGTCAGTGTTGTGATCATAAATAAAACAATTTGGATCACACCAACGAGCAAAAGTCCGAGAAACTTATAAAGAGCCACTTCCCACGGCCTTAGACCAAACGTTTTATACATCCCAAGCATACGTTTGTCATTGCCAAATGAATTAAAAGCTGTTAACCCAGCTAGCGCACATAAGACAAAAAAAGCTTCTCCTTCAAAGCGGAAGGCAAACTGATAACGGACAAATAAAATGACAATAAGGAGGATGAGAAAGTTTAAAATATTTTCTTCATTTCTCACTTGTGACTTTATTTCCTTTACAATGAGTGACCACTTTTTCGAAGATGAAAATGGCAGTTTGTGCAGAAAGGTTAACGCTTTTTTCTCAGCCATAATTGGCATTAAAGAAAGAGAAATAAATGCGCCTCCCGCAGATAATAGGATGAAGAGGATCAACATCGCATAATTCACCCCGTCAGGAGACATCCCTTGTGCCGCTAAGAAAAACGGTGCTGTAAAATACATCAAATGATAATCAAACTGTACATATGATTGCTGTATTTGATTGATGTCGAAATGTGTCATTCCATACGCTACAACTAGCGCTAATAAAACAAATATCGCTGCAAATTTTTGCAACGGTAATTTTAATTTTAGTACGAGTAAATAAGTCACGTTGTAAATGAGCTGAAGCAGTGTTAAGACAAAGAGCGATTGCAACAGCACCATCAAAAAGAACGTAAGAATAAAGAAAATACCGATCCCTTGTGCAATAAAATTAGGTAAAAGCAAGATCCCGATGAAAAATAAAACAAGCCCTGTCACGACTGTCACCATCGGAATGAAGTAACCAAGACTTTTTTGAAAGGTAGACAGCGGAAACCAGCTGAGCTGCATAGAAAAACGATCTTGTTCAGGTGTTCTGACTTTGATCAGCACAAATAACAAGCTTGTAAAAATGGATGCATTGATTGCCATCGACACAACCAACAACCCAAGTGAACGTTCATCTCCATTTAAGAAAGCCTTCATAAAGACACCCGTAAAACTGTATCCGATGATGGCTCCCATTGTGACTGCAAACAAAAAGAATAAGACCACAATGATTCGCTTCGTTTGAGTATCAAAGAGCTTATACATCTCCTGCTGCCACATTTTAAGCATCATTTTAGAAATGATTAATGATTTCATCAAAATGTGCACCCCTATCACTTAACATTGAAGCTTTCAGAAACACCTGTTCCAATGTGCTTGATTGATACTTTTCTTTTAAGGCTGAAACCGTCCCTTCATCCATTTTATTTCCTTTAGAAATAATGGCGATCTTGTGGCACAGCTCTTCCGCTGAAAGCATATCATGCGTTGAAAGCAAGATTGCACCATGGTGCTCGGCATAACGTTTCATCAGTTTCTTTGTGTTTATAACCGCTTCAATATCAAGTCCTCTAAAGGGCTCATCCATGATCACTAATTGACTCTCAAGCATAAAGGCAGCAATCAGCTGTGTCTTTTTTTTCATTCCATGGGAATAGGTTTCAATCGGTCTTGATAAAGCTGATTCCATATCAAACAATTCAATTAGTTGATTTCTTCTTTGAATTGTTTTACATTCATACATAGAAGAAACAAAATCTAAATATTCAGCACCAGTCAATGCTTCAGGGAGCAGCAGATCATCTGGAACATAGGCGACTTGTTTTTTAAAGGATGGATCATCATTTGTGACATCCTTGATATGAATGGTTCCTTCTGTATGCTTAATGATGCCGAGTACACAGTTAATCATCGTTGTTTTACCGGATCCATTTGGTCCAGCCACAGCAACGATTTGATGAGGGGCAATTTTCAAATGAAAATCATTGACAGCAGTCACGTTATTTTTATACGTCTTGGTTAAATTCTCGATCGTAAACATATAACCTCCAAGTGTCTGCATATTCTTTAAAAACAGATCAGGCTAAACCGCCCGCCACAGACGGTTTAGCCCTGGTGTCTTATCTAAGAAGTAAAAAGATGAATCCTAAGTATAGCTACTTACATTCAATTTGGACTTTTAAGCCACTTTCCCACTGAACGGCTCCTGTAAAGCTCCCCTTGCCGTTTGCTAAACACCAAACTGCTGCTCCTAGAACAACTGTTGCTCCCAATCCAAGAAGGACAGCAACAAATACTAAGAACCAAGCTTGGTCCATAATAGCAGGTTCCATAGTGGAATAGTCAACTTGCGGCGCTGCATAAGTCATACTTTTCACCTCCCAGCTTATGATGATCGTATCATAGGCGTCACACTCCAAACATCAACAGAAGATCCCATTTTTGACCGAACATATTTTCGTGTAAAATGTGACTTTTTATTCAATTATTCATGTTCAACTGTATAAATACTCCCTTTTTTACTATTTTTCACCACAACATAAGAACCATCGAACCCATATATTGTCAATAAATCCATCTTTTTTCTGCCTTTTTTCAAATAGTTCATTTTCATCATCTCTTCTATTTAATCTTTCATTTTTTTGAGATAGAAAGAATTCCCCCGATACATCAGATATAAAAGTCCTAATTATATGTCGTTAACACATCAAATACGACATATTAACTGATAATTCCGACAAAAGAGTGAGCATATTTTCCTTCTTCTCTTGTCTCTTAAAATATGTATATACAAGAAAATTGATTGAAAAAAAAGCCCTTCCAATCTTAAAGATTTCTTTAAGAATAATTCTGATTAATTAACTAATTAATACTAAAATTTAAAGAGCGCATCATTTTCAAAAATAATATAATCCTCTCTTTATAAAACCTAACATAGAATAACGATTTTCTGTCGACGCTTAAAGGCAAGTTAAAAGTTGAATAGGTTGGAGGGATATCAATAGATATTAAAACAAATAAAAATAGGGATAAAAACTTTTGTAGGAGGAACAAAGAGAGCTTTAAAGTTATTAAAAGAAGTAATACAAAGTAAGGTTAAAAAGATTGAGAGAAGTGTAGGATGATGCTAATATTGTATAAAATTTTTTAGTGTGAAATTTTTGTTTGTATATATAAGAAAGTAGAAAGGCTGATTATTAAGTATCCATTTAATTATGTATATGATTAAATAAGAAATCTCATAAAACCTTTCTATATCTTTCTGACATACAAAATCACTAAACTTTATTCAGATCACTGGCAACAGAAACTTTCAAAAGCTAATGAACAAGCTCTCTTCTTGCTTTAATTTTCAGATTCTATAAAATCCTTAATGGTTGCCACCTCAGGGATAAATGGTTTAATTGCACCAGACTCAACAAGAACTGTTACTTTATCAATAAAAGTTTCTATATCATCATCAGCTCTTACCGTTGAAAAATCACCGTAGGCATATTGCCACCATTTTAAGTTCATTAGTTTTTGAACAATATGTGGAGGAAAACGAAATTTTATTAACTTAGCAGGGGTTCCACCCACAATTGCATATGGAGGTACATCCTTGGTAACAATGGAACCAGCTGCAATAATAGCACCATCTCCTACAGTAATACCAGTTGTAGAAAAACGCACATCTTGCCCAACCCATACATCGTTACCAATTACAATTGCTGACGCATTTGGACTTGGATTAGGAACATAGTAAAAGCTTTTTTGGCTTTCAGATAAGTAATCGTTAAAAGTTGTCACATTCTGGTCGTAAGTCAACATGGAAGTAGTAAATCTATTAGTTGGGTGATTACCAAAAAAGCGATCAATATTCTGAGCTATTGAAGAATAACGACCGACAATAGTGTTAATTGGTAAAGCGCTATTTGATGAACTAAAGGCACCCATAGAATGGAAATGTGCGCCTTGAAGAAACATTGTGTATGGTTCAATTACAGCATTTTGTCCTACCAAAAAAGTTTGGCCTTCTTTTAAACGTTGATGACCAGGAAATCTCGGATAGGTGTATATTTTCTTCTTGTTCAAAATACTCTCGAATCTCCCACTATATTTTAAAGCTGATAGAGCATGCGAACGGGAAGAAATAAGATTGTCTGTGAAAAATTCAACATGATTAATAATGGTTGACATGAAGCATCTCCTTCTTCTACATAATGGGCATATTGTAACATAAATACAAAATAAATTAAAGTTATTTTTTGGATTTAAACAGACAATAAAACCTGTACTTATAGTGGTTTGAAAATAGCTTGCACCTTAGGGTTCGACCGAGTATTATCACATAAAAAAATAAAATTATAATATATGAAAAAATAAAGAGAAACACAACATCATTACAGTACACAAAGAACCTTTTATTTCATTAAGACCCGCTTTTTTTAATAGCTTGTTCAAGGTCTGCCAGAATATCTTCAATTACTTCTAACGAATGAGAACTAGTATAGCCTGTCTCTTTTGTTCTGCTTCATTTACTGATGAGTCTATTTATCCAATATAAGCACTCCTTTCTTCTTACACTACTAAAAATATGTATATATAAGAAGGTTTATTTAGAAAAAAAGACCTTCCCACCTTTAACTTTCATAGTCTCTCTATAAAAAAGCAAAGCAGCTCTTAAATGACTGCTTTGCTTTTGGGTTTATGAGGAACTTGTAGCTGATGTCGTATCAGGAAAATGATTGTTCCCAATGATTTCACCAGCTGGCACAGAGAGTCCTGTATCCCCTGATCTCTTGAATGGAAGGAGCGGGAAAACAAGCTCTGCTAAATAATAAGCTTCTTCTAGGTGCGGGTATCCAGAAAATATAAATGTATCAATACCTAGAGACTGATATTCTATTATACGTTCTGCTACTGTATGCGGGTCCCCGACGAGTGCTGTTGCTGCCCCGCCTCTAACTAAGCCAATGCCCGCCCAAAGATTAGGGCTAATTTCAAGCTTCTCTTTATTCCCTTGATGTAATTCAACCATTCGTTTTTGCCCTACTGAGTCCATCCCTTGTAAAGTCTTTTGCGCCTCATCAATAGTCACTTGATCTAAATGACGAATCAGATGTTCCGCTGCCTGCCAAGCTTCATCTTCCGTTTCTCTCACGATCACATGAAGTCGAATACCAAACCTCACCGTTCTTCCTTCCTTTTCAGCCTGCTTTTTCACTTGTGCGATTTTCTCTTTTACTTGTGCAGGCGGCTCGCCCCAAGTTAAATAAACATCTGTATGTTTTGCAGCGGCTTGAATGCCTGCTTCTGATGATCCTCCAAAAAAAACGGGTGGATGTGGTGTTTGAGCTGGTGGAAATAGCAGACGTCCATTTTGTGCTTGCAGATGCTTCCCTTGAAACTGAACATTCTCTCCTTTCAATAACCGCTTCCAGATGGTCAAAAATTCTTCTGTTGCCTCATAGCGTTCATCATGAGAAATGAATAGCCCGTCTCCTTCAAGTTCTTCTTTACTTCCTCCCGCTACAACATTGATCAGCAGTCTCCCGCCTGAAAGCCGATCAAATGTGGAGGTCATTCTAGCAGCAACAGACGGCTGCATCAACCCTGGCCGAAGAGCCACAAGAAACTTTAAATGAGTTGTTTCTGCAGCTAAAGCGGCCGCTGTCAGCCATGGATCTTCACAAGATCTACCAGTAGGCAGCAAGACCCCTGTGTACCCAAGCTGATCGGCAGCTTGAGCAATTTGTTTAAAATACGGATAGTCTGCCTGTCTTGCCCCTTTCGATGATCCTAAATAACGCCCATCCCCATGCGTTGGAATAAACCATAGAATATTCATCATATCGCCTCCTATTATTTTTCACCTTGATAACTTGTGCGCCATTTGAGCAGTTGCTTTTCTAACAGCCGTACAAATGAATCAGTCATCTTACCAACTACCGCAAAGATGATAATCCCTACAAACACTTTATCCGTTTGCGAGAATTGTCTTGCATCCATAATCATGTAGCCAACTCCACTACTCGACCCCATCAATTCAGCCACCACTAAACCAAGCCAGGCAATGCCTAATGAAAGCCTCACGCCCAGAAGAATATGAGGAAGGGCAGCAGGTAAAATGAGCTTTGTGATATTTTGATACAGATTAAACTCTAAAGCGCGAGCCACATCGAACAGCTTGTTATCTACACTGCGAATTCCTAGAAAGGTATTGATATAGATCGGAAAAAAAGCCCCAAGTGCAATCAATAAAATTTTCGCTGATTCATCAAAACCAAACCAAAGAAT
This sequence comes from Bacillus sp. 22190, assembly GCF_052045575.1. NCBI lineage: Bacteria > Bacillati > Bacillota > Bacilli > Caryophanales > Bacillaceae > Bacillus > Bacillus sp. 22190. Next base: position 13,861 of record NZ_JBQEPF010000004.1, on the reverse strand, counting down.
AAATAAAGGAGTCACCGCTAAATGAGGAACTGTTCTCAGCATTTGCAAGGTCGGATCTACATACTGCTCGGTTTTCCTAGAAAAACCGACACACAGACCCATCGCAAGTCCTAAACCTCCCCCAAGTAAAAACCCGCATATTGCTCGGTAGAGACTGATGTAAAGATGGCCAAACAGCTCACCGGAACGAATCAACTCACGAAAAGATTCCGCAATGACAGTGGGTGCAGGTAGTACAGTAGAAGAAACGATTTGGGAAGCAGCAGCTCCCTGCCAAATCGCAATGAGTAAAGCAGGTAATACAAGTCCTTTTAATATGATGAAGGATGAAGCTTTTCTCCTTTTTTTCTTCATTCGCTCGGTTTTAGTCACAAGGGCTGGGTTAGATGCAGCTTTCATCAACTCTTCTCCTCTTTCAGCATTTTTTCAATAAACGAATTATCTACCACCTGATTGACATCAATCTTCCGCTGTATCGCCTTTGTTTGATATTGAAAATCAGCTGTATGCTGCTGGGCGTTTATGATCTTCTTAGAAATGGGCTCATTGAGCGGCTCTGTATTGTTTAATACTTGTGTCACCACCTTCTGATCTAATTGTTTCAAACGAGCATAAAGTGTAATGGCTTCCTGTTGATGATCTTTCTGCCATTTCACCGCTTTGTCATATACTTTTAAAAATTGCACCACTAGTTCAGGGTACTCATCGGCAAACTTGGTTCTGACAAGTGTGAATCCAGGTGAATATAAATCGGTCGCTTCTCCATTAACCAGTAGCTTTGCTCCCTTTTCTATCGTTTCAAGTGATAAGAACGGCTCCCAGATCGACCAAGCATCAACTGACCCATTTTCAAACGCAGATATTGCCTCATCCGGCTGAAGCTGAATGATCTGGACATCCTTTGCAGATAAACCTACCTGATCTAATACTTTGTATAAAAAGTCAAAACCACTGCTTCCTTTGGCAACGGCGATTTTTTTCCCTTTTAAATCTTCTACTTTTTGAATCTCACTGTTCTTATTCACTAAAATCCCATTCGCCTTTAACCCATCCTGAGATAAACCAATTTCCTTAAAATCAATACCTGCTGCCTGACCAGCTATAACAGGTGAATTACCAACCTGTGAAAAATCTAATTGATTGGCGGCGAGCCCTTCGAATTGGGGAGGACCACTTTGGAACTCCACCCACTTGACTTTCATACCTTCTTTTTCAAATGATTGCTCAAACCACCCTTTTTCCTTTGCTAAAAGAAGTGGGCTTAGACTTTGCTGAATCCCAATCCGAACCTCTTTCGGCTTGTCTTCTGATCCATTCGCTGCTTGACCACACCCAGCTAATACAAGGAGGATACCCAGAAAGAGAACGATCCTTTTTTGCCTTTTCATTCGATTTGACCTCCTTAAATTCCTGAGCCATTCGTCAGTAACAGCTCATCTGTTTTCTCAAATTCTGAAAGCACCTTTTGTCTTAAGCTCTGAAAAGCTGTTGACGTTCTATTCCTCGGGAATGGTAAGTTCACGGGAAGGATTTTATGAATTCGGCCGGGTCTTGCTTGTAACAGCACAATTTCATTGGCTAAATAAATGGATTCGTCAATATCATGAGTGACAAGCACCATCGTTGTTCTTTTCTCCTGCCAAATATCCAGCAGCACATCCTGTAAGTGTTTCCGTGTAAATGCATCTAGCGCACCAAAAGGTTCATCAAGCAATAAAATCTCCGGATCACGCAGGAGTGCTCTTGCAATAGCAACACGTTGTGACATCCCGCCTGAAAGCTCATGTGGATAGGCGTGTTCAAAATCTTTTAACCGAACAATTTCAATTAATTCATCCACTTTGCGGCGAACAGCCACCTGTTTTAAATTGAAATTGGCAGCGATATTTTCTTCGACCGTCAGCCATGGAAACAAGCGATGCTCTTGAAAGATAAAGCCCTGTTTCATTCCTGGTTCTACCACACGCCTTTCTCCTATCACGATCTGCCCATCATAATCTGTATCAAGCCCTCCAATCATCTTCATCAATGTACTTTTCCCGCAACCGCTCGGACCAATCACCGTCACGAATTCACCAGGAACGATGGTGAACCTTACGTTTTCAAGCACTTGAATGGTTTGTTTGTCTTTCCAAAAAGACTTATCCACAATATCAACGGAAATAGTCAATGCAAGTTCACTCCTCTTGTCATCAGATAGATACACAGAAAGGCCCTTATCCCAAAAATAGAGATAAGAGCCTTCGTGTTGTCCGATCAGCTATTCATATTGAGTTGTTAGCACCATCCTAAATCATATTATTCCTATAAATCAACTGTATTTTATAAAATAGTTATTTCGACCTTGTATGCTTTTCATCAATACGATCGTAAATGGCTTCTATTCGTTCTTGATTGCTGTAAATCTCATATTTGTTTCGCTCAATCAAAATGTCTAATGTGATATCCAAATGTTTTCTGTATTTTTTTCGTTTTTTCTTTTTCTCCATCTTCAACTTCCCTCCTGATTAAAATAAAAAAAGGCCCTTCACTCATGCTTGAGTGAACGAGCCTTCGGTTGACCGATCAGCGATTCTTGTTGGTATTTTCAGTATGCTTATGTTAATACATACTATTCCGACATGTCAACTATATTTATTGTTTTTTCAGATTTATCTAAAAAATGATTGACCGGGCAGTAAACAAGATTTATAGTCTTATTAAATATTTCTTATTAAAGTAGTTGGTTTTATCTAACAAAAGGAGGATACACACATGTCAGAAGAACTTCAATTTCGTTTAGAAACAAAAGCAATACACGCAGGTCAAGAACTGGATTCAGCCACCTATTCAAGAGCTGTACCTATTTACCAAACAAGCTCTTTCGGTTTTAGAGATAGTGAGCATGCGGCGAATTTATTCGGACTTCAGGAACCCGGTAATATTTATTCACGTATTATGAACCCGACAAATGATGTGTTTGAAAAACGGATCGCTGAGCTTGAAGGTGGAATTGGTGCACTTGCTGTCTCCTCAGGACAAGCAGCGACCACTTACTCCATTTTAAACATTGCAGGAGCTGGTGACGAAATCGTATCCTCCAGCAGTCTGTATGGCGGCACATATAATTTATTTGCTCATACCTTGAAAAAGCTTGGAATAACAGTAAAGTTTGTGGATTCCTCAAACCTTGAAGAACTTGAAGCAGCCATTACAGATAAAACAAAAGCAGTGTATGCAGAGAGCATCGGAAATCCAAAAGGCGACATTTTACATATTGAAGCCGTATCAGCCATTGCACACAAGCACCATATCCCTCTAATTGTGGATAACACACTTGCCAGCCCTTATTTGTTAAGACCGATTGAATTTGGTGCAGACATTGTTGTCCATTCAGCGACGAAATTCATCGGCGGCCATGGCACATCCATTGGCGGAGTCATCGTCGACAGCGGCAAGTTTCCTTGGAGTGATAGCGATAAGTTCAAAGGCCTGACTGAACCAGACCCAAGCTATCATGGCCTGACGTATACGGAAGCGATTGGCGAAGCGGCTTATATCACAAAGGCACGTGTACAGCTCTTACGTGATCTAGGGGCGGCTTTATCACCATTCAACTCATTTTTACTCTTGCAAGGCTTAGAAACATTGCATCTTCGCCTTGAACGCCACAGTGAAAATGCATTGAAGACAGCTCAATTTTTACAAGATCATCCTCTTGTAGAATGGGTCAGCTATCCAGGTCTTGAAGGCCATGAATCCTTTGAGCTGGCTCAAACTTATTTACCAAAAGGACAAGGTGCCATCCTCACATTCGGCATTAAAGGTGGCAAAGACGCAGGAAAAAAACTCATTGATTCGGTTCAGCTTTTCTCACATCTTGCAAACGTAGGCGACTCTAAGTCACTCATCATCCACCCTGCCAGCACAACGCATCAGCAATTAAGTGAAGCAGAGCAAAAAGCCACAGGGGTGACACCAGAACTTATTCGTTTATCTGTTGGAACTGAAGCGATTGAAGATATTCTGGCAGATCTAGAACAGGCGATTTCAAAAAGTCAGTCTTAACCAAACAAAAAAAAGCACACGCCTGTGTGCTTTTTCTTATTGATTAGTGATTGATTAACCGAATATCTTGGACGGGATAAAACACGAATGATGTTGTCCCTTGAATGTCACTCTTTGTAAAAAGACCTAAACCATTGCGACTGTCCATTGACTTTTGGCGATTGTCACCCATGACAAAGTACTTTCCTTTAGGGACTGTAAGAGGACCAAAATCAGGTGTCAGCAAGGTGCCATCTGCGGCAGCTTTCTTTTTGTTTGATGTTAAATAAGGCTCCGCCACTTTTTGACCGTTCACATATAGCTGGTCATTTTTCATTTCGATTTTATCACCAGGTAAACCAATCAATCGTTTCACATAGTGAGTACTGCGGTCTTCCCCATCAAGAACAATGATCTGTCCGCGTTTATAATCGCCGAAGTAATCGACTGTTTTATTCACAAACACCCGCTCTGTATTATGCAGTGTCGGTTCCATAGAAGTCCCCTTCACAATATACGGTGCGAATAAAAAGTTACGAATGATAAAAACAGCAATAAATGCGATTAAGATGGCTTTGATCCAGCCCCATAATTCTGATTTCTTTTTTTGTGTTTTTGTATTTGTTGTCATAAGCTCCTCCTGAAATCCCCTAGGACAAAATGAGTTATCGCCAGCTGACCGCTAGCGCCACGCTTGTTTCTCCCTAAATATAAACATATTTTGCCAACAAATCAAGCTGTAAGAGAGAAAAAGGCAAGCACCTTTCTGTGCTTGCCCAAAACTCAGTTAGTTAGCAGAAGAATCCGTTTCTGTCTCTTTGTTTGTTTTACCATAGAAATAATCAGATGGATTTACTGGTTTAAAATCAGATAGCTTATGGAATCGAAGAAGATCCCTGTACAGTACTTTATCTGACAGGCTTAACTGATTATCAACACGGGCTTTAATCGCTTCTGTCTTTTTGTTTTGTTTCACCACTTTACCCGTTTTTGTATCGTAGACCGTATTATCTACAAGGGTATATTTTGGTGTCACATAGTTTCCGTTACGGAATGCAACAGTTTGATCATGCTTCTTAGAGAATAAATCTGTTCCAAAATTCACGTACTCATTTGAATCAATACCTTGTAAGTGAAGAAGCGTTGGCATCACGTCTACTTCACCGCCATACGTATGATTCACGCCGCCTTGTTTCCCAGGGATACGAATCATGAGCGGTACACGCTGATTTTGTGCATTTTGATATGGCGTAATTTCTTTCCCTTGAATCTCACTCATTGCACGGTTATGGTTCTCAGAAATTCCATTATGGTCACCATATAATAGAATCACTGAGTCTTTATACAGACCCGATTTTTTCAAGTCCTTAAAGAATTGTTCTAATGACTCATCCAAATATCTCGCTGTTTGGAAATAATTATCCACTGTTTTATCGCCAGTTGTTGCCTTAGCAATTGTCGCATCTTTCTCATCTAGATTAAATGGATAATGGTTGGTCAATGTCATTAAGTGTGCATAAAATGGCTTTTTCATTGATTCTAACATTGGGATTGATTCTTTAAAGAATGGTTTATCCTTCAGACCCATGTTTACAAGGTTTTCTTCATCCATGTTGTAATAAGATGCATCGAAGAATTGATCAATTCCCATATGTTTATAAATCGTGTCACGGTTCCAGAAAGATTTATAATCCCCGTGAAGCACTGCACTCGTATAGCCTGCTTTTTGATCTAAGATGGCAGGAAGTGATTGGAAGGTATTTTCACCTTTTGTCACAAACGCTGCACCCTCTGGCAAGCCAAACATACTATTATCCATCATGAGCTCAGCATCAGAAGTCTTCCCTTGACCAGTCTGGTGGAAGAAGTTGTCAAAATACGTAAAATCTTCTTTTCCATGAGCTAGTTTGTTTAAAAACGGCGTCACTTCTTCTCCATTTAACTTGTAGTCAATTAAAAATGACTGGAAGCTTTCTAAATGGATTTTGATGATGTTTTTTCCTTTTGCTTGACCAAAGTATTCTGCATTTGGTTTCGCATAGTGAGAGGTCGTATAGTTCACGACATCCGTTAAATCATCACTACTCGCATTTGCTACCTGCGTTGCATTTTGTGCGGTTTGCACGCCGTCATAAATCGCATAGTTATAAACACCTAAATATTTCACAATGTACTTATGATCAAATGTTCTCGTCAATAATTCTGGACGATCTTTTTCAGCTAAGTGTAGGTTAACGAAGAATAGTCCAACACCTGCAGCCACAATCAGCAGTGCGAAAGTTTTTTTCATTTGGAACTTCTTCACTTCTGGTCTCCAAATGACAATGGCAATTAAAATGATGATATCAAGGAAGTACAAAAGGTCATGCGGCTTAATACTTGCTAACACACCGCCGGTCATACCTCCCCCAAGATTACCGGCTTGTTTCATTGTCGGGAATGTTAAAAAATCATCAAAGAAACGATAGTACGCTACATTCGCATATAAAAGTGCGGTCATAATAAAATCAATGACAATTAAAACAATGGCCGATTTACGCCCCTTCAAAAAGAGAGCAAGTCCTAAAAACACGATGGCTGAACTGAATGGATTTAATAAGAGAAGCCCCTCTTGAAAAGATCCCTTCACTCCTAAATTAAAGTCCATTTTGTAGGCTGTGTACGATTTTGCCCAAAATAAAAGGACAGCCAAAACAAAAAAGCTATATTTGTTCGCAAATATTTTTTTCATAAAACCTCTTCTTTCTTATTTTCGATCTGATATAAATGAAATCATAAAAAATTTACATTGATTTTGCAAATGTAAATCTTCTGCACCAAGTATTCCGATGCTCTTTTTTCCGCAGGTTACATGTGCTCCTTTAATATAACGAATAAGAAGCATCATAAGTTTCAAAAAAAACACGAGTAAATAAAAGGAAAAATATCCATTTACATTAAATTTACTGCCGCTTCATGTTTCAGAGAATGATGAAGGTTTTGTAAATCACTCAGTACTACTTTACTTTTTTCATCTAATCGTGTCAAAGTAATTATAAAGAAAAGGAAGAATCACCTAGGCTTTTCGACTCACTTAGCCAAATTTATACAAAATCCGAACCGATTTGCTTTTTTATTGTGACTCAACCTCCAGCAATCCATGTATCCTCTCTGTTGCCACAAACCTAAAAAACAGTTTTAAGTAAAAAAAGCTTGATTTCCCCTACCAATGTAAGGTGTGATAAAGGTATAGCTCCATCAAATAAATCAAGCTGGGGGACATCCTATGAAATCAAACAAACAAATCAACATATTTGAACAAAGATTCTCAGAAGAAGTGATAGAAATCGTGACTGTTACAGGACCTTCTGGAGTCGGCGCAGGAAAAGCAGGAAAAGAGACTCTTTGGACTGCTTCAATCCCGCTCATTGCATGGAAGGAAAAAGACCGCATCATAACCGAAAAAGTGAGACTGTGCTGGTTAACAGATGAAAAGGGATTACGAGAAAAACAAGCGCAATTACATAAAGAATCTATCGTCACACTTCAAGTACGTAAAGGTGAAGGTGAATTTATGCTCGTTTCACTTGTTGATACAGATACTGAAGATAAGGAACTTCAAGAAATATTAGAAGAAGCTCAACAACCTATCTTTTACCACGATGACAAGCTGGGTACCTTTGAATTAGTGAAAGGACTAGACTTATTTGAAACAACCATCCAGTGGGGCAATGAGGAGTGCCTTCTTTACTTCAATCTTGAAGAAGAGGAAGAAATGAATGACTCTCTGAAAACGGCTAGACAACTCGTAGAAGAGCAGACAACATGGGATGCCTCCATGAAGTCATATGCAGCAAATCAGCTGATTGAACTAGCAAAAGATTGGCAGGAACAAGACGACTCCGCTGAAAATTCAGAAGAGATCACACCGGATCAATTTATCAGCCGCATTTCACTTGAAAGCCTCCATGCTTATCCAAATGGAGAATTCGAAGCCTACTATCATGACGGAGATTTATTTTGGGGACATGTCATCATTGTCTCTGGCAATATGAATGGAACGTTTCAAGATGCACACATTGCTGGCTAAAGAATGGGGGATGGATAAATGAAGATCAAAGCTTTTGACGAATTAAATCAACTAGGAAAAACACCTATTGTAGCCAAAATAGGCGGGTTTCGCCCTGATCCTTCTAAGTACAGCTGGTTTGCTGGTCATTTTTTCATCCAACTTGATAAAGGGTGGCCGGCAGACCAAGATGGAGCTATGATTCCCATTTTACAAATGTATTTACCCGAAGTACCAGGGGGAATGAACGGCTTTGATGAATGTAAGATGATTCAAATTTTCATCAACAAGAAAACCCTTCCGATCGATATCGCCAAAAACGGTGAGGGCTGGAAACTCATTGAATATTCATCAATGGAAGGATTAGAAATCGCTGAGACCCCTGAAGAAGTGAAAGGAATTAAGCCTTTCCAGATAGAGTGGCTCGAAGGGGAACAACCGGATTATCCATGCTGGGAGGAAGCTTGGTCATACGTTGACTTATCAGAGGTTAATGAAAGTGAAGAAGCGACAGATCATTTCTTCGAGCATTACTCAAACTACTCGTTCACAAAAATCGGTGGATACGGAGCTTACATCCAATCTCCTCCCCACCAGATGTCAGGAGAATTCATGCTACAAATCGCTTCAGAAGAAAAACCTCGGTTCATGATTGGTGATAACGGCACGATGTATTTCTATTACGACAAAGACAATAAAGAATGGTTCATGCACTGGGATTGTTTTTAAAACCAATTGTATGGAACCATTCCCCTTTCTAAACGTAATAAACGATATGAAGGGGGCAGGTAATATGGGATTCATTTTAGACATCTTCAATCTTGCTCTGTATATCCCTTTTTTACAGGTAGATGAAGATGATATATCACGAAATGCAGCACAGCTAAAAAAATACAGCTGGTTTCAAGCGTTATTAAGTGATCAAACGAGCAGAGAGCTGATCATTTATGATCAAGGAGTCCGCCGTGTAATTGGTCAATTTAAGACGAGTAAACTCCATAAGAAACCATACAACATCAGATGCGAACGAAAGGTACAACAAGCCATACACCGTGCCATGTCAAAACATGGAAAGAGCCGCACTTAGCTGTGGCTCTTTTCGTACAAATGTAATAAATCCTTTTGAAGAAAACAATTGACGCTCGGACAACTCTCCCCGTATATTATGTATAAATCCATCTTTTTTTAGAAAAGGGGGCCTCACATGCGCTTGTTTAAGAACTGGAGAAAAAAGCAGCACAAACAGCCGATTACTTCAGATACGCAAGAAGACAGCATCCCAATTAACTTTTCCACTCTTCCCTTTGGCACAGACACCGTAGATGATTTTTTGTTCAACTTAGACCTAACCTCAAAACTGATAGATCCATACAAAGAAGCAGACACGAACAAATAGAACCTAAACTTTCGTGAACCCTCATCCAATATTGGATGATTTTTTTATACTTAGAGGAAGGTGTACCCCCTATGAAGACATATTATTTCGTCAGACACTGTCAAGCAGATGGACAATCCGAGGATGCGTCTTTAACGCCTCAAGGCATCACACAATCGCATGAACTCGCACAGTTTTTTTCCGGCATTCAGCTCAACCACATCATCTCAAGTCCTTATAAACGAGCGATTCAAACCGTTGAGCCCCTTGCTCATGCCAAACAAATAAAGGTACAAATGGATAAGCGTCTCTCTGAACGTAGGTTAAGCAGTCAACCAATGAAGGATTGGTATGAAAAACTAAAGCTCAGTTTTTCGGACTTGCATATGACATGTGAAGGCGGAGAATCAAGCCAAGAAGCGATGAATCGTATTGTAGAGGCACTCTATGAACAAATAAAATTAGGAAGAGATCATACTTTATTCGCCACTCATGGCAATATTATGAGCCTGCTTCTAAAACACGCCGATCCTGCAATTGGATTCAAGGAGTGGGAACAACTAAGCAATCCAGATGTCTACATCCTGAAATATTTTAAACCAGGCCATGTAGAAATAGAAAGAATATGGCATAAATAAAAAAGGCAGAGTTGACCCCTGCCTTTTTCTTATGAAAAACAACTATTGGTGATAGTAAAATGTCTGTACCCACTCATAGGGCTTCTTACGATCCGCACACCATTTCACAAAGCCTCTTGTCTCCGTCTGCTGAAATTCCTTCCAGTCCGATAAAAGCTGGTTATAGTAGACTGCTAGTTTTTCAACATTGGTTTGAACCTTTTTATCTTCGATCAGTTTCATGACATCTTGAATCCCTTGAATTCGCTCATGATCTTTCTCATAGGTGCTTAAATAAAGATCTTCATGTATATGATGGAACGAATACCACAAAGCCGAGAAATAGGTTTCGCAAATTTGGACAATCACTCGCTGCTCTTTGCTGCCTCCCATCTCTAATGCCTTCAATAAATAGGGCAGCCCTTCCTCCTGATGCACAAACAAGCCTTGCCATCGATACGGTCTCACATCCGTTGGATCAATATTTTCCCACTCTTGAAGAACAGGGTGGATCACCCCATTTACCAATGGATACACAAGCAAATGATGACCATCCTCAAAACGTTCAATGTAATCAAACAGCCAAGCAACAAATGAACGCCGTGCTGTAAATTCGTTCTTATTCATCTCTTCAACAAAAGACTGAAGAACCTTTAACGCATCTTTACGCAGACCCTGTTCTTTCCTGACACAGTACTGTCTAAAAAGCGGATAATCATGTGATCGCTCATCTTCAATAATAGTCTGTAATATCGTCTTCGTTTGCAAGATAACAACTCCGCCTCTTTACATTCATTCTATTGAACTATTATAACCAATTGTAACATCCACATGAAACTAGTAAAAAGATGAGTTGTCCTTTTTCTTTTATAAAACCCTTGGCATCCTCAAACCCATTCTTTTCTGTGCTCATGAATGAATTGTATGTCTTTTTGATAATGTTCAAAGTGCCCCTCATGAATCATTTTTTGAAAAGCTCTATCCCCTTCACTCGCTTTTCGCTTCATGTATTGACATAAACCTTCTAAACGCAGCAGCACCATATCCACATAATCTTCTGCTATGTCCTCACCATAAGCTTCAAAAAACAGTTTGACTCTATACTTTATATGGGCTGCATGCTCTAATGAATGATAATTCACGACCTCCCCTGTTTCAGTGCGAAAAAGTCTACTGAGAGGCACACATGTATAAAGGGTATATGCAATATCCCAAAGCCTTGGACCAGGGGCAGCTACATCAAAATCAATGATTCCCACTGGCTTTTTATTTTTGAAAATAATATTGTACATCGCAAAATCATTATGGCACACAACCTCTATGTTGTTAGGCGTATTGTCCATTCGTTCCCAATCGTCTGAAATGGGAAAATCACTAACAGCATCATGATACAGTCTAAGCATTCTCGCTATTTCTTTTAAAGCATTGTGAGAGCACATGTATTCTTTTAAGGGATCATGACCGGCTACACCTTCAATGAAGGACAAGATCTCTCTACCTTTTTCATCAACCCCTAAAAACGTTGGAGCATAGGAGAAATTCTTTTTTTCTAAATGCTTTAGCAGCTTTTGTATATTCATATTGTCTGACTTTCCCTCTCTGCGAACCGTATCTCCCGAACGATATACGTTGGAGACATTTCCACCTGTCAATAACTCTTCATGATCATTTTGTTTTTTCATAAATTCTCCCCCAAACTTGGGTCACAATGATGATGCCAGCTAAAGATGTGCATGTACCCACAAATATTCATTTAGTTACACAAAGGTAATTCACTGTTTTATGTGAATGCGCCAATCCATTCTGTTTCCTTATATGGTTAAATGTATCGTACCAAATGTTGCAAATCATCAAAAGTTTATTCTGTTAAAATTAGTACATGCTCATTCTATTCTAATAGGATTCTATTTTCATCTAAATAACTCATTTAAACCACAAAAAAACGTTTCACCACGAGGGTGAAACGTTAGGTTCACGGTAAAAAACAAAATTATAATAGATACCGGTGGCCGGAGTCGAACCGACACTCCGTGATAAATGAGTCCAAAAAGGCAAGGTATACTCTCTGAAAGTAAAGCAGCCGTTAATGAAATAAGAATTAAAGTTCTTCTTGATATATTGCTGATTTTATCGGCTTTAAAGTCAAAGGAATTTTAAACTCATGAATACTTTCAATATGATGAAAAAAATGATCTATATCGTCATAATCCATTGACCATTCTTCTACTACCTTTAACTTTTTTAACTCGCTTGTTGGTTTAAATAAAAATTCACAGTGCAGTTGTTCCATGTGAGAATAATCATCTTCTTCATAAATTGTAAACTGACGTACAAAATCAAGATGAAATAGTTCCTCTCCTGTAAAATCATAGACACCACACTGAAATAAAATTTCTTTATCTTCTTCGCCCTCAACGGTCTCCTTTGAAAAAGCCTTAAATGTTTCCCAAACCTTATTTATCTCATCGGTATCTTCACCGATGCTATCTTTAAGATAACTTTCAGCATTTTTAACCGTAATCATTACAACACCTCCTATGTACAATTGATCCAATCCATCTTCAATTGTCCTGCCCCTTTAGTTTAATCATAAGGTAACCATCAATAAAGTAAAAGTTAATCTCCTTTGAACACGATTTGAAGTAATTTTTCCGTGTGAAAAATCAGCTAAACAACAAATAAAAAACGCCCTCCTACAATTTGTAGAAAGACGTTTTAAACGTTAATATTCCTTAATTCTTCTGTAATTGACGATAATAAAGAATATCTTAAACTAGATACCGGTGGCCGGGGTCGAACCGGCACTCCGTGAGGAACACGATTTTGAGTCGTGCGCGTCTGCCAATTCCGCCACACCGGCATGATCATTAAAGAGCGCAACTTATAATAAATAAAAAATGGTGCCGAGGGCCGGACTTGAACCGGCACGGTAGTCACCTACCGCAGGATTTTAAGTCCTGTGTGTCTGCCAATTCCACCACCCCGGCAGTCTTTTCAAAAAAGGCGACACCCGGATTTGAACCGGGGATAAAGGTTTTGCAGACCTCTGCCTTACCACTTGGCTATGCCGCCATAATTGGAGCGGAAGACGGGATTCGAACCCGCGACCCCCACCTTGGCAAGGTGGTGTTCTACCACTGAACTACTTCCGCATATCAACTGGGCTAGCTGGATTCGAACCAACGCATGACGGAGTCAAAGTCCGTTGCCTTACCGCTTGGCTATAGCCCAATAATAAAATGGGGCGATTGATGGGAATCGAACCCACGAGTGCCAGAGCCACAATCTGGTGCGTTAACCACTTCGCCACAACCGCCATAGATGTTATGAATCATATAATTGGCAGGGGCAGTAGGAATCGAACCCACACCGGAGGTTTTGGAGACCTCTGTTCTACCGTTAAACTATGCCCCTATGAAAATAAAAATGGTGGAGGGGGGCGGATTCGAACCGCCGAACCCGGAGGGAGCGGATTTACAGTCCGCCGCGTTTAGCCACTTCGCTACCCCTCCACATTTGAAAAACAGTGCCGGCAAGAGGACTTGAACCCCCAACCTACTGATTACAAGTCAGTTGCTCTACCAATTGAGCTACACCGGCAAATAGTGGTGGCTCGGGACGGAATCGAACCGCCGACACACGGATTTTCAGTCCGTTGCTCTACCAACTGAGCTACCGAGCCAAGTATTCTTTTTAAAAAATGGCGGTCCGGACGGGACTCGAACCCGCGACCTCCTGCGTGACAGGCAGGCATTCTAACCAACTGAACTACCGGACCATTAGAGAAAAAATTTG